>CALGYO010000171.1 GCA_937934715.1 uncultured Desulfovibrionaceae bacterium | reverse complement strand
TAAACGCCCTGTCCGGCAAGGGCGTGCACCTCATCACGGTCAACGACTACCTGGCTAGGCGCGACTCGGAGTGGATGGGCAAGCTCTACAATTTCCTGGGGCTTTCCGTCGGCGTCATCGTCCACGGCCTGGACGACAACGAGCGCAAGGCCGCCTACGAGGCGGACATCACCTACGGCACCAACAACGAGTTCGGCTTCGACTACCTGCGCGACAACATGAAGTTCTACAAGGAACAGCTTGTCCAGCGCGAGCTCAATTTCTCCATCGTGGACGAGGTGGACTCCATCCTGATCGACGAGGCGCGCACGCCGCTCATCATTTCCGGTCCGTCCGAGGACTCCACCTCCCTCTACGCCCAGATCAACGCCATCATTCCTTTGCTGAAAAAGGAAGAGCATTTCACCGTGGACGAGAAGGCCAAAAGCGTGGTCCTGGTGGAGGAGGGCGTGGCCCGGCTTGAGGAAATCCTCAAGGTGGACAACCTCTACGACCCGGCCAACGTGACCTTCCAGGCCCACATCCTCCAGGCGCTCAAGGCCCACCAGCTCTTCCAGCGCGATGTGGACTACATCGTGAAGGAAGGCCAGGTGATCATCGTGGACGAGTTCACCGGCCGCCTCATGCCTGGGCGCCGCTACAGCGACGGGCTGCACCAGGCCCTGGAGGCCAAGGAGGGGGTCAAGGTCGAGGCCGAGAACCAGACGCTGGCCTCCATCACCTTCCAGAACTATTTCCGCATGTACGACAAGCTGGCGGGCATGACCGGTACGGCGGACACCGAGGCGGTGGAGTTCAGGGAGATCTACGACCTGGAAGTCATCTCCATTCCCACCCACAAGCCCATGATCCGCAAGGATTTCCCGGACGTCATCTACAAGACCCAGCGGGAGAAGTTCGAGGCCATCGCGGGGGACGTGCAGGAACTGCACAAGAAAGGGCAGCCGGTCCTGGTGGGCACGGTCTCCATCGAAAAATCCGAGCTTCTGGCCGGTCTTCTCAAGAAAAAGGGCGTGCCCCACGAGGTGTTGAACGCCAAGCAGCACGAGAAGGAAGCCGAGATCGTGGCCCTGGCCGGCCAGCAGGGCCGGGTGACCATCGCCACCAACATGGCCGGCCGCGGCACGGACATCGTGCTGGGCGAGGGCGTGACGGGCCTTGGCGGCCTGCATATCCTCGGCACCGAGCGCCACGAATCCAGGCGCATCGACAACCAGCTGCGCGGCCGAAGCGGCCGTCAGGGCGACCCGGGCTCCTCGCGCTTCTACCTGGCGCTCGACGACGATCTCATGCGTCTTTTCGGTTCGGACCGCATCGCCGGGCTCATGGACAAGCTCGGCATGGAGGAGGGCGAGCCCATCGAGAACAGGCTCGTCTCCAAGGCCATCGAGAACGCGCAGAAGCGGGTTGAAGCCCACAACTTCGACATCAGAAAGCAGCTGCTCGATTTCGACAACGTCATGAATCAGCAGCGCGAGGTCATCTACAGCCTGCGCCGGGAATACATGAGCGTGGGCGACACCGGCGAACTGGTGGACGCCTATGCGGACGAGCTGGTGGACGAGGTTTTCGCGCCCATCGTCGGCGCTCCCAAGGGCGGTCCGGAGGCCGAAACCCTGGAGGTGGCCGCGAGCCAGGCCGAGGAGCTTTTCACCCTGCGGCCCGAGCTCGAAAAGGGGACCGACGCGGAAATGGAGGCCTACCGGGCCCGGGTGCGCGAGAAATTCGCCGCGCTCAAGGCCTCGGCCGGGGAGCATTACAACGAGATCCTGCGCTATTTCCTCATGGAGAGCCTGGACCGGCGCTGGAAGGAGCATCTGTACAACATGGACCGTCTGCGCGACGGCATAGGCCTTCGCGGCTACGGCCAGAAGGACCCCAAGCAGGAGTACAAGCGCGAGGGGTTCGAGATGTTCCAGGAACTGCTCATGAACATCAAGGACACGGCCGTGCGCGCGCTTTCCCGGGTGCGCATCACGGCCGAGGTGCGCGAGGAGGAGTTCCAGCACAAGGAGGAGCCGCCCCAGGATCTGCAATATTCCGGGGCCGAGGACGGGGAGAAGCCCAAGAAAAAGCCCGTACGCCGCGCCGCGCCCAAGGTGGGCCGCAACGAACCCTGCCCCTGCGGCTCCGGCAAGAAATACAAGCACTGCTGCGCCAACAAGAAGAAATAGTCTTTACATCGACCTGGACGAAAGGCCGTTCCCGCTTTGCGGGGGCGGCCTCAGCATGATGCCAAAGTCCTCTTGCTCAGCATGATGCCAAAGTCCTCTTGCTCAGCATGATGACAGAGTCCCCTTGCTCAGACTGCTGAAAAGGTTCGAGCGCAAGGCGCGAAAAAAAGCCAGGGCCGACGCGTATCTCAATACGCGAGGGTCTGGCTTTTTTGAAGCAACGCAGCGATCGGGCCTTTGTCAGCAGTCTGAGGCCGTTCCCGCTTTGCGGGGGCGGCCTTTTTTGTGGCATGAGGAAAAGACGGGCGTCGCCGTTGGCGACCGGAACAGGCGGCGCGCGAAAATATGGGAGGCCCCATGCCGACGGTTCTTGACCATATCGCGCTCAATGTGAACGATCCCGGCCTGATGCTGGGGTTTTACCAGGACATGCTGGGGCTCGCTCCGGAGCGGGCCGAGGCCTGGCGCCGGGGGAAGGTCCCCTTTCCCTCGGTTCGGGTGAATGCGGACTGCATCATCGATTTCTTCCCGAAGGCCTTGTGGGAGGAAGGCGCGGGCGACCGTCCTCTCAAAAGGAGCCCCGCGCCCGGCATGAATCATTTCTGCCTGCGCTACGATCCGGACGAATGGGCGGCCCTTGTGGCCAGGCTGGCGGACAGGGGCGTGGTCATCGAAACCGGGCCCGTCCCGCGTTTCGGCGCGCATGGACAGGGGGTGTCCGTCTATTTTCACGATCCCGAGGGCAATTATCTCGAGGCCCGTCACTACCCCGAGGACGAAGGGACGGATGACTCATGACAACGGGCCGGGAATCTGGCAGATTGGGCAAAACACGTCAGAAGGGGCTTCTCGCCATGATTCGAGTTCTTGCGCGCATCGCCGTACTCGCGGCCCTGGCGGCCGTTTGCGCCGCCCAGTGGGGCTGCCTTTCCGCCAATTACAACCCGGACCCCGTCCGCGAGGCCAAACAGCAGGACATCATCCACTTCATCCAAAGCTCCAGCGAAGGCCGGGGGTATTACTAGAGCGTTCCCCCAGGCGGCGTGATCCTCCTCACGACGCGGGCCCCGGACCGGCCGGTCAGGAGGGCGCGGAGGGTCTCCGGCGCGGAAGCCTTTCTCCCGCCAGGCGGTCAGGCCGCGAGACCGCGAAGCCGTTCAACCGTCAGGCCGCGAGGCCGCCGTCACGCCGTCCCTTGCTCCAGCGGCGGGCAGGTCCATGCTGAAATCGGCATCGCCCGGGGACCATGGGCTCCGCCGGGCGATATGTTCGTGCGGCCGCCGGGGGACCGGCTGCCAGGAGGCGGCGTCACTGCAAGGGAAACTGGGTCTCGCAGGCGCGTTTGACCCCGTCCACCTGGTTTTCTTCCGTGACGGATATGGTGTTTTTCAGGAAACAGTCGACGGCCTGGGGGGAGTAGTTGGCGCAGTCGGCGGGCGCCGGGTTCTGGAAGCGGCATTTGCAGGCCCGGCGCATGAGCACGGTCCCGGCGTTGGTGCGCGCCTTGTTGGCGTAGAGCATGACGCATTCCGCGTAGTTCTTCGCCTCGAACGCGGTCTGGGCGCTGGCTGCCCCGGAAAGTCCCAGGACGGCGCACGCGCAGAGTAAAACGGCGCCGGCGAGGGGTGCGAATCGCATGGCGTTTCTCCTTGACGTTTGCCCCTGGCCGGTCGAGGCCCCGGAACGCGTCTGATCACAGCGCATGCCCGGCGCCGGTTCCGGGAGAGGGGCGTTCTGGAATTACTTCGAGCTGGCCGTGGTGTTCAGGCTGGCCTGGTTGGCCTGCTCCTGCGCGCTCATGGCGGCGTAGGCCGTATCCATGCAGGAAGAATAGGTCTTGTCGCAGCTGAAGGAACAGCTCTGCAGGCTGACGGCGTCCGTATAGCCGGCGCAGCTCAGCTGGCATCTGTTGTACGAGGTGTTGCACAGGCACACGTAGCAGGTGGAAGCCGCCTGGACGGGCAAGCAGCAAAGCGCCGTCAACGCGCAGCACGCCGCAAGGGCAAAAAGCGTTTTCATAAAGGTTCCTTCTGGGGCTTTGGGCCGGGAAGCGCGCCGCGTCCGGCCGTCCCCGGGAACTGTGGAATAATTGCCCGTAAAGGTCAACACCCTGGGCGCCGGCGTTTCCGCCGCGGGATGCCGCGCCGCCGGGGCATTGTCCGGCCGCCCGCGCGGCGTCCTGGGGAGGACGCGAGGCCGGGCGAAGGGGAACGCGGTTGACGCGGCGCGTCAACCCCGCATCCTGCCCCGGTCATTGCGAGGGCGCGGCGCCGGGGGCCGGTTTGGGGCTGAAGGACGGCCCTTCGGGTTCGGGCGTCCCGGGCGCGGTCCCGGGCGATTTCCGGGCGTTGAGCGCGGCCAGGGCGGCCAGGGCCTGGACGTTGTCCCGGTCGTATTCCAGGACGGCGCTCCACAGGTAGGCGGCTTTCCCGGATTGTCCGGCCTGCTCGGCGGCCAGGGCCTGATCCGAGGCGAGTCTGGCCAGGGCCGCCCGGGCCAGGGGGCGGTTGGGATCAAGGGCCAGGGCCTGGCGAAAGGCGCTTTGGGCCAGGTCGAGTTCGTCCTGCCGTTGATACAGGGCGCCCAGATCCTCCAGCGTGTCCAGGTTGGTGGCGTCATCCTCAAGGGAACGCTCCAGGGAGAGCCGGGCGTTTTGGGGCATCCGCAGGGCCGCGTAGAGCTGTCCGGCCAGACGATGGTCCCAGGACGAGGCCCGGGGCGCGGCCCGCGCGAGAAGGGCGACCGCTTCGGGCGCACGGCCGGACAGGATTTCGCCAAGGGCCAGCAGCGTCAGGGCCTTGGGGTTGCCGGGGTCGTGCTCGAGCATGCCGTTGAAATACGAGGCGGCCTTCGGGACGTCGTTCCGGGAAAGGGCCAGAAGCCCCAGGCCGCGCAGGGCCAGGAGATTGCCGGGCGACAGGGAAAGCGCCCGGTCGTAGGCCTCTTGCGCCTCCTTGTCCCGTCCCAGCATGGCTATGGCGTCGCCGAGGCCCGTCAGGGCGAAGGCGTTTTGGGGATCGATCTCAAGGGCGCTTGAAAACCCCCGCTCGGCCCGGGCGTACTTGCCCCGGTACAAGGCGTCGGCGCCGTAGAACAAGGCGTCCTCAAGGCTTGCGGTCCAAGCGGGGACCGGCGCCATCAGGGACGAAGCCAGCAGGAGGACGGCCAAGGCCGCCGGAAAAAATCGCACGCGCATGGGGCGAGCATCGTGCAACTTGGGCGGCCGCGTCAAGGGCGGCCGGACCGGGCCCGCTTGCCAGGGACCAGGGGCCGCGATATAGGCGATTTCAGGGTAAGGACGTTTTTCGGGAAACCACGTCTTGGCGCGGGAGGCGCATATGACCGTTTTTCGCATGCGACGAACCGTTTTCGTCCTGGCGGGCCTTGCGGCCCTGGGCGTTCTCTTCGTGACGGCCGGTTGCGCCGGTCCGGCGGCGCAGACGGCGCCCGCCTCGCGGCCCCAGGCCGGACAGGCGCCCGCCCAGGGACGCGGACCGGGCATGGGCGGCCCCAATCGCGAAATGCTTTTCAGCGTGATGGATGTGGACCAGGACGGCTATATATCGGCTCAGGAATTCGTGAGTTTTCAAAACCGGGACTTCACCCGGCGCGACCTGGACGCGGACCAGCGGTTGAGCCGCGAGGAATTCACGGCCCCGCCCAGGCCCCCGGCGCAATCGCCGGGTCAGGCCGGAGGCCAGACGCCGGGCCAGCCCCAGGGATACCCCCAGGCTGCGCCGCAATAATCGTAAGGAAATGATACTGTTATGAAAAAAGATGTCGTTCCCGTCCCCAAGGGCTTCACCTTCGCCACGGCCCAGGGGGGATTCAAATACTCCGGCCGCAACGATCTGATGGCCATCATCAGTGAAAAGCCCGCCGCCGCCGCGGGCGTGTTCACCAAGAACCTCTTCCAGGCCGCGCCGGTCCTGGTGGCCAGGGACAATCTGGAAACCACCGGCGGCCGGGCCCAGGTCATCATGATGAACGCCGGCCAGGCCAACGCCTGTACCGGCCAGGGCGGCGTGGACGATTGCCGCGCCAGCCTGGACATGGCTTCCGTGGCCTTCGGCGTTCCGGCGGAAAGCATCCTGCCCGCGTCCACCGGGGTGATCGGGCCGCGTTTCGACATGGAAAAATGGAAGACCGTCATGCCGGGACTCGCCGAAAACCTGGGCCAGTCCGGTCCCCTGGACGCGGCCAAGGCCATCATGACCACGGACACCTTCCCCAAGATCGCCTGGGGCTCGGTGGAGACGCCGGAAGGAGAGGTCAGGCTTCTGGGCATGGCCAAGGGCGCGGGCATGATCTGCCCCAACATGGCCACCCTGCTCGGCGCGCTCATCTGCGACGCTGACGTGGGCTCCCTGTGGTGGAGCGAGGCCGTGGCCGCCGCCGTGGACAAAAGCTTCAACAGCGTGACCGTGGACGGCGACACCAGCACCAACGACTGCGTCCTGGCGCTGGCCAACGGCGCCTCCGGGGTGCGCATCGACGAGGCCGAGGGACGCCAGTCCCTGTTGACGGCCATGATCGAGATATGCCAGGCCCTGGCCTACATGATCGTCCAGGACGCCGAGGGCGGCACCAAGATCGTCCGGATCAGCGTGCGCGGCGCCAAGGACCACGCCGAGGCCGAGCTGGCCGCCCGGGCCGTGGGCCATTCCCCCCTGGTCAAGACCGCCATGTTCGGCATGGACGCCAACTGGGGACGGATCGTGGCCGCGCTGGGCAGAAGCGGCGCCTCCTTCAATCCGGAGGAAGTGGACGTGAAGATCGGCGGGGTGCCGGTATTCCTGGCGGGTTCGCCGGTGGCCGGAGACCTGGACAGCCTGCTCGAACCGCACATGCGGCGCAACGAGATCGCCGTGGACATCCGCCTTGGGGACGGTTCCGGCCGCTACGTGCTGCTTTCCTCGGATTTGAGCTACGACTACGTCAAGATCAACGCGGATTACCGTTCCTGATCCGCGTTTCGTTTCGGAAGACACGGCGGACGTCCTCAGGGCGTCCGCCGTTTTTTTGTGGAAGGTTCGTGCGATCTCGCTGAAAATACAGGATGCTGTTGGAAAGAATCGCCGCTGATCCGGGAGAGCGTCCCCACAATGCGCACGGGCGCATTGCCAGGACGCGCCCCTAGGCTTCGGGTCCGGCTTTTTTGAAGCTGATCAGGGGACAGTTCTTGCAAATGTCGCCGCCCGGGAAAGGGTCGCCCACCCGGGTTATGGACGCGCCGCCCTTTTCGGCCTTGCGCCGCATGAGCCGGTCCACCACCAGGGGCAGATCGTCCCCGGGAATGGCCACGTTGATTTCCCCACGCTCGGTTTTGCCGGCGTTGTAGCTGCCGCTACAGGCCAGGAACACGTTCATGGAAGCGTTTTTGTAGGCGAAGACGTTGCCCGCGCAGGCCGCCGAGTTCATGGTCATGTTGGGCCGCAGGGGATGCACGTTCTTTACGGCCATCCAGTCCACCACCAGATGGTAGGCCTGCATGTTGTCGCAGTAGAAATGGACCACATGGGGCGGCTCCACGGCGTCGGCCAGGGGCGAAACCACGGCGGCCAGCAGGCAATCCTCCTCAAGCCTCGGCTTGGACAAGACGAAGGCCTCGGCCTGCTCCATGCTTTCCACGTATTTGAGGTGACTTTTCACCTCGGCCTCGTCGAATCCTTTCCAGCCGAACACGTACTTGGCGTTGGCGCAGCCCAGGCGGTCCTTTTCCAGTAAAACCGTGAGCCCTTCCATGCGCGCGCCGATCTCGGCCTGGCAGAAGGTCAGGGGCTTGGACGGCAGGTAGTGGGGAACCTCGTTTTTGAAGCGGTCGAGTTCCGCCTGGTCGAAGATGTAACGGATGGCCACGGGGTAATGCATAAGCCGCAGTTCGCTCATGAGCGCGGTCTGCATCTCGCGGCGGGTGAGAATCGCCATGATGCGCCTCCAAAACGTTTGCGGACGGCCGGTTTCGAGATCCGGCGCCAGGAAGGGAACTGAAACGCCGCCGCGACTTGTATTTAAAAAAGCATAAGTCGCAATCAGGGTTTGGGTCAAGAAATTCCGCAATTGTTTCGGGTAAAAGCGCCTAGACCGCTTCCGGAGAAACGCCGGTTTTTTGCCGCGCGGCTTGACCGGATGCCCGAGGTAGGCGAAACGAAGAGAATGACCGGGCCATTCGGACCGGCGCAACGCCAAGGAGGACGAAATGGGGTACGGCATTAAAGATATATTGCACGACAGAGCCAAACGCCTTTTGCATGTGGAAACGGATCCGGGGCTCGGCTGCACCGAGCCCGCCGCCGTTGGGCTGTGCGCCGCGGCGGCCGCCAGGCTTCTCGGGACCGGTTCCTTCGATTCCATTACGGTCGAGACCGATCCGAACATCTATAAAAACGCCATGGGCGTGATCATACCCCATTCCGGCGGCGGCTGCGGCGTCGCCCTGGCGGCGGCCATGGGCGCGACGGGCGGCGATCCGGCCCTCAAGCTCCAGGTCTTCGCGGACATGGGCGAGGAAGCCCTGGCCAAGGCAAAGGAACTCGTGGCCACGGGCAAGGCCACGGCGGGCATCGCCGAGGGAACCTCGGGCCTGTACGTCAAGGTCGCCATCGCCTCGGGCCCGGATACCGCCGAGGCGGTCATCAAGGACAGCCACGACAACATCGTTTCCCTGTCGAAAAACGGCCAGGAAACCCTGGTCAGGCCGGATTGCGCCTGCGGCCCCGAAGGGGAGGGGGCGCTGGTCGAGCTGCAGGAATGGGTGAAGGGGCTCACCTTCGGGGACATGGTCGATCTTCTGGACGATCTGGATTCCGACGACCTGGGCTACATCCGCAAGGGACTGGAGCTGAACAAGGCCCTGGCGAAATTCGGTCTGGACCGGGGACCGGGACTTGGCGTGGGCCGGACCCAGCTTTCGCTCATCCGCCAGGGGCTCCTGCGCAAGGACGCGGCCTTGTGGGCCGGGGTCATGGTGGCCGCCGGGATCGACGCCCGCATGGGCGGCGCGCCCCTTCCGGCCATGACCCTGGCGGGCAGCGGCAACCAGGGCATCAGCGCCGGACTGCCCATGGTCGCGGCCGCCGGTTTCGCCTCCCTGGAGGACGAGAACGTCATGCTGCGGGCCGTGACCCTGAGCTATCTGGTCACCTGCGCCATCAAGGCCTCCGCCGGGCGGCTCTCGGCGCTCTGCGGCAGCGGCGTGGCTGCGGGGTGCGGCGCGGCCGCCGGAACCTGCTTCCTGTTCGGCGGGAGCGTGGAAAGAATCGGGGGGGCGGTGAAAAACCATGCGGAAAACAGCGTGGCCCTGGTCTGCGACGGCGCCAAGACCAGCTGCGCCCTCAAGGTGGGCGAGATGGCCTGCTCCGCGGTCAAAACGGCCTTCATGGCCTTGCAGGGCTGCGTTGTGAACGCCTCGGACGGCTTCATCGAACGCTCGCCCGAGCGGGTCATGGCCAATGTGGGGCGCCTGGCGCGCAAGGGGCTTGCCGGCATGGATCCGGAACTGCTCGACATCATGCTCAACAAAAGCGCCTAGGGGGGACGTCCCATGCCGAACGCCCGGCCCTCCATCTTCACCATGTCCCTGCTCGTCACCGGGAACCTCCTCGGTGCGGGCATCCTGGCCCTGCCCATCAATCTCGGCCCCGCGGGCATGCTGCCCTCCGTGGCGGGCATCGCGCTCATCTGGGCGCTCATGCTCAAAAGTTCGCTCATCCTGGCCGACCAGGACGATCTGACCGAGGGGGAGACCGGCGGGCTGCCCACCTTTTTCGGCAAGAAGCTCGGCTCCTTCGCCAAATGGGCGGCCGTGGCCGCCGATCTGGTGGTGCTCTACGGCGTGCTCACCGCCTACCTGACCGGGGTCTCCTCCATCGTGACCAACCTCTTCAAGCTGCCCTTGCCCAATTGGGCGGTGTGCCTGGCCTATTTCGTCGTGGTCCTGTGCCTGGTCAGCGTGGGGGCGGCGCTGTTGCGGCGGTGCAACGCGCTCATCCTCATCGCCATGGGGGGCTGCTTCGTCATCCTCATCGCCATGATCCTTCCCCATGTGGAACCGGTCAGGGCGAAGCCCATGCAGTGGGGATTTCTGCCTGCGGCCATGCCTGTGGTCCTGACCGCCTTTTTGTACCACAACCTCATCCCCACGGTCTGCCGCATGTTCGAAGGCGACAGGAAGGCCGTGCACAAGAGCCTGTGGATCGGCTCAAGCATCGGGCTGGTCATGAACCTGGTCTGGACCGTGGCGGTGTTCTGCGCCCTGCCGTTCTACAGCCCCAAGGCCTATTCGATCCTGAACGCCTACGACATGAACCTGCCCGCCACCGTGCCCTTGACCGGCCTTCTGGATTCGGGGTTCTTCATGAGCGTGGGGCTGGTGTTCGCCATCCTGGCCATGACGGCGGCCTTCATGGCCAACGGCGCGGCCCTGGTGGATTTCCTGAAGGATATCGGCTCGTCCTTTTCCTGGGGCCGCAACGGCTGGGTCATCCGGGCCGTGGCCTTTTTGCCGCCGCTTCTCGTGTCCATCTTCTACCCCAGCGTTTTCCTCACGGCCATGAACGTGGTGGGCGGCTTCGGCGTGTGCATCATCTTCGGCATCCTGCCCGCCATCCTGCTTATTCGCCAAAGCCGGGGCAAAACCGGAGCCCTGGTTACGGGGATCGTCATGCTCCTCCTGTTCGGCGCCATCCTGGTTTCGGAAACCATGCAGGAGACCGGACTCAGCTCCATCAAGCCCGACGTGGAATACTGGTACAAGCATAGCGCGGATTAAGGCCGCCCGCCTTGCCCGAAACGGGGAGTCCGGAAAACCGGGCTCCCCGCCGGACCGTTTTCAAGGCCCGTTCGCGCAGACGATCGCAAGGTCAGGCCGCTCGCGCGGCGATCCACGCCTGGGTCCTGGCTTGAGACTGACCCCGCATTGCCGGACAGCCCGCCGATATGCGCTCTTTTGTTCGTAACAATTTGAGATAATGGCATGATTCAGGGCGGGGCAGTCCGCTGGCCGCCGGACGTTTGGGTCTTCGAGTCTTGCGCTTGAAGCGTGAAAACGGTCCGCGCGCATGGTCCCAGGGGGGAAACGAAGCGGGGAGGCCGGATATCCGGTCTCCCCGTCTTGTCGTGAAGGAATGCGGCGCTGATCCGCTTAGAACGGGTCGAACGCCTCGGGCTTGGCCTGCCGTCTGGCGGCCGGGGGCGGTTCGGACTGTCCGGTGGCGGCCTGGGCCTCGGCCGGAGAGAGGATGATGAGGGCCGGTTCCGCGGCGGGCGCCGGTTCGTTGGCCGCCTCGATGGGTTCGGTCACGGGGGCCGGAGCCGGGGCC
>CALGYO010000170.1 GCA_937934715.1 uncultured Desulfovibrionaceae bacterium | reverse complement strand
TACGAGATGTAGCCGTGACTGGAGTTCAGACGTGTGCTCTTCCGATCTTGCAACAGGGCCGCCAGAACGAACTGCCCCTCATCGCGGGCGGCGGCATCGGCAAGAACGGCAACCTGGCCGCCAACGCCGCCGCGCTCATCATGCTGGGGGCCAGCATGGTCCAGTCGGGCAAGTACGTCATGCAGGCCGCCGCGGGCTGCCTGGGCTCCGAGGCCGACCGCTGCAACGTGTGCAACATCGGCGTGTGCCCCAAGGGCATCACCTCCCAGGACCCCAGATTGTACCGGCGTCTCGATCCGGAAAAGGTGGCCGAACGGGTGGTGGACTTCTACCTGGCCTTCGACGCGGAGCTGCGCAAGATCGTGGCCCCGCTCGGCCGTTCCACCTCGTTGCCCGTGGGCATGTCCGACGCCCTGGGCATCAGCGACTACCACGCCGCCGAGCGTCTCGGCATCAAATACGTGGTCTAGGCGCCCGTCATTCACCGATGCCCAAGGATTTCACGGAGAAAAGACATGGCTAAGAAAAGAGTGAAGCGCATAAGCGGCATGGAAGACGGCCGCCGCCTGGAGTCGCGCATCCTGGAGGAGCGCATCCAGCGGGCCGTCCTCGAAGGCGCGCGCAATCTGGAAATAGAGGCCTTCGGCCAGCACGGCCTGGGCGGCAGGCTCTGGGCGTCCAAGAGCGAACCCATCACGGTGACCGTCACCGGCTCCCCGGGCCAGCGCCTGGGCTCCAAAGGCTTCCCCGGAACCCGCATCGAGATCATGGGCCCGGCCTCGGACGACCTGGGCTGGCTCAACGCCGGCGCCGAGATCATCGTCCACGGCAACGCGTCCAACGGCTGCTGCAACGCCATGGCCCAGGGCAAAGTCCAGGTCGGCGGCAACATCGGCGCCCGCGGCATGACCATGACCAAGACCAACCCCCGCTTCGCCGCGCCCGAACTGTGGGTGCTCGGCTCGGTGGGCGACTATTTCGCCGAGTTCATGGCCGGCGGCGTGGCGGTGGTCTGCGGCGTGGAAGCCCAGAATCCCAAGAACGTCCTGGGCTACCGCCCCTGCGTCGGCATGGTGGGCGGCCGCATCTTCGTGCGCGGTCCGCACCAGGGCTTTTCCCAGAACGACGCCAAGAGCGAACCCATCGACGACGCAACCTGGGCGTGGTTCTGCGAGGGCATGAAGGCCTTTTTGCGCAACATCGGCCGCCCGCGCCTTCTCAACAAGCTCACCAAGCGCGAGGAATGGCAGCTGATCGCGGCCAGAAGCCCGTACGAGAAGGCCGGCAAGTCCAGAAAGTCCATGAGCGAATTCCGCAGCCAGGTCTGGGACAAGGAGCTGGGCCGGGGCGGACTCATCGGCGACCTGACCGACATCGACAGAAGCCCCATCGGGCTCATCGTCACCGGCGATATGCGCCGGTTCACGCCCGTATGGGAAAACCGCAAATACATGGCCCCCTGCCAGGCCTCCTGCCCCACCGGCATCCCGGTCCAGGAGCGCTGGCGGCTGGTCCGGGCCGGACTCATGGACGAGGCCGTGGACCTGGCGCTCGCCTACACGCCGTTCCCCGCCACGGTCTGCGGCTACCTGTGCCCGCATCTGTGCATGCAGGGCTGCACCAGGGGCGTGGGCGAACTGGTCCCGGTGGACATCACCAAGATCGGCCGCCAGGGCGTCAACAGCAACATCCCCGAGCTGCCGGCGCTTACCGGCAAGAAGGTGGCCGTGATCGGCGGCGGCGTGGCGGGCATCTCCGTGGCCTGGCAGATCAGGCTCAAGGGACACGAGGCCGTGATCTTCGACATGGCCGAGACGCTGGGCGGCAAGATCGCCTCGGCCATCCCGGAAACACGCATCCCCAAGGACGTGGTCCAGGCCGAACTTGAGCGCGTGAACAAGGTGCTGCCCCACATCCGCCTGAACAGCGAAATGACCCGGGACGAATTCGAGCGCATCCGCGACGACTACGACTTCGTGGTCCTGGCCGTGGGCGCCCAGAAGCCCCGCATGGTCCCCATCCCGGGCAAGGAGCGCATCGTTCCGGCCCTGACCTTCCTGAAGGCGGCCAAACGCGGCGACGCGAAGATGGGCAAGCGCCTGGTCATCATCGGCGCGGGCAACGTGGGCTGCGATGTGGCCACCGAGGCCGCCCGCTACGGCGCCGAGGACATCACCCTGATCGACATCCAGACCCCGGCCGCCTTCGGCAAGGAAAAGAAGGACGCCGAGGCCGTGGGCTCCAAGTTCCGCTGGCCCTGCTTCACCAAGGAGGTCACGGAAGAGGGCGTGGTCCTGACCACGGGCGAGGTCCTGCCCGCGGACACGGTCATCATCTCCATCGGCGACCAGCCGGACCTGGAGTTCCTGCCCGAAGGCATCGCCCAGGAGCGCGGCCACGTGGTGGTCAACGAGTCCTACCAGACCACGGACTCCAAGGTCTTCGCCATCGGCGACGCCGTGAAGCCTGGTCTTCTGACCCACGCCATCGGTTCCGGCCGCCAGGCCGCCCAGGTCATCGACGACATCTTCCGGGAGAAGCGGCCCCAGCCCGACACCCGGACCATGATCGACAAGAAGCGCATGACGCTGGAATACTTCGATCCGCGCATCGTGGAATTCAGCGACCTTACCCAGTGCGCGGACGAATGCTCCTCCTGCGGCGCCTGCCGCGACTGCGGTCTGTGCGAGGTCATCTGCCCCCGCTCGGCCATCAGCCGCAAGCCCCTGCCGAACAATGGCTTCGAAATGACGGCTGATCCCGAAAAATGCATCGGCTGCGGTTTCTGCGCCCAGGCCTGCCCCTGCGGCGTCTGGGGCATGCAGGAGAATACGCCCATCGGCTAAGTCCCCAGGACCTTCCCGGGCGCGATACGCGAAAGAACGCCCCGGCCGGAATCATCCGGCCGGGGCGTTTTCGTATGTAAGGATCGTTGTGCGATTGGTTGGGGAAGAGGCCCCTGGCGGCCAAGGGGCTGTCGCCCCTTGGAACCCCATTATTGTTTCAAGCGGTTCCCGGTCTCACTCGAGGATCGCGCGTTCCCTGGTCAATGCGCCTCGCCCTGGTCCGGTCCGGCGTCCTTCCGCGCGTCCTTCTTCCCGCCGAAGCGGTCGGCGAAACGCTGGATGACCGAATAGAGGACCGGCACGAAGACGACGCCGAACGCCGTGGCCACAGCCATGCCGCCGAAGACCGCCGTGCCCATGGTCTGCCGGGCGGCCGCGCCCGCGCCCGAGGACAAGGCCAGGGGCACCACGCCCAGGATGAAGGCGAAGGAGGTCATGAGAATGGGACGGAAACGCTGCATGGAGGCGTCCACGGCCGCTTCGTTGACCGCCATGCCCTCCTCCCGGCGCATCTTGGCGAATTCCACGATCAGGATGGCGTTCTTGGCCGCAAGGCCGATCAGGACCACCAGGCCTATTTGCGCGTAGACGTTGTTGTCGAAGCCCCGCAGCATCTGCGCGCCGAGCGCCCCGAGCACCGCGCAGGGGATGGAAAGCAGCACGGCGAAGGGAATGGCCCAGGATTCGTACTGGGCGGCCAGGACCAGGAAGACCATGATGAGCGCCAGGCCGAAGACCACGGCGGACTGGGCGCCCGAGCTTTTTTCCTGGTAGGCGATGCCCGACCACTCGAAGCCGTAGCCCTGGGGCATGGTTTCGCGCGCCGCCGTCTCCATGGCGGCCATGAGCTCCCCGGAGCTGTGGCCCGGCGCGGGGCCGGAGTTGAATTCCACGGTGCGGAACAGGTTGTAGCGCCGGACGTATTCCGGTCCCTTGATCTGGGAGACCGACCCCAGGGTGGACAGGGGGATCATCCGGCCCAGCGCGTTGCGCACATAGAAGCGCCCGATGTCCTCGGGGGTGAGCCTGAAATCAGGCTCCGCCTGGACCATGACCCGGTAGGTCCGGCCGAACTTGTTGAAGTCGTTGACGTAGAGCCCGCCGAGAAAGGTCTGCATGGCCTCGAACACGTCGCCCAGCGGCACGCCCTGGGTCTTCACCTTGGAGCGGTCCAGATCGAAATAGATCTGGGGCACGGACACGCTGAAATCCGTGAACAGCCCGGATACGGCCGGATTTTCCGAGGCTTTCGCCCGGAACTCCCCGGCCACCTTGGCCAGGTCCTCAAGGCTCCCGCCGCCCCGGCTTTGCAGCTCGAAGGTATAGCCGCCCGTGGTTCCCATGCCCGGAATGACCGGCGCGGGCAGCACGTTGACCCGGGCCTCGGCGATGTCGTTGAAGGCCGCCTGGAGCCGCATCATGACGGGAACGATGGCCAGCTCCGGCGCCGTGCGCTCCTCCCAGGGTTTGAGCACCGGGATGAGCATGCTGGTATAGGAGGAGTAGCCGCTCGTGAGCACGTTGAAGCCGCCGAGCACGATCACGTCCGCGAGGGCCGGTTCGTCCAGGAGGAGCTTTTCCACCTTTTGCACCGCCTCGTCGGACCGCGACAGGGAGGCGGCTTCGGGCAGGAGCACGTTGACGAAGAAATAGCCCATGTCCTCGTCCGGCACGAAGGCCGTGGGCAGGGCCTTGAACACGCCGCCCGTGCCCGCGTAGACCGCGGCCAGAAGGGCCAGGGTCAAAAGGGACAGGCGGATGCCCTTGCGCACCATGGCGCCGTAGCCCCTGGTCGCGGCGTCGAAGGCCTTGTTGAAGGCCCCGAAGAACCGGGAAAGAAGCCCGCCGGACATGCCGCCCGGCCGCAGCATGAGCGCGCACAGGGCCGGAGAGAGGGTGAGCGCGTTCACGGCGGAAAAGCCCACGGAAATGGCCACGGTCAGGGCGAACTGCTGGAAGAGCCGCCCCGAGGTGCCGCCCATGAAGGAGGCGGGCAGGAACACGGACATGAGCACCAGGGAGATGGCCACGATGGGCCCGGCCACTTCCTTCATGGCCGCCACCGTGGCCTCGCGCGGCGGCAGCTTCTCATGGTCGATCTTGTGCTGGACCGCCTCCACCACCACGATGGCGTCGTCCACAACGATGCCGATGGCCAGCACCATGGCGAAAAGGCTGATGGTGTTGATGGAAAAGCCGAAGGCCGGAAAAAGCGCGAACGTGCCTACCAGCGACACGGGCACGGCGATCATGGGGATGACCGTGGCCCGCCAGCTTTGCAGGAAGATGAAGACCACGAAGAGCACCAGGACGATGGCCTCGAACAGCGTATGGATGACGCTTTCGATGGAGGCGGAGACGAATTTGGTGGTGTCGTAGGGGATGCGGTATTCCACGCCCGAGGGGAAATACGTGGACATCTCGGCCATCTGCTCGCGCATCTTCTTGACCAGGTCGATGGCGTTGGCCCCGGGCAACTGGTAAACGAGGATGGTGCTGGTGGGCTTGCCGTTTAACCGCGTGAAGGCCTTGTAGCTCTGGGCCCCGAGCTCCACCCGGCCCACGTCCCTGATGCGCACGATCTCGCCGCCTTCCTGGGCCCGGATGATGATGTTCTCGAATTCCGAAACCTCGGTCAGCCTGCCCTTGACCTGCACGGTGAGCTGGAAGGGCATTTCCTTGGGCGCGGGCTGCTGGCCCAGCTGCCCGGCCGGGGCCTGGAGGTTCTGCTCGCGCAGCGCATTGGCCACGTCCGTGGCCGTGAGCCCCAGCTTGGCCAGCTTGTTGGGGTCCAGCCAGATGCGCATGCCGTAGGTCAGGTCGGCCACGAGGAAGACGTTGCCCACGCCGGGAATGCGGGCCAGCGCGTCCACGACGTTGATGCGGGCGTAGTTTTCGAGAAAAAGCGAATCCCGGCTGCCGTCCGGGGAGACGAGGTTGATGGCCAGCACCATGTCCGGGGACTGTTTTTTCACGCTGATGCCGGACTGGCGCACGTCGTTCGGGAGCTTCGGCTGGGCCAGCTGGACCCGGTTCTGCACGTCCACCGTGGCCAGCTCCAGGTCGCGGTCCACGTCGAAGGAGACGTTTAAGACCATGCGGCCGTCGTTGGAGCTGACGGAGTTCATGTAGATCATGTCCTGGGCGCCGTTGACCTCCTGCTCGATGGGCGCGGCCACGGTCTCCTCGACCACCGTGGCGCTGGCGCCGTTGTAGCTGGCGGCCACCTGGACCATGGGCGGGGACATCTTGTCCGGGTATTGCGCCACGGGCAGGGTCAGGATGCAGATGGCCCCGATCAGCGTGATGACGATGCTGACCACCGTGGCGAAGATGGGCCTGTGGATGAAGAAATTGACCATGGTCAGCTCCCGGTTCCGGCTGCTCCGGAAGCCGGGGCGGCGGGCGCCGCCTCCTCGACCTTCAGGAGATCGCCGGGCCTGAGCTTGGCGCCGCCCTCGACCACCACCTTGTCGTCAGGCCCCACGCCGCTTTCGATCACGATCATGGCGTCCACCCGGGGCCCGAGGGTCACGGGAACGCTTTTGGCCTTGCCGCCCTCGCCCACGAGGTAGACGGCCTTCTGTCCCTGCACGTCCATGATGGCCTGAAGGGGCAGGCACAGGGCGTCCTTTTTCAACTCCACCAGGGCGCGCACCTTGGCGAACTGGCCGGGTTTCAGGATGCCGTCCGGGTTGGGGAAGACCCCGCGCACGCCCAGGGTGCCCGTCTTGGAATCCACGGCCCGCTCGGCCATGTCCGCCTGGCCCGTATGGTCGTAGACCGAGTCGTCGGCCAGGATGAGGGTGAGGGGGATGCGCTCGTCATCGTTCTTGTTTTTTCTGGCGGCCAGGTCCTTGACCAGGGTCAGATATTCGCGCTCGCTGATGCTGAAATCCACGTACATGGGGTCGGTGGAGGAGATTTCCGCCAGAAGCGTGTTCTCGCCCTTGCCCACCAGGGACCCGACCTTGACCAGGGACTTGCCGATGCGGCCCGAAATGGGCGCCGTGACCTTGGCGTAGCCCAGATCCCTCCGGGCGGTTTCCACGGCGGCCTTGTTCCGGTCCACGCTGGCCTCGAGCTGTTTCAGATTGGTCATCTTGGAATCGTACTCGTCCCGGCTGACGGCGCGCTGCTCGTAGAGCTTGCCGAAGCGCTCCATGTCCACCTTGGCCTTGGCCAGAAGGGCCTGCTCCCGGTCCAGGTCGGCCTGGGCTTTTTTCAGGTCCTCCTCGTATTTGCGCGGCTCGATCTCGAAAAGGACGTCGCCCTTTTTCACCATGCCGCCCTCGGTGAAAACCCGCTCCTTCAAGAAGCCCTCCACCCGGGCGCGGATTTCCACGGTCTCCTGGGCGTCGGTGCGGCCGGTGAACTCGGCGTAAATGGGGGCGTCCCGCTTGACCGGGGCCATGACCTTGACCGTCACGGCGGGCTGGGCCGGGGCCTCGGTTTTGGCCTTTTCCGCCTCGTCCTGACCGGAACAGGCGGCCAGGGCCGTGATGAGCGCAAGAAGGGGGACAAGGCGCAGGGCGCCTCTGCGTTTGAACCGGGCGGCGGACATCGCGATCATGCCGTTCTCCTTGAAATTTTCGGCCTGATGGCCATTTCCTTTCCTTGCAATGCTTGGCGCGTTTCGCCCGGCGAGCATGTGAGGGACGAGATGCGGCGCGAGCCGCCGCCCTGGGGGGCGGATTCCGGCTGCGGGAAAAAATCAGTCGCCTTTCTTTTTGCGGGCAAGGCGCGCCCGAACCATGGATCCCACGGCCAATCCGATAACAAGCGCCAGGGCCAGGGTCAGAATGCTCATCAGCGACGACATGGGCTCTCCTTTTCGTTCACGGGTATTCCCCCCGTCCATGCGCCATCCTTGCGCCGCGCGTGAAGCGTGGGCGGCGCGCTTGACGTCTCATGCCGCATCAGTAGCGAACATGCGGGAAAAAAACAACAAGGCGTCGGAATTATGCATTTTCTATTATTCATGCGGCCCGGGGACGGGCTTCCTATGCGGCCGTCCGCCCGGCGCCCGCCGTCATCAGGTCCACATAGCGCCCAAGAGCCGCCGCCAGGTCCGCCGCGCGCCTTGCGTCTCCGGCCTCGGCGGCCTTCTCGATCATCTCCCCGGCCTCGGCCACGTAGGGCAGGCCGTAGCTTTTCCCCGCGCTCTTGAGTCCCCGCCCGCGCTTGGCCGTGCTGGCAAAGTCCCCGCCCGCGAGCTCGCGGCGCATAGCCGCCAGATCCTTTTCCACGGAATCGAACAATCCGGGCAAAAGCCCGCGCAGTTCGGGGTCCTCGGGAAAGCGCGCATCCTCGGGGCCGGGCTCCCGCAAGACCGGAGGGAGCCCGGGGGAGGCGCTGGCCCGCGAAGCCGGCTCGTCCGGGGGCGAAGCGCCGGGAGCCGCCCCGGACGGTCCGCCTGCCTCGCCGAACCCGGCTGACACGGCGGCGCCTTCCTCCGGCGGCTTCGGCCTGGCCGCCCCGCCCGTCCTGGAGAGGTTGGCGTACAGGACCTGCCGCAGTTTCACCCGGCTTATGGGCTTGGAGAGAAATTCCGTGCAGCCGCAGGCGAAGCAGCGTTCCCGCTGGGCGGTCCAGGCGTGGGCGGTGAGCGCCAGGATGGGCGTGGGCGGAAGCCCCTTCGCGGCCTCCCCCTCCCGGATGCGGGCCGTGGCCTCGTAGCCGTCCATGACGGGCATTTCCATGTCCATGAGGATGGCCTCATACGCGTTTGCGGCGGCCATCTCCACGGCCCGTTTGCCGTTCTCCGCCACATCGATCGTAAACGGCTCGTCCTTGAGGTAGAGTTCCACGATCTTGCGGTTCGCGGGATTGTCCTCCACCAGAAGCAGGCGCGACGAGGCGCCGGGAAGCGGGGATGGCCGGACCATTTCCGCCTCTTCCGCATTCGTGCGCGCGTTTCCCGGCGGATCGAAGAAGGCGGAGAAGGTGAAGACGCTGCCCTCGCCCGGCGTGGACCGCGCCTTTATTTCTCCGCCCATGAGCGTCGCCAGCTCCTTGGCGATGGACAGCCCGAGCCCGGCGCCGCCGCGCCGCTCGTCCCCGGATTCGCAGCCCTGGACGAAGGTCTCGAAAATGACGTCGAGCTTGTCCCTGGCAATGCCCCGCCCCGTGTCCGTCACCGAAAAGGAAAGACCGGTCCGGCCGGAGGGTTCCTCCGCGGACGCCAGCCGTTTCACCTCGATGCGCACGCCGCCCACGTCCGTGAACTTGACGGCGTTCATGACGAGGTTGATCAGGATCTGGCGCAGACGCCCGGCGTCGCCCCGCGCCCTGCGCGGGACCTCGGGGGACAGCTCAAGCTCAATGGCAAGCCCCTTTTCCCGGGCCGTGAGACCGGCCGAGCGCGCGACCGATTCCACGAGGGCGCGCACGTCGAAATCCTCGGACGCGAGCCGCAGTTTCCCCGCTTCGATGCGGGAGATGTCGAGCACCTCGTCGATGATCCGCCACAACTGCCCGGCGGCTTCCTGGGCGGGTTCCAGGAATTCCCGGACATCGTCCCCCGGGGCGGCGCGCAAGGCGGCGTCGGTCATGCCCAGGATGGTGTTCACGGGCGTTCTGATCTCATGGTTCATCTTGGCCAGAAACTCGCTTTTGGCCCGGTTGGCCTGATCGGCCGCGTCCCTGGCCCGGCGCAGCTCCTCGTTCGTGTGGGCCGCCTGTTCGTCCGCCTTGCGCAGGTTTTCCAGCAGGGCGTTGATTTCCCGCGAAAGCGAGGTGAGTTCGTCCCGGCCGGTCACGGGCAGGCGCGAGCGCAGATCCTTGTCCCTGGCCATGCGTCCCGCCAGCCGGCTGGCCGCGCGCAAGCGCCGCAGGATGAGCCGCTCCATGAGAAAACCCGTCAGGATCATGAGCCCCAGGACCGAAAAAAGGACGACTCCGGCGAAATATTTGGCGCTGACCAGCCCCATGCTGAAAAACAGGCGGTCCACCCCGGCCCCGAGAATGAAGGCGGGCTTGCCGGATATGTCCCTGACCAGGATCAGCCCCTCGGCCCGGCCGGGACTTTCCACCATGACGTCCGGCTCGTCCCGGACAAGGGGGCCGTCCTTGAGAAGGCCCGCCATCGCGGGATGGTCCAGGGGATAGGCGGTCAACGGCAACAGGGTGATTCCGGAAAGCTTGTCCAGCTCCTCCCGGCCCAGCGCGCGGCCCATGACGCAAATCCCCGCCGGCGGACCGCTGGCGTCGCTGCGCACGATGGGCTCGCTCGCGATCATGAGAAAACCCCCGTCATAGGCGACGACGCCCGCCGCCGGACTCTTCCCCGCCACGCCCGACAACAGCCCCTCCTGGCGAAGGGCCTGGAGGATGCGCGGCGGGACGGCCACGATCTCTCCCCGCCCGGGGTCATAGGCGCTCGCGTACAGCTCCCTGCCCGCGGCGTCCTCGATGATCACAAAGCCGATGTGTTGATTGACGAAGGTGGCGCCGGTGAAATTCGTCTCGCCGAAGGTCCCGGTCCCCGCGCTGGCGAAGGCGAAGGCGTCGTCCCAGGCCGCGTAGTCCTTGCACAGGGTTCCAAGACGCGACAGGGAGGCGTTGAGGGCGTTCCGGGCCCGTTCCGCCTCCCGGGAAACCTGGACCTTTTCGATGCGCTCGAAATCCGAAACCAGAATGCCGCCCGCCGCGAGAAGCAAGATGACCACAAACGCTAGGTAGGCGGCGGCATGGACGATCAGGGCCTTGGTTCGTATGTTCATGAGTCCTCTGTGGGCGTAGACCGGTCATTGCCCGAGGCAACGGCGCGCCGCCCGGTTTTCGCGGCCGCGCCCAAGCCGCGGTCCGGAAACGGCGGGGATGACAAATCCCTTGTACGTATTTTCCCGGAAAAATCCCACGGGATTTTTTGCGCATCCGTCAAGATCGGGGCAGACGGCCGCTTTCCTCAAGGAAGATTGCCGCATAACCCCCTGAAAACCTGTAACCGCCTATAGTCATGAGCCTAATCAACGGCAATCGTTAGGGGATTCCAAAAGGCGAGAGCCTCTTGACCGCCGAAGGACGCCGGCTGACCAATCGCGCGGCGGTCTCGAAGAGTTGACGCGCCCGCCCGCCTGACGCACTCTTCGGAACGCGGCTTCATTGAAGCGGCCATACATTTGGAGGATATGGCATGCGACAAATACGTTTCGAGGATTTCGAGATGGTCGCCCTGCGGGCGGGAACGATCGTAAGCGCGGAGGATTTTCCCAAGGCGCGCATCCCCGCCTACATCATCAAGGCCGATTTCGGACCGGAGTACGGCGTGCTCAAATGCAGCGCCCGGATAACGGCGCTGTATTCCAAGGAGGAGCTGCCCGGGAAACAGATTCTCGGAGTAGTCAATTTTCCGCCCAAGCAGATCGGCCCCATTCGCTCCGAATTTCTCCTGACCGGCTTCTATCGCGAAAACGGCGACGTGGTTCTGGCCGTTCCGGACATGAACGTCCAAAACGGCGCAAAACTCGGCTGAGGCCGGGTCCGGACGCGCGGCGGCGCGGTCCGGCGGGACGCGGAGCCGGGGAAGACAGGCCTCATTGAAGCGAGCGTCCTCGTCACCAGGGGCGCCGCATCCGGGGGAGCGGCGCGATTCGTCGAGAAACGCCCTTTCCTCAAATCCCGAGAAGGCGTATCGTTCGATAAGCCGTCTTTCGGCGGCAAATGGCGCATCCAAGGATACTCTATGCGCGACCCCGCGTCACCGACGCATCCCACAGCTTCCCGGCCGGGCGCCTGGGCGGCCACGGCGCTGTTCATCGCCTTCGCCGGATTGTGCGCCTTTTGTCTTTTCTACTCCCTGCATCTGGCCCGGGCGCCCGATCCGGACAACCTGCAATCGAGCCGGAACGCCTTGCGTCTGGGCGCCGCCGCCGAAGGTCTCGGGGCGCTTCAGGACGATCTTGCCCGCATGGCCGCAGCCGCCCAGATCGAAAACCGCGAGGCCATGGGGCTGGACCGGTCCGGCTGGCTCGCGCCCAAGGGACTGGCCCTGGTCCGGTTTCAGGATCTGCTCGATGAAGCGCCCGCCCTGGCCCGGGAGCTCGCCGCGAGCGCTCCGGCGGATGAGAACGCCCAAAGGGGCAAGGCCCTGGACGCCGCCGGGGAGCTTATCCGCTCCGGGGACGCGCTGATCGAAATCGAGCGCCACGCCGCCGCGTTGTACAAAATGGACCGCCGGGACGAGGCGGCCGCCCTGTTCGGGGGCGGCGCCTTCAAAAAGGAAATGCGGGCTTTCGGCGAGGCCCGGGAAACCTTGTCCGCCCTGGCCGAAGACAGTCTGCGCAACCTGGGGCTCTCCGTCCGGCGGAGAACGGCCCTGACCGCCCTGACCGCATTGTCCCTGGCCGGCCTTCTGGGCTGCGCCGCGCTGTTCGCCCGCAGGGAGGGGGCGTGGCGGGGGGCGTGCGGCCGTTGTCTGGCCGCCCTGCGCCAGAGCCGGGACGATTTCGAACGGCGCGCGGCCGAGGCCTCCCAAACGGCGCGCGAGGAGTACGACGCCCTGCGCGAGGAAGCGGCGCGTCTCGCCCGGAAGGCCGAGGAGCTTTCCCGCGAACGCGCCCGGCTTTCAAGCGTGGCCGAGTCCCTGGACAGCGCCCTTCTGATTTTTCAGCGCCGCGACGAGGACGGCGCCTTCGTCCTGTCCGGCTGCAACGCCGCCTGCGAGCCCCTGGCGGGCGTCCCCAAGGATCGGCTGCTCGGCCTGCCCCTGGACGAGGCCTTCCCGCATCTTTCCGGCACGCCCTTCCCCGAGACCCTGGCCGAAGTCTGGCAAACCGGCCGGGCCCGGCGGACGGCCCCCTGGCTTCATGCCCAGGGGAACGGCGAGCGCTGGTTCGAAGGCTTTTTCTTCCGCCTGCCCACCGGCGAAACGGCGGCTCTTTGCGCGGACAGAACGAAAGCGCACCGCGCCGCCCTGGCCCTGACCCAAAGCGAGGAACGCCACCGGGCCCTCTACAACAAAACCCCGGCCATGCTGCATTCCATCGACAGCCAGGGCCGCCTCATCGGCGTGAGCGACGACTGGCTGCGGGCCATGGGCTACGAGCGCGGCGAGGTCCTGGGCCGTCCTTCCACGGATTTCTTGACCGAGGAGTCCCGGAAACTGGCCAAGGAACGCATCCTGCCTGAATTTTTCCGCACCGGCGTCTGCCGGGACGCTCCCTACCGGATGGTGACCAAATCCGGCCGCTTGCTCGACGTGCTGCTCTCCGCCGTGGCCGAACGGGACGAACAGGGCGGAATCGCCCGGTCCCTGGCCGTGCTCCTGGACGTGACGGACAAGATCAAGACCCAGGAGGCCCTGGCCCGTTCCGAACGGCGCTTCAAGGACCTGACCTTCAATTCCGGCGACTGGATATGGGAGTTGGACGCCGGGGCGCGCTTCGCCTACGTCTCGGATTCGGTCGAAAGGATTCTGGGCTTGAAGCCGGAAGAATTGACCGGCAAGACGCCGTTCGCCTTCATGCCCCCGGACGAGGCGGCCAGGATGGAGGCGCTATTCAAGGAACGGGTCCGGGAAAAGGCGCCGATCAGGGATCTGGAATGCTGGCATCTGGGCAGCCAGGGGCGGCGGGTCTGTCTGGCCATAAGCGGCGTGCCCATCCTGGACAGGGATGGGGCTTTGACCGGTTTTTTCGGCCTGGGCAAGGACATCACGGAGAGAAAGCTGGCCGAAAGCCAGCTCAAGCTCTTCGAGAAGGTCTTCGACAGCGCCATGGAAGGCATCATGATCACCAGCGCCAAGGGGGAGATTCTCGCCGTCAACCCGGCCTTCACCGCCATCACCGGCTACCCGCCAGGCGAGGCCGTCGGGAAAAGGCCGAGCATGCTCAAATCCGACCGCCACGAAAAAGCCTTCTACGAGGGCCTGTGGCGCGTCCTCCTGGAGGACGGAATCTGGGAAGGGGAAATCTGGAACCGCCGCAAATCCGGGGAGGCCTATCCGGAATGGCTGTCCATCAGCGCCATCCGGGACGAGAAGGGCCTGGTCACCCATTACGTGGGCGTGTTCCACGACATCACCGAGGTCAAACGCAAGGAGGAGCAGATCCTCCACCAGGCCTATCACGATCCGCTGACCGATCTGCCCAACAGGTCTCTGTTCAAGGACCGTCTGGGCGTGGCCCTGTCCCGTTCCGCCAGGGCGCGGACCAAAACCGTGGCGCTTATCGTGGACCTGGACAATTTCAAGACCATCAACGACAGCCTGGGCCATGCGGCGGGCGACGAGCTGCTGCTCATGGTCTCGGACAGGTTCGCCGCGCTGACCCGCTCCGGCGACACCCTGGCCAGGCTTGGCGGCGACGAATTCGGCTTCCTGCTGGACAACGTGGCGGACGAGACCAACGCGGCCGCCCTGGCCGAGCGCATCATCATGAGCCTGGCCGAGCCGTTCCTGCTGCGCGGGCACGAGCTGTTCATCTCGCCGAGCATCGGCGCGGCCATCTCGCCGGGGGACGGGACCGACCCCGAAACCCTCATGAAAAACGCCGACGCGGCCATGTACCAGGCCAAGGAGCTCGGCCGGAACCGGTTCAGGCTCTACCGGGCGGAGATGAACGACCAGGCTTCCCGGCGTCTCAGCCTGGAAAGCAGCCTGCGCAAGGCCCTGACCCAGGACGAGCTGTTCATGGTCTACCAGCCCAAGGTGGACATTCTCCACGGCGCGGTGACGGGGTTCGAGGCCCTGGTGCGCTGGGAACGGGGGGGCGAGATCATAAGCCCCATGGAATTCATTCCGCTGGCCGAGGAGACCGGCATCATCCTGCCCCTGGGCCGTCAGGTTCTGGACATGACCTGCCGCGAGGCGCCGGCCTTTTTCGAGGCGGGCGCCGAGGGCATGCGCGCCTCGGTCAACCTCTCGCCCAGGCAGTTCGTCCAGCCCGACCTGGTGGACATGATCGCGCGCATCCTGGAAACACGGGGCGTGCCCCCCGAACGCCTGGACCTGGAGATCACCGAGACGGCCATCGCCGCTGACCTGGACGGCGCCGTATACAAACTGGACCGCCTGCGCGACATGGGCGCCCAGATCTCCCTGGACGATTTCGGCACGGGCTACTCGTCCCTGTCCTATCTCAAGCGATTTCCCATCAACACGGTCAAGATCGACCGTTCCTTCATCATGGGCCTGGGCGCCGGGAAAAAGGACGAAACCATCGTGCGGGCCATCATCCAGCTGGCCAAGAACTTCGGCATCTCCGTGGTGGCCGAGGGCGTGGAAACCAAGGACCAGCTCGCCCTGCTCAAATACTTCGGCTGCGACCAGGTCCAGGGATATTACCACAGTCCGCCCCTGCGCGGCGACGCCTTCCTCGCCTTCCTCAGGGAACGCGAGACCGCCAAAGCCCATTCATAGCCGGTCCAGCGCCGCCCCCTCCTCCAGGATGCGCTCGCGCAGCCAGGCCACGCCGGCGTCCTCCTCCGCGTTCTCCCTGCGGTAGAGATAGACCTCGAAGGCGGGTTCGGGCCAGACGCCCCTGACGATCCGCACCCGGGAATCCCCGGGCAGGGCCAGGGCCAGCCGCTCGGACATGCGCGCGGCGCAGCCGGAGGCCAGGGCCAGCCCGGGAATGGCCAGCTCCTGCTCCACCGCCAGGATCACCCGGCCGTCCCCCGTGAGCGCCAACCCGCGCAGGGGATCGCCCCCCGAGGTCATCGACAGGGAAATCATGGGCGTCTCCTCGCGCTCCTTCCGGCCGAAGGACGGTCCCAGGGCGGGATGCCCCTCGGGAACGACCACCACATCCCGGTCCATGAAAAGACGATCCCGCGCCACGCCCGGTCCGAGATCCTGGTCGCAGCCCGTCAACAGCTCCACGGTTCCGTCCATGAGAAACGCCTGACGCTCCTCCAGGGTGGTCTGGCGGATGCGCAGCCGCAGCCCCGGAGCTTCCCGGCGCAGCCTGGCCATGAGCCGGGGCAGGAGGATGCTCGTGGAATAGTCGTTCATGCCCAGCCGGAAGATCCTGCGGGAGACGGCGGGATCGAAGCGGCCGCCGTCGGCGAGGACGGCCTCCATGCGCCGCAGACCGGACTCCAGACCGGGGAAGACGTCCCTGGCCATGGCCGTGGGCAGCATGCGCGCTCCGCGCCGTTCGAAAAGACGGTCGCCCAGCGCCGAGCGCAACCGGGACAGGGCGTGGCTTATGGCGGACTGGGTCAGATTCAGGCGCTCTCCGGTCCGGGTCAGGCTTTTTTCCTGATAGATGGCCACGAACACCCGCACGAGGTTCAAATCGAAATTCGGCGCCGCCACGTTCATGCCTCCCATGACGAGCTTTCATTGGTTCCAACGGGGTTGCGGGCGTAGAACGCCTGTGATCCGTTCACTCCAACCCCGAGGATGTTCCCATGCCCGCTTCGCTTTTTCCCCTGATCCTGGTCATCGCCTCGTCGGTGGCCTACCACCTTTCCCAGAAAACCCTGTCCGCCTCGGGCCGGCCTTTCGGGATCATGGCCGCGGCCTACGCCCTGGCCATGGCCATCTGCCTTGGCGCCTGGGCGCTCGAGCCGAAACCCCTCGCCGCCGGGCGGCTTTGCAGCCCCGCCCACTGGCTGGGCCTGTGGCCGGTTCTTCTTTTGGGACTTGCGGTGGCGGGAATCGAAATCGGGGTGTTTTTCGCCTACCGGTCCGGCATGCGGGTGAGCGCGGCCCCGGTTTTGATCAATGG
>CALGYO010000169.1 GCA_937934715.1 uncultured Desulfovibrionaceae bacterium | reverse complement strand
CAATGGTGCCGATGTTGACGTGCGGCTTTTTCCGCTCGAATTTCGCCTTGCCCATTTCTATCCCCCTACGTTTTGTATCCGTCCGGATCGCTCTTTAGTATTTTTGACAGTCCTAAACTGTTCCGCGCTACTTCTTCTTGATGACTTCGTCGGCGATGTTCTGGGGCACCCTCTCGTAGTGATCGAACTGCATGGTGAAGGTGGCCCGGCCCTGTGTCTTAGAGCGCAGGTCCGTGGCATAGCCGAACATGGCGGACAGCGGGACGTGCGCGGTGATGATCTGGGCGCCGGCCCGGGCGTCGAGTTTGGCGACGCGGCCGCGGCGGCTGTTGAGGTCGCCCATGACGTCGCCCAGGTATTCCTCGGGGGTGACGACCTCGACGGCCATGATGGGCTCGAGCAGGATCGGGCTCGCCTTGTTCACGGCCTCCTTGAAGGCCATGGAGCCGCAGATGTAGAAGGCCTGCTCGGAGGAGTCCACCTCGTGGTAGGAGCCGAAGATCAGTTTGACCTTCACGTCCACCACCGGGTATCCGGCCAGGACTCCGCCTTTCAAGGCGTTCTGGATGCCCTTGTCCACCGCGGGAATGTATTCCTTGGGAATGACGCCGCCCACGATGGCGTTCTCGAATTCGTATCCGCCTTCCTCGCGGGGCTCCACCTCGATGACCACGTGGCCGTACTGGCCGCGGCCGCCCGACTGCTTGGCGTACTTGTGGTCCACCTTGACGGCCTTGGTGATGGTCTCGCGGTAGGCGACCTGGGGGGCGCCCACGTTGGCGTTGACGTTGAACTCGCGCATGAGGCGGTCAACGATGATTTCCAGATGCAGCTCGCCCATGCCCGCGATGAGGGTCTGGCCGGATTCCTCGTCCGATTTCACGCGGAAGGAGGGGTCTTCCTTGGCCAGCTTGACCAGGGCCTGGGTCAGGGCGTCGCGGTCGGCCTTGGTCTTGGGCTCGATGGCAACCTCGATGACCGGCTCGGGGATGCTCAGGGACTCGAGGGCCACGGGGCGGCCCATGTCGCACAGGGTGTCGCCGGTGGAGGTGATCTTGAGTCCCACGGCGGCAACGATGTCGCCGGCCGATGCGGACTTGATCTCCTCGCGCTTGTTGGCGTGCATCTTGAGCAGGCGGCCGATGCGTTCTTTTTTCCCGGTGTTGGCGTTGAGCACGGTCATGCCGGACTCGATGACGCCGGAGTACAGGCGCAAGAAGGTCAGGTGGCCGACGAAGGGGTCGGACATGAGCTTGAACGCCAGCGCGGCCAACGGCTTTTTCTCGTCGCAGGGGCACTCGATCTTCTTCTCGTCGTCGTCGGGATCGGTTCCCACCATGGCGGGAATGTCGAGGGGCGAAGGCAGGAAGTCGACCACGGCGTCGAGCAGGGGCTGGACGCCTTTATTTTTGAACGCGGATCCGCAGAGCACCGGACAGATGGAAAGATTGATGGTGGCCTTGCGGATGCCGGCGATAAGTTCCTCGGGGGTGAGTTCCTCGCCTCCCAGGTATTTCTCCATGAGGGTTTCGTCTTCTTCGGCGATGGCTTCAAGCATCTCCAGACGAAGCTCCTCGTAGCGGTCCATGAGGTCCTCGGGAATGTCGCCGAGGACATATTCCTTGCCCATGGTGCTGTCGTCGAAAAGGATGGCCTTGCCGGTGATCAGATCCACGACGCCCTTGAAGTTCTCTTCGGAGCCGATGGGGATCTGCAAAGGCACGGCCTTGGCGCGCAACCGGTCCTTGATCATGTCGACGCAACGGAAGAAATCGGCGCCAACCCGGTCCATTTTGTTGATGAAGCTCATGCGCGGGACTTTGTAGCGCTCGGCTTGCCGCCAGACGGTTTCGGTCTGGGGCTCGACGCCGGCCACCGCGTCGAACACGGCCACGGCGCCGTCGAGCACGCGCAGGGAGCGTTCGACTTCGATGGTGAAGTCCACGTGGCCCGGGGTGTCGATGATGTTTACGCGATGGTCGCGCCAAAAGCAGGTGGTGGCGGCGGAGGTGATGGTGATGCCGCGTTCCTGTTCCTGGGCCATCCAGTCCATGACGGCCTGTCCGTCATGCACTTCGCCGATCTTATGGGACACGCCGGTGTAGAAGAGAATTCTCTCCGTGGTGGTGGTCTTCCCGGCGTCAATATGGGCCATGATGCCGATATTGCGCTGTCTTTCAGTAGGTACCGGTTTGGACACAATCTACTCCGTAAACTACCAGCGGTAGTGGGCGAAGGCCTTGTTGGCGTCGGCCATGCGGTGGGTGTCTTCCTTCTTTTTCACCGCGCCGCCGCGCATGTTGTAGGCGTCGAGGAACTCGCCGGAAAGACGGGCGACCATGCCCTTCTCCCCGCGTCCCCGCGAATAATTGATCAGCCAGCGGATGGCCAGGGTGACCTGGCGCTCGGGCCGCACTTCCATGGGCACCTGGTAGGTGGCGC
>CALGYO010000168.1 GCA_937934715.1 uncultured Desulfovibrionaceae bacterium | reverse complement strand
GCTTGCCTGGCTGAAGATCGTGGGCGTTTACGCCCTGTTCGGCGCTCTGTGGATTCTCTTTTCCGACCAGGCCGCGCAAATTCTCTCCGGGGAGCCGCCGGGCCCGCTGGCGATCATGCAATCCGTCAAGGGCCTGTTTTTCATCCTGGTCACCTCGATCCTCCTGGCCGTGCTCATCCGGGGGCGTCTGGCCAGAGAGAAGGCCTCGCGAGACGCTCTGGCCGAGAGCGAGCGCCATTTCAAAGCCTTGTTCGGCGAGGCCTCGGACGGCATTTTCCTGGTAAGCCAGGATGGGCGTTACCTGGACGTGAATCCCCGGGGCTTGAAGCTTTTGGGGTACGAGAAAGAGGAATTGCTCGCGCTCAGACTGGGCGCCCTGAGCCTGAAGCGAGACGTCGAGCGTTTGCGGGAGACCTTGCGCCGCGTTCGCGCGGGCGAACACTACCGGGGCGCTTGGGAGCTCCGGCGCAAGGACGGAACCCTGGCGGACATCGAACTCTCCGCCGTCAAGCTCTCGAGCGGCTTGTTCATGCTCGTGGTCCGCGACATCTCCCAGAGGCGCAAGGCGGAAAAGGCCCTGCGCAAGGCCATGCGCGGCGCCCGGACCGCCAGCCGGGCCAAATCCGAGTTCCTGGCCAACATGAGTCATGAAATCCGCACTCCCCTCAACGGCGTCATGGGATTTCTCCAGGCGCTCTTGGCCGCCGACCCGGCCGAGCCGCCCAGGCGGGAATATCTCGAGATGGCCATGGAATCGGCCAGAAAACTGCTCGGATTGCTCAACGATCTCCTGGATCTTTCGCGCATCGAGTCCGGGAAGATGCCCCTGCGTCCGGCGCCGTTCGATCCCCGGGCATTGGCGGAAACGACGACGGGGCTTTTCCGTCTTGAAGCCGAAGCCAAAGGGATCGAACTCGCGCTTCACGTTCCCGGACAGATGCCTCTCTTGCTCGGGGATGAGGTCAGGATACGGCAGATACTCATCAATCTGATCGGCAATGCGGTGAAATATACGGAGCGGGGAAGCGTTCTGACCACGGTCCGGGCGATTCCCCGCGACGAAGGTCCGGACGTCACGCTGGAGCTTACGGTGAAGGACACGGGCATCGGCATTCCGGAGGATAAAAAAGATCTTATCTTCGAAATGTTCACCCAGGCGGACTCGGGACGCAGCCGCAAATACGGCGGCGCCGGGCTCGGACTTCCTATCGTCAAGAAAACCGTGGAGCTCATGGGCGGCGTATTGACGCTGGCGAGCGAGGAAGGGGCGGGAACCGAGATCACGGTCCGGCTCGGTCTCGAACGCGTTTCGCCGGACGCCCTGGCCGGGAAACCGCCCCTCCCCCCCGAACCGGAACGCGCGGGCCAAAGATTGCGGGTTCTGGTGGTGGAGGACGATCGCATCAACCAGATTGCGGCCAGGGTCAGCCTGGAGCGGCTGGGACATCGGCCCCTGATCGCTTCCAGCGGTCAGGAAGCTCTGAATATCCTGGAACGGGAGCCCTTTGACGCGGCGCTCATCGACATCCATATGCCCGGGATGGACGGCTTGGAGCTTCTTGCGGCCATCAGGGCCTCCGGCAAGGCCTACGCGGGCATTCCAGCCGCCGCTTTGACCGCCCACGCCATGAGCGGCGACCGGGAGCGCTTTCTTGAGGCTGGCATGGACGCCTATCTGTCCAAGCCCGTGGAGATCGACGAACTGGCCCGGGGGTTGCGCCAGGCGATGGAGCGCGCAACGGCGCGACGCCGCGGCGCGGCTGGAGGAGGGGAAGCCGGATCCTGATATTGAGCGGGGTTGCGGAAGTCCTCGCCAAATGCCTTGCGGCGGAAATGGATTTTCGCCATGATCCCCAAACGTTCAATAGATGTGATAAGCAATCGGGAAGATCATGGACGAGGCCACAGGGACCGGGGACGCCAACACGTTGGAATTGCAGGCGCTCAAGGATCGCGTTCGAGAGCTTGAGCAGGCCGTGCGCCTCGCCGTCAAGGACCGGGAGGCGCTGGAGCAAAGCCGGGCGCGTTTCGATGCATTGTTCTGGGACTCCCCTTTGCCCGGCGGCTTATGGGAGCGCCGGGACGGCGTCTTCCGCCTGATCAAGCGCAACCGCCAGGCCGGGATCATGGCATCCGGGCAGGCCGAGGCGTTTTTCGGCGAATCGGCGGCGGAAATCCACCCGGACATGCCCTGGATTCCCGATGCGTTCGAACGCTGCCTGGCCACGGGGCGGCCCATGGTCAGAAAGACGCCCTGCCGTTCCCGTTTCGCCTCGGAAGCCATCCCGTTCAAGGTCCACATCAGCGCGTTGCCGCCGGATTGCGTGGTCATGTTCCTGGAGGATCGTTCGGAAAGCGAGCGCGCCCTGGAAAAGCTGGCGCAAAGCCGGGCTCTCAACGACCAGACCCGGGCCGCCGCCAAGGCGGGCCACTGGGAATACGACCCCGCCGCCATGAAGGGCAAATGGTCCCGGGAAATCTACGATATTTTCGGGTATGAGCCTGACGGCGGCCCGGTGGACATGTCCTTTCTGCTCGACCACATCCACCGTGACGACCGGGAACGCGTAGAGCGGGACGTGGAGCGCTCCCTGGCTTCGGAGGATTGTTACGAGGGGGAATACCGCGTCGTCCGCAAGGACGGCGATATCCGTCATGTGCGCTCACAGGCCCGGATCCTGCGCGGCGAGGACGGAACGCCCGTCTGGATGGGCGGCGTCTTCCAGGACATGACCGGCAGGCGCATGGCCGAGGCGGGGGCGCGGCGCAAGGAAAAGACCCTGGGCGTCCTTCTTGAGAACCTGCGCGAAGTGTTCTGGTTGAGGGAGCTTTGTTGCGAAAAGATCCTCTACGTCAGCAAGGCCTATGAGACCATCTGGGGCCGGCCCCGGGAATCCTTGTACGAGGACGCGAAATCCTTCATGGACGCCGTCGTCCCGGAAGACGGGAAACGAGTCCTCGACGCGTTTACGGGGTTGAGAACGAGCGGGACGCCCTTTCAGGAAAACTACTCGATCATACGGCCGGATGGAGAGAAACGGCGCATCCGGGCCAGGGCTTTCATCGTGCGTGGAAAAGACGGCGACCCCGCCCTGGTGGCCGGCCTGGCCGAGGACGAGACCGAATCCTGGCGGACCCAGGAAGCCCTGCGGGTCAGCGAGGAGCGCCATAAGACCGTGGTGGAACATTCCCCGCAGGCCATCCTCGTCGTCAAGGACGGCCGCATCGTTTTCGTCAATCCCTGCGGCGCCGGGATCCTCGGCGCCCCGTCGCGCGAGGATCTTCTCGGCCACAGCGTGGAACGCTTCTACGGCCGGGACTACCTCGAGACCGGACGGCGGCGGCTTGAAAACGCCCTGAACGGACGGACCAACCCCCTCATGGACATCGAACTGGTCCGGCTGGACGGACGGCGCGCCATCCTGCGCAGCGTGTCCGCGCCCGTCGAGTACGACGGCGCCCGGTGCGTCCTCATCATGGGACCCGAGGTGACGGAGGCCCGGTTGGCCGAGGAAAACCTGCGCGCGAGCGAGCAGCGGTTCCGGGCTCTGTTCGAGGACGCGCCCCTGGCCTACCAGTCCCTGGACGAGCAGGGAGTCATCCTGGATGTGAACCGCAAGTGGCTGGATGTCCTGGGCTATACCAAGGAGGAGACCGTAGGCGCCTGGATCGGGGATTTTCTCCCCCCCGAGGAACTGGAAAAGCTGCGCGTCACCTTCCCCGCATTCAAGAAACAGGGCCAGATAGACGGCAAGGAGTTTTCCTTGCGGCGCAAGGACGGAGCGCTCGTCCTTTGCCGGTTCGACGGCCGCATCCAGCGTGACGCCTATGGGCGATTCCTGCGCACCCACTGCATCTTTTCCGACGTGACCGAGGAGCGCGGACGGCGCGAGGCGCTGGAGCGGGAGTCCAGCCTCAACCTGGCCCAGGCCGACATCGCCCGCGCCCTGACCCAGCCCGGCTCCTCCATTATGGACGTGGCCAAGGTGGCGCTGACCAGGGCCGCCCGCATCACCGGCAGCGCGGGGGGGCTCGTCTTGACGGCCAGCCCCCGGGGCCGTGAAGCCGGGGAAAAGGCCGAAGCCATCCTGGTCGATGGAGAACTGGCGGACGCCGCCCGGGAATGCCCCACGCTTTCCGGCCCCTGGCGGTTTTTCAGGGCCATGGACGCGTCGCTCGCGGAGGAACCCCTGTTCGTCAACGACCCCGGGATGTTTCCCGGCATTCGGGACCAGGCGTCCAGGAACGAACCGTTCGTTCCGTTCCTGTCCGTTCCGGCCCTTTTCGAGGGCGAACTCTACGGCAGGATTTTTCTCACCGGTCCGGCGGCGCGCTACGGCCAGGCCGATCTCGACGCCATCCGCGCCCTGGCGGATCTGTTCGCCGTGGCCGTCTACCGGGCGCGCTCCAGAGAACGGCTGGTGGCGGCCATGGAGAAGGCCGAGGCGGCCAACAAGGCCAAATCCACCTTTCTGGCCAACATGAGCCATGAGCTGCGCACCCCGCTCAACCATGTTCTCGGCTGCGTGCAGCTCCTGGAAACCACCGCCCTCACGGAGGAGCAGGCCGAATACGCCCGGCTGGCCCGCCAGGGCGGCCGGAATCTGACCCGGCTTTTGTCCGACATCCTCGATCTGGCCCGCATGGAGACGGGAAAGATTTCCCTGGTCCGGGCGCCGTTTAGCCTGCGCGAGGCCCTTGGGCCGGTGCGCACGGTCTATGGGGACATCGCCGGACAAAAGGGACTGACCCTCAACATCTCCGTCGACCCGTCCCTCCCGGAAACCGTGGAGGGCGACGCCGTCAGGCTGCGGCAGATTCTGCTCAATCTGGTGGGCAACGCCGTGAAATTCACGGAAGCGGGACAGGTGGACGTCGTTTTCGGCATGCTGCCCCACGGCGCCCCGGGCGGCGTGCGCCTGTACGCGGAGATCAGGGACACCGGCATCGGCATTCCGGACTGCATGCTGGGCAAGGTGTTCGAACCCTTCACCCAGGTGGAGGACGCCTACACCAGGAAATACCAGGGCGCGGGCATCGGCTTGCAGATCGTCAAGCGCATGGTCAAGCTGCTCGGCGGAACCATGTGCATGGTCAGCGAGCCCGGCAAGGGCGCCATGGCCATCCTGTCCATCCCCCTAGGCCTGCCCTGTCCCCCGGCGGAGGGGGAGGCGCCCGCGCCGGAGGGGAAGCCCCGGGGAGGCCGGATTTTGCTGGTGGAGGACGACGCCTTGACCGCCAAGCTCATCACCGGATTTCTGGGAAAGCTCGGCTACGCCAGCCAGTGGGCGCAAAACGGGGAACAGGCCCTGGCCATGTTGCCTTCGGGCGGGTTCGACGCCGCGCTCATGGACATTCAGATGCCCGTGAAAAACGGCCTGGAAACCGCGCGCGAGATACGGACCAATCCGGCCTTCGCGGCGTTCGCCAGGCTGCCGCTCGTGGCCATGACCGCCTACGCCATGCGCGGGGACAAGGAGAAATTCCTGGAGGCGGGCATGGACGCCTATCTGGCCAAGCCCGTGCATCTGGCCGAACTGGAGCGCATCCTGTCGTTCGCGATGGTCAAACGGGACGAATCCTGACGTCCGCCGGTCCGGGGCCGGAAGCCCGGAACCGATACGGCATGGACGGCGCGCGGGTTCTCCCGCCATCTGAGCCCGCCGGCATGCCCACCCTCCCCTCAAAGAAACGGGTTTTCGAATGAAACCCAATAAAGCGCCCGGATTCCCCGCGTTTCGTCCCGGACGCGGTCTTCCGGCGCGCGGGTCCTGCGAGTATCCGGCGGGCGGCCTCGCGCGGTCTTAGGGCGTGAACGGGGCGGACGCGGCCATGACCGAGAGAACCGGCGCGGGCAAGAGCCCGAGGGCGAGCGCTCCGGCGCAGGCCAGGGCCAGGACCGCGTAGCTTCCCGGCGCGCTTTCCCTGGCGGGCGCCCATTCCGGGGCGCGCATGTACATGGCCGCCAACACCCGCAGATAGTAGTAGACCGAAATGATGGCCGAGATAACGCCGATCACGGCCAGCCAGACGTAGCCCGCCGAGAGCGCCGACTCGAAGAGAAAGAACTTGCCGGTGAATCCCGCCGTGGGGGGCAACCCCGCCAGGGTCAAAAGGCACAGGGCCAGGGCTCCGGCGGCGTACGGCCTGTCGAACCCCATTCCTCTGAAATCCATGATGTCGTCCGCGTCCCGGTCCAGGGGCGAGAGCGTGGACAGCGCGCCGAACGCGCCCATGTCCATGATGCCGTAGACCGCGCTGTAGAACATGATGGGGCCGGGGCCCGCGATGGGGGCGGCCAAAAGGGCCATGAACAGATAGCCCATGTGTCCGGCCGAGGAATAGGCCAGCATGCGCTTGACCGAGGGCTGGGTCATGGCGCCGAGCGGGGCGGCGGTCATGGTCAGGGCGGCCAGGGTCCACAGGACGGGGTCCATGCGGGCGAAGAGCGGGCTTTCGGAAAGCGCCATGCGCAACAGCGCGGCGAAGACCGCCACCTTGGAGCCGGTGGACAGGAAGGCCGTCACCGGCGCGGGCGCGCCCTGGTAGACGTCCGGGGTCCACAGATGGAAGGGCGCCAGGGAGATCTTGAAGCCGAGGCCCACCAGGATGCAGGAAAAGCCCAGCAGGGCGATTCCTTCCATGCCGTGTTGCGCGGCGTCGCGCAGGCTTTCGGCCACGCCGGTCTCCCCGGTGGCCGCATAGACCAGGGCGATGCCGAAAAGCAGGAAGGAGCTGGCCACCGCGCCCAGGACGAAATACTTGAGCGCGGCCTCGGCGGCCTGGGGCGCGTCCTTGTGGGCGGCGATGATGACGTAGAGCGAGATGGAGAGCATCTCCAGGCCCAGAAAGAGGATGACCCAGTCCACGGCCGCCGTGAGCAGGCACATCCCGAGCGCCGCCAAAAGCGTCAGGGCGTAGAGTTCGTCGCGTTCGAAGCCGCGCCGCCGGGAATAGCCGCCGAGAAGCAGAATGGCTCCGGCGGTCAGGCCGCAGGTCAGGATCTGGTAGAACCGGGCGAAAGGCCCGGCGTCCAGGGTTCCGGCGAAGATTCCGGCCTGGGGCGCCGCGCACAGGGCCGCCAGGCCCGCGCCCAGGGCGCACAGAAGGCTTATGGGGGCGAAGACCCGGGAGGGGCGTCCCTTGGTCAGGCTGGCCGCCAGGAACACGGCCAGGGCGCCCCCGGCCAGGATGGCGTAGGGCAGAATGGGCGTCCAGCCCTCAGCGACGGCTGTCATGGCGTTCCCGCTTGCTTGTGGTTTGTGGACGATGCGCGGCCATGGCGTGTTCTCCTACTGGAAAAGCTGGGGAATCCGGGGAAGAAAATCGCTTACCGGTCCGCGCAACATGTCGAGGACCGCCTGGGGCGCGAAGCCGAGGTACAGGATGCTCGCGGCCAGGGGCGACAGGACGCACAGCTCCAGGGGTTCGGCGTCGGGCCACTGTTCGGGCTGGGTCGCGGCCGGGGTTCCGAAAAGCGTACCCTGGGCCAGTTTCAGCACATAAGTCAGGGTGAGGACCGCGCCCGCGAAGGCCGCCGCCGCCACGCCCGGATGACCGGTCCAGGTCCCCACCAGGGTGAGCAGTTCGCTCACGAAATTGTTGAGCCCGGGAAGCCCGGCCGAGGCCATGCAGAAAAAGAGGAAAAACGCCCCGAGAACCGGGGAGCGCTTCCACACCCCGCCGAAGGAGGCCAGCTCCCGCGAGCCCGAACGGCGGGAGAGCATGCCGATCATGATGAACAGGCCGCCCGTGGTCAGGGCGTGGTTGATCATCTGGAGCATGGCGCCGGACAGGGAAACGGCGTTCCAGGCGGCCACGCCGATGACGATGAGCGCCATGTGGGCCACGCTGGAATAGGCCACCAGCCGCTTGGCGTCTGTCTGGGCCAGGGCGCACAGGGAGGCGTGGTAGAGCCCGGCCAGGCCCAGGACGAACAGCAGCGGGACGGAGAGGGCGGCCGCGTCCGGGAAAAGCGGGAAGGCCAGGCGGATGAGACCGTAGGCGCCGGTTTTTAAGAGCACGCCCGCCAGGATCACGCTGCCCGCCGTGGGGGCCTGGGTGTGGGCGTCGGGCAGCCAGGTGTGGACCGGGACGATGGGCATCTTCACGGCGAAGGCCAGGAAAAAAGCGGCGAAGAGCCAATTCTGCACATGGGGCGCGGCCGGGGCGGCCATGAGGGCGGCCAGGGAGAAGGTCCGGGCGCCTTCGGGCTGGGCCAGCCAGGCGCCGATGACCGCGAGCAGCATGAGCATGCCGCCCGCGATGCTGAAGAGGAAGAATTTGAGCGCGGCCTTGCGCCTGTCCTCGTGCCCCCACACGCCGATGAGGAAGAACATGGGCACGAGCTGGACCTCCCAGAAGAGATAGAACAGGAAGAGGTCCTTAGCCAGGAACACGCCGCAGGCCGAGGTTTCCACGGCCAGGAGGAAGGCGTAGTAGGCGCCCGGCCGTTTCGTGATTTCCTTGAAGGACGTGAGCACGGCCAGAACGCCCAGAAAGGCGGTCATGAGGACCAGCAGGCCGCTCAAGCCGTCCATGGCCAGGGCGTAGCGTATGCCGAAGCTGGGGATCCAGGCGGCGTTCTCGGCGAGGATCGTTCCGGGATCGGCCGCCAGGGGGATGGCGCAGGCCGCCAGGAGCAGTTCGGCCAGGGCCGTTCCCAGGGCGGCCGCCCGGCACAGGGCGGGGCTGCGGGAAAGAAGAACGGTCGCGAGGGCGCCCAGAAGCGGCAGAAAGATGAGGGTGGAAAGCAGGGGAAACGCGTTCATGGCGTCCTCGTCCTCCCGGTCGTACCCGTGGTCATATGGCTAGGCCCCCTTTGCCAGGAGGACGGCGCAGATGGCCGCCAATCCCAAGAGAAAGGTCAGAAGATAGGTGGACGTCCGGCCCGTGGCCAGACGTCGCGCGGCCATGGAGGTCCTGGCCCAGAGGACGCCCTGGCTCATGAAGGCCGCGTCCACGGCGCCCTCGTCCACCACCCGGCGCATGAAGCCGGACAAGGCCAGAAACGGCGTCAGGACGGTCTTGCGGTAGAGCGCGTCCAGGCCGAAGCCCGAGCGGAGCATCCGGTGGGCGAAGCGTTCCGGATCGGCCGGGCCGCGCCTGCCGGGCGCGGTCCTGGGGCCGTAGAGCATCCAGGCGAGGAAAAGCCCCACCGCGCAAAAGCCCGCGTCCGCCAGCGACACGGCAAGCTCCGAAACCCCGTGGAATTCCGCGTCCGCCCCGGGAACCGTACGCAGGGCATGGCTCAGCCATTCCGCGCCGGAGAAATTCCCGGGCAGGTTCAGCCCCCCCGCCAACAGGGCCAGGGCGCCCAGGGGCCACAGGACATGGATCATGAATCTGGGCAGGGGCTCGATGTCCCAGGTCTTGGGCGGAAATGCCGGGTCGCCGAAAAAGGCCACGAAGACCAGGCGGAAGGTATAGAGCGCGGTCAGGATGGCGGCCAGGGAGCCCATGGCCCAGTACAGGGTGAACAGCCCGCCCCCGTGGGACAGGGTCGCGTAGAGGATGCGGCCCTTGCTGAAATAGCCCGAGGCCGGGGGGACGGCGGCCAGGGCCAGGGCGCCCAGGAAAAAGAGCAGAAAGACCGGCGGCATGGCTGTGCGCACCCGGGACCCCATGCGGAAGATGTCGTGCTCCTCGTGCAGCGCCTGGATGACGCAGCCCGCGCCCATGAACAGGAGCGACTTGAAAAAGGCGTGGGCGAGCAGGTGGAACATGCCGCCGCACAGGTCCCCGGCCGCGATGCCGAGGAACATGTAGCCCACCTGGCTTATGGTGGACCAGGCCAGGATGCGCTTGATGTCCCGCTGGCCCAGGGCGGAAAAGGAGGCGAACAGCGCGGTCACGGCGCCCACCGCGCCAACGGCGGCGAGCGCCGCCTGGGACAGGGCCAGCACCGGGAAAAGCCGCATGAGCAGGTAGACCCCGGCCGTGACCATGGTGGCCGCGTGGATGAGGGCGGACACCGGGGTGGGACCGGCCATGGCGTCCGGCAGCCAGACCAGAAGGGGCAGCTGGGCGGACTTGCCCACGGCGGCCCACAAAAGAAGCAGGCCCAGGGCCGTGGCCGTCCCCACGGAAAGCGCCGAAACCGAGGCGATGATCCCGGACAGGGACAGGGTGCCGAGCGTCGCGAAGAAAAGGGCCATGGCGATGAGAAAGCCCACGTCGCCGATGCGGGTCATGACGAAGGCCTTGCGGCCGGCCAGGGTGCGCTCGGCGTCCGCGAACCAGAAGCCGATGAGGGCGTAGGAGCAGAAACCCACCCCTTCCCAGCCCAGGAACAGGAAGGCCAGGTTGTCGGCCAGGGTGATGACCAGCATGAAGAAGACGAACAGGTTCAGGTAGCAGAAATAGCGCGCATAGCTCTCGTCCCCGCGCATGTAGCCCACGGAATGGATGTGGATGATGGCGGAGACGAAGGTGACCATGACGGCCATGATCCCGGAAAGGGGATCGTAGAGGACGTCCATGGAGGCCGAGAAGCCGCCCGCCGAGAACCAGGGGAACAGCGGAACCAGCCGGGTTTCGCCCCAGGCCCCGGCAAGGGCGGTCAGGGCGGCGATGAAGGCGGCGATGATGGCCGCGCAGGCCAGCCGCTCCACCATGGGCCGGGAAAGCCGCCGTCCCAGAAGGGCCAGGACCAGGGCGCCGAACAGGGGCAGGGCCAGAAGCAGGGAAAGGTTCGCTTGCATGTCCCGTCTCTCCCTAGCCTTTCAGACGGCTGAACACGTTCACGTCGAGACTGCCGGACCTGCGCCAGCAGTAGACCAGAAGGGCCAGCCCCACCGCGATTTCCGCCGCGGCCACGCCCATGATGAACAGGACGAAGGCCTGGCCGTCCATCTCCATCCAGCGAAGCGAGGCGCCCACGAAGGCGATGCCCGCCGCGTTGAGCATCACTTCGAGCCCCAGCAGGATCATGACCAGGTTGCGCCGGGCCAGGGCGCAGACCGCGCCCATGAGAAAAAGGATGAACGCGAGCAGGAGGATGTGCTCAAGAGGGACGATCATGCCGCGCCTCCCTGGCCGTCTTTTGCGGTCTTGCCGGCCTCGTCCCCGCTTTTGCCCAGGAACAGAGCCCCGGCCAGTCCGGCGAAGAGGAGGAAGGAGACCGCCTCCACCCCGAGCCAGTAGCGGTCGAACACGAAGCGGCCCAGTTCGGCGGGCGTGGCCCGGGCCATGGGCAGGGCCTCCTTGGCGCCCGCCGGGGCGGTGATGAGCACCCATCCGGCGGCCAGGGTGGCCGCGCCCAGAAAGACGGGTGGCAGCCAGACGGCGAGGGCCTTCTTGGCGTCCATGTCCCGGCCGTCTTTTACGCCCATGAGCATGATGATGAATAAAAACAGCACCATGATGGCCCCGGCGTAGATGATGACCTCGAAGGCGGCGGGAAGCGGCGCGCCCAGAAGGTAGAAGAGCATGGCCGTGGCGAAGAACGCGTTGACCAGATAGACCACGGCGTGCATGAGCGCGCGCCGGGTGAGCGCCAGGGCCGTGGCCGCCAGGATGATGGCGGCAAGCAGGTAGAATATCGCGCCGTACAGGGTCATGGCATATCGTCCTTGGGCTCCCGCCCTGCTAGGGCAGGTTGTTCTTCACGTCCACGGGCGGCCGCTCGCCGGGGCGTTCGCCCTTTCCGGCCTTGCCGAAAGCCACGCCGCAATGCTTGTAAAAATCGTAGTCCGGATGCTTGCCCCCGCCCTCGATCAGGAGATCCTCCTTCTCGTAGACGAATTTCATGATGTCGTCCTTGGCGAAGGCGAAATCCGGGGTGAGCTGGATGGCCAGCGTGGGACAGGCCTCCTCGCACAGGCCGCAGTAGATGCACCGGGCGAAATTGATGCGGAACCAGGCGGCGTGGCGCCTGCCGTCCTCGCGTTCCTCGGACTGCATGGAGATGCAGTTGACCGGGCAGGCCCCGGAGCACAGGTAGCAGGCCACGCAGCGTTCGTCCCCGTCCGGGGTCCTGGTCAGCACGATGCGCGCCCGGGTCCTCTCCGGCAGCTCGCGCTTGAATTCCGGGTAGGGCTCGGTGAGCTGCTTGCGGAACAGATGCCTCAAGACCATGAGATAGGCGTCCGCAATGCCCTTGGCGCCCCGGAAAAAACCGCGCGCGGCGGCTATGATGTCGCTCATGGGCTTCTCCCTTACCCAGCCATGAAGGCGCCGGTCACGATGATGTTCAAAAGCGCCAACGGGGTTAAGACCTTCCAGCACAGGTGCATGAGCTGGTCGTAGCGAAGCCGCGGCAGGCTCGCCCGGGTCCAGATCAGGAAAAACGGGGTGATCATGATTTTTATGAGAAACCAGACGATGGGCGGCAAGAAGGGGCCGTGCCAGCCGCCCAGGAAAAAGACCGCCGTGAGCGCCCCGAGAAGGACCATGTTCACGTATTCGCCCACGAAGAAAAGGGCGAAGCGCATGCCGCTGTATTCCGTGTGAAACCCGGCCATGAGCTCGTTTTCCGCCTCGGGCATGTCGAAGGGCACGCGCTTGGATTCGGCCATGGCGCTCACGAAGAAAAGCGCGAACGCCAGCGGCTGGACCAGGATGAAGGGATAGCCCTGTTGCGCGTTCACGATGTCCGTCAGGCTGAAGGATCCCGAGAGCATGACCACCGGGACCAGGGCCAGGCTCAGGGGCAATTCGTAGCTGATCATCATGGCCGCGCCGCGAATGGCCCCGAGCAGGCTGAATTTGGAATTGGAGGCCCAGCCGCCGAGCGCCACCCCGTACACGCCGATGGAGGACAGGGCCATGATCATGAGCAGGCCCACGTTGAGGTCGCTTATGACCTGGGGGATGACCTGGCCGCCGATGACCAGATCCGGTCCGAAGGGAACCACCGCGAAGGCCAGCAGGGTGGTCAGGGCCAGAAGGGCCGGGGCGATGAGGAAGAGCAGGCGTTCGGCGTCGCGCGGGATGATGTCCTCCTTGAGGAGCATCTTCAGGCCGTCGGCGATGGGCTGGAGCAGGCCGAAGGGGCCCACCCGGTTGGGGCCCGGCCGAAGCTGGAACCAGCCCAGAAGCTTGCGTTCCAGAAGGACCATGTAGGCGGCCATGCCCAGAAGCACGGCCAGCACGGCGAGCATTTTGACGAAAAGAACCACGATGCCCATGGTCATGCTCATGCCCGCGTCTCCTTGGCGTCCGTGGTCCCTGCGGAATCGGTTCCGGCCGCGGCTTTGGTCAGGGTTGCGGGGTCGAAGGGGGCGATGGGGCCCCCCGGGCACAGGGCCGGAATTCCGGGCCGCCGGGAGAGGACGGCCAGATCCGGGGCCATGGCCTCGCTTACGCGCAATACGGCCAGAACCCCGCCCCCCGGCAGGGGGACGTTGACGGAGCCGCCGTCCGCGAGATCCAGGGCGGCGGCCGTTCGCGCGGGCAGGGTCAGGACGGGCGGCCCGGCGAGCTCGGCCGTGATGGGGGCGTAGCTGGAAATTTCCTCGGTTCCGAAGGTTTCCTCGGCCAGATACAGCTCCATGCCCGGGTTCGCGTTCTGCGCGGGATCGGAAAGCGCGGGGGCGACGGGGGCGAAGGGCCGGGGCATGGCCAGGACCACGCCTTCGGCGCCGCAGGCTTCGTCGGCCAGGGCGCAGGACACGGCCCGGGACAGGGAGGGACGCGCCTGGGAGCGTACGGCCTTGGCCACGCCGGGCGCGGCCAGGGCCAGAAGCGACAGGACGATGCGCCAGGACGGCTCGGCCTCGCCCCCGGGCGTTCCGGCGGCGAAGGTCCGGGGCGGATGGCCGCCCGCGCCGGTAAGCGACACGGGCTCGCCGCCGTCGAATACTTTGCAGGATTTTTGCAGCCTGCCCTCGCCGTTGACGTAATGCCCGTCCGTCTCGAAGGCGTTGCGGCAGGGCAGGACCACGCGGGCCGCGCCCGCCGCGAAGCTCGGCAGCCAGTCGCACACGACCAGGACGTCCAGGTTCGCCAGGGCCTTGCGCAAGCGTTCGTGGTCAGGGAAAAGGGCGAAGGGGTCGGCTTCCACGGCGAGCAGGGCCCGTATTTCCCCGCGCTCCATGGCTTCCACCAATCCCAGGACGCCTCTGGCGTCCCCCGGTTCCGGATCGCTCCGGGCGTCCCGCTGGTCCATAAGGGCCATGGCCGCGCCCATGGCGTTGGGTCCGGGAAAAAGCGGGAAAAAGCCCGCCCGTCCGGATTCGCCCCGGCTGGCCTTGAGCAGGCGGGCGCAGGCGGCCGCGAATCCGGGCGCGCTTTCGCCCGGCAGATCGAAGCCGCAGACGACCACGGGAAACGCGGCGGTCTTGAGTTTTTGAGCCAGCGCGTCCAGGCGGTCCGCCAGGCCTTCCGGGGAGGCCGGGACCGGGGTTTTCGCGAGCGTCGCGGCGTAGGCGGCCATGTCCGCGCCGGCCAGGGACGCGCCTTCGAGGCTTTTTCCCACCAGCGCGGCCAGGCAGGCTTCCAGGTGGCGGCGGGAGACGGCGACGCGCTCGAAATCGCAGGGAAGGGAGACGGGGCGCGGGTCGATGACCGCCACGGCGGCGCCGTTTCGCGCGGCCTGCCGCAGGGCCAGGGCCAGCATGGGCGCCTCGTTCACCGGGTCGGCGCCGAGGACCAGGATCATGTCCGCCTTGGCGAGCCCGCCCATGGAGACGGCGGTTTCGGCGCAAACGCCCCTGGCCGCGGCGGCGGCCTTGGCGATCTCCACGGGGGAGCCGAAGTATTCCGGCGCCCGGAAGCCTGTTTCGGCGGCCAGGAGCTTGAGGGCGGCCAGGGTTTCCAGGTTCGCTCTCGGCGAGGACAGGATGGCGGCGCTCCCCGGACCGTGTTTGGCCGTCACGTTCTGCAGGCGCAGCACGGCGGTCTTGACGGCTTCGGCCAGGCTGACCTGGGCGCCGTCGGTCATGGGCGCCCGGGGACGCGAAGCCAGGTTGGCCGCGCCGAAGCCGTGGCGGCCCCGGTCGCAGATGAAATGTCCGTTCACGGCCGCGTTCTTGCGCGCCTCCAGGCGGATGATCTCGCGGTAGCGCGCGTTGGCGGTCAGGTTGCAGCCCAGCGAACAATGCATGCACACGGAAGGGGCGCGCTGCATGTCCCACCTGCGGCCCTTATGGCGCGAGGGCTTGTCCGTGTAGACCCCGGTGGGGCAGACGCCGGTCAGGTTTCCGGCGAAGGGGCTTTCCAGGCGGCCGCTTTTGTAGCGGCCGTAGAAGACCTGACTGGCGTTTTTCATGACGCCGAAATCGCGATAGCCGCAGTATTCCTGGTAGAACCGGACGCAGCGGTAGCAGTGGATGCACCGGTTCATCTCGTGGGTCACCAGGGGGCCGAGGTCCTGGTCCGGGTAGGTCCGTTTGGGACCCTGGTACCGGCGCAGGCTATGACCTGCGGAAATGGTCGTATCCTGGAGGTGGCACTGGCCGCCCTCGTCGCAGATGGGGCAGTCGTGGGGGTGGTTCATCATGAGCCATTCGGCCACCTGGGCCCGGAAGGCCATGGCCTCGGGGTGGTCCGTGGACACCACCATGCCGTCGGCGGCCGCGACCGTGCAGCTCATCTGCAGGCCCTTGACCGGTCCGTCCTCGAACATGACCGCGCACATGCGGCAGGCCCCCGCCGCGCCCAGGGCTTCGTGCCAGCAGAAACGCGGGATCATGATGCCCAGCCGCTCGGCCGCCTCGATGACGGTCAGGCCGTTTTCCACGGTGATGGTTCTTCCGTCGATGGTCAATGTAGGCATGTTCCCGCCGCCTCAAACATTCGCCAGACTTTGGCATCCATGGTTTCAACCCGGAATGGGAGTCCAGAGGGCGAAAGCCCTCTGGCCGCCGGAGGCCTCCACCCCGCAAAACTCGCCTCTAGTACGCGAACTGCCGGGCCTCCCAGTCGCCGCACCGGGGCTTGCCCAGGCCGAAGGGGCAGGCCTTTTGACGGATATGTTCGCGCAGTTCGTCCTCGAAATGCGCAAGCAGCCCTTCCACCGGGGCGGCCGCGCCCGGGGCGAAGGCGCAGTAGGCGTGGCGCATCATGGCGGTCATCTCCCGAAGCCGCGCGATGTGCTCTTCCTTTCCCTCGCCGTTTTCGATGCGAAGCAAGAGGTCGCGGATCATGGGCAGCCCTTCCCGGCAGGGCGTGCACCAGCCGCAGGATTCGCGCACGAAGAAATTGATGATGTTGATCGTCGCCCTGACCAGACAGGTCTTGTGGTCGAACACGATGATGGAGCCCGTGCCCAGGCGCTGCCCGGCCTTTTTCATGTTGTCGAAATCCATGGGCGTATCGAGGAGCGACGCGGGCATGAAGGCGGTGGAGGTCCCGCCGGGCAGGCAGGCCTTGAATTCCCGGCCGTCGAGCATGCCGCCCGCGTGCTCGAAGATGATTTCGCGAAGGGGCGCGCCCATGGGCAGCTCGAAGCAGTCGGGCGAGGCCACCATGCCCGAGACGCAGTAGAGCTTGTTGCCGTCGCCCTCGGGGGTGGCGGCCAGGGTCCTGAACCATTCGGGCCCGCGCCGGATGATGTCCGGCACGCAGGAGAGCGTCTCCACGTTATTCACCACGGTGGGGCGGTCCCACAGGCCCCGGTCCGTGGAGCGCACGCCCTTTCTGGGATTGGGGCGGCGTCCCTGGATGGCGTTGATCTGGGCCGAGGCCTCGCCGCAGATATAGCGGCCCGCGCTTCTGTGCACGGACAGCTCGAAGGAAAAGTCCGAACCCAGGATGTTTTTCCCGAGAAAACCCGCCTCGCGGGCGTTTTGCAGCTCTTTTTCCAGAAGCTGGGCGTCCATTTCGTAGGACGGCCGGATAAAAAAAATGCCGCGCTCGGCGCCTATGGCGTAGGCGGCCAGGATGATGCCCTCGATGACCAGGTGGGGGTCGGCGTTGACCAGGATGCGGTCCTTGAAGGTGCCGGGCTCCATCTCGTCGGTATTGGGCAGGATGTAGCGCGGCCCTTTGCGGGCGGGATCGATGCTTTCCCATTTGCGTCCGGCCGGGAAGCCCGCCCCGCCCCGGCCGCGCAACCCGGAGGCGCGCACGGCTTCGGCCACGTCCTTGGGGGTCATGTGGGCAAGGGCTTTGGCGAGGCCCTCGTAGCCGCCGCTTTGGCGGTATTCCGTCAATGTGGCCGGGCGGTCCGGGCGCCTGTTGCGAAAAAGGACTTTTTCCATGGCTACCTGCACATGACCTCGATGTCTTCCTCGGCCCGCTTGCGCAGGTCCGCGATGATTCCCGGGACCATTTCCGGGGTGACCGGGCCGTAGAACACGCCGTTTATGAGCATGGAGGGGGCCTTGTGGCAATCGCCGATGCAGGCCGTGGGCAGGATGGTGAAGAGCCTGTCCGCCGTGGTCTCGCCCAGGCCCACGCCCAGGGTTTCGCACAGGGCGCGGAAAAAGGCGTCGTCGTGGCGCAGATAGCAGACCACCCCATCGCAGACGTGGATGACGTATTTGCCCACCGGCTCCCGGTAGATGTAGTCGTAAAAGGTGGCCAACTCCTCCAGCTCCACGTGGGTCATGCCCAGGATGTCGCAGGCGTGGGTAAGGGCCGTGTCCGAGAAATAGCCGTAATGGTTTTGCAGGGCGTACATGACGTCCACGGCCATCTCCCGGGGGTGTTCCGCCGCCGCGACCTTGCGCTTCAATTCCTCCTCGACCTCGGGAGGCAGGGAGCGCTCGCCCGGGGTGAAGGCGCAGGCGCTTACCGGGCTTTTTCCGTTCGTTTCATCCATGGGGACGCCTACCTGTCTATTTCCGGCAAGATGTAGTCGATGGAGCCGATGATGGCCACGAAATCCGGGATGCAGGAGCCCACGGCCATAAGCGGCAGGGCCTGGACGCAGGCGTAGCCCGGGGAGCGCACGTGCAGCCGGTAGGGCGTGTTGCCGCCGTCGGAGACCACGTAGAAGCCCTGTTCCCCGCGCGGGTGCTCGGTTGCGAAATAGGCTTCTCCCGAGGGGATTTTCGGCCCCCGGGTCACGTTGACGAAATGGTGGATCAGGCTTTCGATATCTTTGAGCGCCGTCTTCTTGTCCGGCAGGCAGTAGCGGGAGTCCTCGGCGACGAACCGGCCCTCGGGCATGGCCGCGGCCGCCTGCTCGATGATGCGCACGCTCTGGCGCATCTCGGCCATGCGCACCAGATACCTGGCGTAGCAGTCCCCGGCCTCTTCCACCGGGATGTCGAAATCGAAGGCCTCGTAGGCCGCGTAGGGCCGTTTCTTGCGCAGGTCCCAGTGAAGACCGCTGGCGCGCAGGTTGGCCCCGGTCACGCCCCATTCCATGGCGTCTTTTTTGGAGAGCCTGCCCACCCCGATGGTCCTGGCCTTGAAAATGGGGTTGTTGGTGAACATGGATTCGTATTCGTCCACCCGCTTGCGAAAGATCCCGGTGAAGGCGTCCACCTTCTCCTTCCAGCCCTCGGGCAGGTCCATGGCCATGCCGCCGATCCGGAGCCAGGCCGGATGCAGCCGGGCGCCCGTGATCGTCTCCACGATGTCCATGATCATTTCACGTTCGCGGAAGGCGTAGAAGATGGCGCTCATCATCCCCAGATCCTGCACCAGGGTGCCGAACCAGAGGAGGTGGTTGCTGAGGCGGAAGAACTCGGACAGCATGACCCTGACGTATTGGGCTCTGTCCGGGACTGTTATCCCGCACAGGGTTTCCACGGCGGAAAGATAGGTCAGGTTGTTGCAGACGCCGGTCAGGTAGTCCACCCGGTCGGTGTAGGGGATGAACTGATGCCAGGACTGGCGTTCGGCCACCTTTTCCACGGCCCGGTGGTGGTAGCCGATCTCCGTGTCCATGGCTCGGATTTCTTCGCCGTGCAGCTCGATGGCGTAGCGGATGATGCCGTGGGTGCTGTAGTGGTGGGGGCCGATGTTGATGATGAAATCCTGGGGTCCGCGCGGGCCGGACAACAGTTCGGACGCGTCCAGGGGCGCGTATTTACGGGCCTCTTCCGTCGCGAAGGGCCGAAGCGAGGTCCCCCGGTAGGGATGGTCCTTGCGCAGGGGATGGCCCGGCCAGTCGTGGGGCATGATCAGGCGGCGCGGGTCCGGGTGGCCGTGAAACGCGATCCCGAACATGTCGTAGACCTCGCGCTCGTACCAGGAGGCCGCGGGCCAGACGGACGTCGCGCTGTCCACCCCCGGCGCTTCGCCGTCTTGCGCCGTGAGCGGGACCTTGAATCGCACGTGGCGGGCGGAGTCGAAATCGAGCAGGGTATAGACCACGTGGAAGTCCGGCAGGCTTTCGCGGACCGTGCGGGCGGACTCGTCGACGGCGGTCAGGTCTTCCAGGCGCTTGAAATTCCCGGGCGCCTTGTCCTTCATGTGGGCGAGCGCGTCGCGGATGGCTCCGGGCGCCACCACGTAGGTGGCCATGTCCGAAACCGGGGAGACCTGCGTCACGGCCTCGCCGAAACGGTCCAGGAGGTTCCGGGTCAGCGCGTTCTCCGGCTCGCCCAGGGTGATGCGGGCGGCGGGCGGCGTCCACATGCGGCCGGTCAGGTTGCCGGTGAAAAAGGGCGCGGTCATGTCCGAGCCGCGCACGGGGATGCCCTGATAGCCCGGTCCGCGCGGGTCGCGGAACTTGGAGACCCCGTCCACGAGGGGATCGGTCCGGCCGCCCTGGACGCCGCCGGAAAGATGCAAAATGGGGCGGGACGGCCGCTCGGTCGCCCGGATCTTTTTCTGCAATTCCATGAGCCCGTGTAGGAGCGCCTCGGGCCTGGGCGGGCAGCCTGGGATGTAGATGTCCACCGGGATGATCTGGTCCACGCCCTGGACCACGCTGTAGACGTCGTACATGCCGCCGGAGTTGGCGCAGGACCCCATGGAGATGACCCATTTGGGCTCGCTCATCTGTTCGTAGAGCCTAAGGACCCCCGGGGCGATCTTCTTGAAGACCGTGCCTGAGACGATGAGCACGTCGGCCTGCCTGGGGGAGCCGCGAAAGACTTCCGAACCGAAGCGGGAGATGTCGTAGCGGGAGGTGAAGGCCGTGGCCTCCTCCACGAAACAGCAGGACAGGCCGAAGAACATGGGCCAGAGGCTGTTGGAGCGGGCCCAGTTGATGATGAGGTCGGCCGGGTTCTTGCCGCCTGCGGCCTGGGGCGCGGGCTCGGTCAGCGCATGGGGTTGGCGCTCCATTCGAGCCCTCCTTTTCTCCAGACGTAGACGAGGCTCAAAAAGAGCACCGCGATGAAGAAGCTGATCTGCAGCCAGCCCGTCCAGGTGAGTCTGGTGAAGGAGACGGCCCAGGTGAACACGTAGACCGCTTCCACGTCGAAGATGAGGAAAAAGGCGGCCACCAGATAGAAGGGCGTGGGGTACTGGAAGCGGGCCTGGCCGGTGGGGGTGATGCCGCACTCGTAGGGGATGTCCTTGTTGGGGGACTTTTTCGTGGGATTGAGCCAGGCCGACAGGAAGAGAATGACGCCCATGACGGCCACGAGCAGGGCTCCGTAGACCGCCAGGGAGAGCGCTCCCGGCTCCCAGAAATTCAAGGCTGAAGCGGCGGATTGCGTTATTTCCATGGATGGCTCCGGGCGCGGCGCGGGCCGTGGGCGCCGTGGGCGATGCGCCCTTTTGACGAACAGTGGTTACGCTACGGAGTAATCAGCATGCCAGCGAAGCTAACAGATTGAATGAAAATGTAAATACGTCTTTTTGCATGATTTGGCCAGGGGGGACGGACGGGGCGGGAACGCGGGGGAGGGCGGTCATTTCCCCTGGCGCCGCTGCATGCGGCTTAGAATGATGCGGCTGCGTTTCAGCGTGACCTTGCCGTTTCCGGCGGGATTCCATGTGCGGGGATTCGGCAGGACGGCGGCCAGCCGGGCGGCCTGGGACGGGGAGAGTCCGGCCGCCGAAACGCCGAAATGGCGCATGGCCGCCGCTTGCGCCCCGAATATCCCGTTCCCCCATTCCACCACGTTCAGATACAGTTCCAGGATGCGCTGTTTGGACAGCTCCCGTTCGAGCCGCCAGGTCATGATGGCTTCCTTGAGCTTGCGCAGGTAGCTTTTTTCCGGACCGAACCACAGGTTCTTGGCCAGCTGCTGGGTGATGGTGCTGCCGCCCGCCTTGATCTTGCCTTCCTTCAGGTTGCGCTTGAAGGCTTCCTCCATGCTGTCGAGGTCAAACCCCTCGTGATCCCAGAACTTGTCGTCCTCGGAGATGGTCACGGCGAGCTGGAGGTTTTTCGAAATGGATTTCAGGGGCTTGTAGCGCACGTCCAGTTTGAGCGGCTTGCCCGCCGCCTCGGCCTCGTCCAGGCGATGCTCCATGAACGAGGTGACGCCGGGGTTTTCCGTTTCCAGAACGCCCACGCGCGGCCAGACCAGATAGCGCCCTACATCCAGGACGAGCAGGGAGATTCCGGCGCACAGGATGAACAGGATCCAGCCCCCCGGCGTCTTCGGCAGACGCGGGCGCGGGGAGCGGATGGGCGCGGCGGACGGTTCGGGCTGGGCGTTCGGCATGGCCATTTCCTGGGGCGGCGGGGGTTTTGACGCGTCTGGCGGCGCCATGATCCGCCATACGGCGGCTGGAGGCAAGGGCGGGGCGCCGGAGCGCCCCGCCCGGATCGTCATGGCGCGATCAGTTCTCGAGCTGCTGGATGCCCGCCAGCTTCCATTCCGGGTTGGGCTCGTTTTCACGGCGGGTGAAGCGCCAGACCTCCCGGGTCTGCTCCGGGGTCTCACGGGCCGCGTCCTCGCGAAGGAGCGCGTCGAAATAGACCGTGGCCAGGGTGGCGCCGTTTTCCGTCTTGACCTCAAGGAGTCTCGCTTCCAGGAGCAGGATCTCCGTGCGGCCCGGATTGGGGTCCTCCTCCGCCTGACGGGCGATCTCCTCATAGACGTCGGGTTCGGTGAAGCGTCTGACGTCGTCGAGGTCCCGCCGGTCCCAGGAGCCCTGAAGCCGTACGTAGGCCGCCTTGGCGCCGTCCAGGAATTCCTCCTGATCGAAGCCCGGAGGGACGGGGGCGTCCATGGCCGGGGTCCCCTGGGCCGCTCCGGCGCCGGAAGAGAGTCCGGCCCAGCCGTCCGGCCGGCCGCCCGCGTCGTACTGCGCCGCCGCGTCGCGGTAACTGGCGCCCGCGTAGGCCGGTTCCCGGGCCGTGGCCGGGCGTCTGCCGCGCAAGAGCTTCATGAGCAGGAAAATCCCGCCGCCGATGAGCAGGATATCCATGAAATTGATCCCGGAAAAGCCGCCGCCGAAAAGCAGGGAGCCGAGAAGGCCGCCCATGAGCAGTCCGCCGAACATGCCGCCCAGGCCCCCGAAACGGGACGGTCTGGGCGCGGCGTTCGGGGCGGACTGGCTGGGCGCGCTCTGGCGCATGCCCGATCCGGAGGGGGTGGAGGGCGCCTTGTACGGGGTGGAAAAGAGCTTGCCGCCGCCGAAGGAGCGGCCGCCGCCCAGGCGAGCCGCCTCGGCGGGCTGGGCGCCGGTCAGAAAGGCCAGAGCGGCGAGGGAAAGGAAGAGGACCAGTGCGGCCGCAAGGGCCGCGATGGGGCGTCGTCGCATGTCGTACTCCGTGCGAAACACGTTGTCCGCCGGGGCCTCCGGGCCAGGGGCGAAGGCGGAGGTTGGGCGCGGGGGCCGGACGGGGCATGGGAACGCGGAAATGGCCCGGAAGGAAAAGAAGGCGCCGTCCAGGGGACGGGCCGTGGCGGCGCGTGGCCGGGGAGCGGGAAACGTGGTCATGTCGCGTTCCTTGTTTCGGTTCCCGCGCGGCGAAAAAAAAGACCTTGGCACGCGCGGGGCATGCCAAAGGTCTCGCCGGCCGGTTTCCCGGCGACAGGGCCAGGCGGCGCGCGCCGCTGGGATTGTTGACCCTGTCCGAAACAGCTACTCCCCTTTGGTAGGTTTTGCATAGCCGTTTCCCCTCCGGGCGTCAAGGAGGGGCGGCGGACCGCGCTGGGAACACGCTGAGATCGCCGCACAATTGGCCGGGGCGGCGCCTTTCGGCGGCCAAAAGGCTCTCGCCCTATGAAATCCCATCACAATTGTAATATGTCAGGGTTTGAGTGAGAGGCGCTCACGGGCTTTCTGGGAATGCTGCGGCGGTTTCACGCTGGAAAGAGACCGGGCATGGGCCGGTGCGCGGGCAAGGACGGCGGCGGGGGGCGTTTCTCGCCGCACGGGCGCGTCTTGCGAGGCAGGGGGACGGGCCGGGCGCCCGGTCCGCGCGCCCGGGCGCCCGGGCGCTGATGGCGCGTGCGGAGCGGGCGGCTTACGGATGCGGGCCGGAGCGGAGCTGGTTCCTGCCGCCCGCCTTGGCCTGGTAGAGGTTGGCGTCAGCGGCGTTTATCAAGGCGATGGCCGCCGTAAAGGAGGGATCGTACGCGGCCACGCCCGCGCTCAGGGTGAGGACGCCGTGGGGGCTTCCTTCGTGGACGATGGCGCGGTTTCTGACGGCTTCGAGGATGCGCGCCCCGGATTGGAGCGCGGATTCCTGGGTGGCGTTGTCGAAGATGACGGCGATTTCCTCGCCGCCGTACCGGTAGACCCGGTCGCCCGCTCTGATGGCCGCGGCGATGGCGTCCGCGACCGTGCGCAGGGCCTCGTCCCCGGCCGTGTGGCCGTAGCGGTCGTTGTAGTTCTTGAAATAATCCACGTCGGCCAGGAGCAGGGAAAACGTCCCCTGGCCGTTCTGAGCTTGGCTGAAGACCCTGGCGATATCGCGGTCGAAGGAGCGCCGGTTGCGCATGCCGGTCAGGCCGTCGAGCAGACTCAAATCCCGAAGCTTGGCGTTGGCGTCCTCAAGCTCATGGGTGCGCTCCTCCACGAGGCGGTGCAGGTTGGCGTTCACGCCGCTGACTTCCTTGCACATGTCGAGGAAAAGCCCGGCCAGCTTGCCGATTTCATTGGGTCTTTCCAGGGGGAGGGACGCAGGCGATTTGATGACCGCCTCGTACTCGCCGGCGGCCACCAGGGAAACGGCGTTCTGCAGGCGCCGCAGGGGAATGCGCACCTCCTTGTAGATGACGAGATAGACGGCGAAATAATAGAGAACAAAGAGCGAAAAGCCGAGGAAAAGGACGATGTTCGATGTTTGGCGGGCCGCCTTGGAAATGAGCGCCTTGGGGTAGACCATGACGAACCACCAGTCGGGTCCGGCCAGGGAGGCGGCCAGCAGATAGTTTCCGCCTTCCTTGTCCTCGACGACAAGGACATCGTCCTTTGCGCCGGTCTGCCGCGTGAGTTCGCCGAACATGCGCGTGAGGTCCGGATCGTTCAGTTTCTCCAGCGAGATTTGGCCCTTTTGCTTCAGTTCGTCCTTGAGTTTTCCCGGGTGGGCGATCAGGTAGCCATTTTTGCTGACGATGAAATTGTAGGCGCCTTCGGGATGGTCGGCCTCGATCCGGCGCATGATGGATTCCAGGCTGACGTCCATGCTGGCATTGATCAGATGGCGCCACTCGAGGTCGGCGGGCATCTCGAAGGTGATGGTCCATTTCCCGGCCGTCTCGTCGTAGTAAAGGCCCGTCCAGACGGGCTTGCGTTCTGGATTTTCGGACTTGAGGGTAGCCTTGATGGTGCCCAGTTCGTTCATGGGCAGATCCGCCTTGGCGTTGAGTCCCCAGGGATCGTCCGGTGAGAATATGGTGATCGCGTTTTCCGGATAGGTGACGTGCAGTATCCCGGAAGAGGTCCAGGCCGGGCCGTAGCGGTTCACCAGAAGATAGGCGAGGAGCAGCCGCCTTTTGAACTCGTGGGATTCCACGGATTGGTTCTTGCCGATAAAGCTGGTGACGCCCCACGTCCTTCCGAGCTTCGGGTCATACCCCTGCTTGAAGAATTCCTCCTTCATTCTGACGGCGCCGTCCTTGTCGACGAAATATACCCGCCAGAAATCGTCGTCTGAAAAGTCGATGTCGGAGTTGTACAACCGCATGAATTCCTCGCGGAAAAACTGCAGCCGGTCGTAGGCGGCAAGAAATGTCTGGTTTTCCTGGTCGCGGCGTTCAAGAAGGTATTGGCGTAAAGAGGAGAGCGTCTGTTCCTTGCTTTGGTCATACACCAGAAAATAACAGAATACCGTGGCCACGGTGACGATGATCGTCCCGAGAATAAGAACCTTCCAAAGTATTTGCCTGCTCAGGCGTTCTGACGCGGGGGGCGAGGCCGGGCTCATACGACTGTCCCTTTGTGAAATACGAAGAAATGGAGAACAAGGATGGGCATGTTGCGATATCCCTCTTCCTTTTGACAGGTACGAGGGAAAGGGTCTCCCCTACGCAAAGAACGCTCCCAGATCAAGCAGTAAGAAGATAGGGCAAAACGCCGATGATCGCCAGAGGGAACCAAGCCATTCTTATTTATGAGAGAGGGACATGTGGGGCGCGGCGCGGTTTGTCGCAGCGGCGCCAGCCAGGGCATGGGGGGCCGCGGCCGGGCGGCATGCCCGTTGAGCGTACTGTTGTAACGCCGGCCGGGATGGCGCGGGGCGCGGCGTATATTGGTCCGGGGTTGACATTTCGCGGTCACGCGTATTCAACCGCCATGAAAACCGGCGTGACGCTTTACCGCTTCGGGAATTTAGGAGAGATTGACGGCAGGGGCGTTTCGGACGCGGTCTTGTTCGCGTCGTTGGGCGGACGCTCCGGCTGAAGGAAAGGCGTTTTGCGCAAAGACCGCGCGCCCCGCCGGCTCTTATGGAAGCGTGCGAACCCCGTGCGCTTGAAAGACGGGCGCATCCTCGGAAATCAGACCACAGGTGGAACAGTGAACAGCAGCCTTGAAATGAATGCGGGCCGGCAATCCGTCGCGCCGGAACGGCCGCGGGACATATATGGTTTTGAGCTGGGGAAATTGTTGTACAAGGAAGGCCGGTACAATGACGCCCTCGTTTTTTTCAATAAGATACTCGAGCTGGAAGCGGATAACGCACAGGTTTTGTACTACGCGGGTTGCGTCTATAAAAACCTGAACAACTGGAAGCTCGCGCTCGCCTATCTGTCGAGGGCCGTGGAATGCGGCGCGGAAAAGGCCGCCGCCTGTTGCGCCCTGGCCAGGACCCATCTCGGCATGCAAAAGACGCAGGCCTGTCTTCAGGCCTGCCGGGACGCCCTGGAGGCGGATCCGGCCTGTGCGGAAGCCTGGGCCGTCGAGGCCCTGGGGCACATCGGACAACTGCGTTACGAGGCGGCCCTGGACGCGGTCGAGAAAGGGCTTGCCCTGGGGCGCTCCCCTGAAGCCCTGGCCATCAAGGGCTTCATCGCCTTGCAGCGCAACAATCTTGAGGAAAGCGAGGCTCTTTTTCAGGAGGCGGTGGAGCACGGCCCCAGGATTGCCGAAATCTACGCGTACAGAGCGCAACTCTATATGCGACAGAAGAAATTTCAAGATGCGGGAAACGATCTGCAGACGGGTATAAAGATCAATCCGTGGTGCGACATTCTGTATGGCGTCAGCGCGAAGATGTATGAGCGCAACAACAACTTCGCGATGGCCAAGCGCTGTTATGAAATCGCGCTGTGGATGAATCCCCTCAACGCAAAGATGCACGCGGGCTTTGGGCAGTATTATCAAAAGATGAATCTGCCGCATAAAGCTCTGGCTCATTTTCGTCAGGCCCAGCGCTTGCAGCCGGAGGTTCATGCGTACAGCCTTGAACTGGCGAAGCTGTACGCCATGCTCGATGACGAGGCGAACGCGGAGAAATGGTTCGAGAAGACGCTTTCCCTGAATCATGATGATATACAAACGCTGTATAATTTCGCCCTGTATTGCCTGAAAATCGAGGATACGGATCGGGCCATGGCGGCGATAGACGCCATCCTGAAAATGGACGGCGCGCACGGCATGGCGAAAAAGCTGAAAAGCGAAATCCACGTCACCCTGGGCCAGGAGAAAGAGGCGCTCGAAGCGCTCGACTCGGCGATGGCGGACGACGCCTCGAACGTCGAACTCTACTATAACTACGCGGTCCTCAGCAAATCGCGAGCCGGAAAACATCTCGAGAAGCTGAAGAGCTGGGCGGACGATGAAAAAGCGAGCGCCAAGGACCTCATGTACGCGCATTTCGCCCTGGCGAAGGCCTATGAGGGGCTGGAGGAGTTCGATGTTTCTTTCGGGCATTACGTCAGGGGGAACGAGTACAGGGCGGCATGTTTGGGACAACATTTTCAGTTTCGTTCCTATGAGGACAGGTTCAACCTGCTGAAGGCGCGTTTCGGCGCCGCATTTTTCCAGGACGCGGGCGACGCGGGCGACGGCGCGGACCGCGCCCCGGTGATATTCATCGTGGGCATGCCCCGTTCCGGCTCGACCCTGGTGGAGCAGCTGCTCGCCGCCGGCAAGAACATCAGGGGGCGCGGTGAAAAAGACACCCTGGCGACCCTGGAAAGCCGGTTCCTGGTGAACAGGCCGCTGGAATCGTTTTCCGGCGTTGACGAGGAATCCCGCAACCGGCTGAAGGTCCTGCGCGGGCTGGCGGCGCAGCTGTACGGGGTCAAGGACGGATGCGCGTGCGTCGTGGACAAGCGCCTGCTCAACTACGCCGATCTCTGGTTCGCGAAGCTCTTGTATCCCAAAGCGAAGATCATCCATACCGTGCGGCGGCCGGCGCCGACCTGCTTTTCCTGTTTCACCAATAATTTCACCCACGGCCATGATTACAAGAACCGCTTGTCCGATCTGTCCGCCTATTACGTGCTGTATGCGGACCTGATGGCCCATTGGAACGCCGTGTTCAAGGACGATATCCTCACGGTGCGCTACGAAGAGCTGGTCCAGGATCCTGTGCGCGTTTCGCGGGAAATGTACGCGCACATCGGCCAACCGTGGGATGAGGCGTGTCTTGATTTCTACAAGTCGAAGCGCGTCGTGAAAACGGCAAGCGCGCTTCAGGTGCGCAAGAGCATTTATACCACGTCGGTCGAGTATTGGAAGAACTTCGAAGAGGGCATGCGTCCGGTGGTGGCGTATTTTCAAGAACATCTGCCCGGGTTCGAACTCTAGCGCGGTTGGCGTATTACTGGGAGCGGAAAATACGTAACAACCCGCTCCCGCGGCATTCGCCGCAGGCCCCGCTTAGCGTGGCCGTTCTTATAACTTCGAGCGACAAAATGTTACACATTTTGCGATCTCAGTAATAACGATGAATTTTCTTTTCGTTCACAGGTACTTCCCCGGGCAATTCTCCCATTTGTCCAGGCATCTCGCCCGGCAAGGACATTGCGTCGCCGGCATCGGGGACAGGCGGTGTTCGAAAATGGCCGGCGAGGTCCATTGCGTTTTCTACGATGACGACAACCCCCCGCGCGTTTCCGTACATCCGTATCTGGCGAACCTGGAGGAACAGACGCGGCGGGGCCTGGCCGTACGAGGCATTTGCGCGCAGCTGAAGCGCAACGGGTTCATTCCCGACGCCATCGTCTGCCATCCCGGCTGGGGGGAGGGGCTTTTCCTCAAGGACGTCTATCCCGAATCCCCGCTGCTCTCCTATTGCGAATACTACTACGCCGCCAAGAACAGCGATCTCGACTTTGATCCGGAATTCCCGCCCCATCCCGAGGCCGCGCCGCTGATCCGGCTCCAAAACGCCTGCCTCCTTGTCAGCCTCACGGGCTCCGACGCCGGTTTCACGCCGACCCATTGGCAGAAAAGCCTGTTCCCCCAGGAATTCATGAAAAAGATCAAGGTGATCCATGAAGGGGTGGACACGAACCGGATCACGCCGGACCCGTCGGCTTCGTTCAGGATTCCGGGCACGGACCTTACGCTTGACGCGGACTGCGAAGTGGTCACCTTCGCCACGCGGAGCCTGGAACCGTACCGGGGGTTTCATACCTTCATGCGCGCCCTGCCTTTTCTTCTGGAGGCGAGGCCCCGCTGTCACGTCCTCATCGTGGGAAAGGACGAGGTCGCCTACGGGAGACGGTTGCCGGGGGGGCAAAGCTACCGCGAGAAATATTGCTCGGAAATCGCGTTCGACCCCGCCCGGGTGCATTTCGCGCCTTTTCTTCCCTTCGAGCGCTATCTCAGCGTCCTGCGCATCTCCACCGTCCACGCGTACCTGACCTATCCCTTCGTGTTGTCCTGGTCCTTGCTGGAGGCCATGGCGGCGGGGTGCCTGGTCGTGGGTTCGGACACCGCTCCGGTGCGGGAAATCATCAGGAACGGACACAACGGCCTGCTCGTGGATTTCTTCAATCCCTACGGTCTGGCCCACACGATCGCCTCTTGCCTCGAACAGCGGCAATGGCTCCAGGGCATTCGGGACGAGGCCCGGAAGACGATCGTGACGAAATACGATCTCGAGCGCAAAGCCATTCCCGCGCAATTGCATCTTCTCTCCAAAACAATGGACGATTTCTCGCGAGGAGCGCGCTGATGCATGACCAGGACGTCGCGGACGAGATCCGCGCCCATATCGCGGGCAAGCGCTACGCCGAGGCGGACGCCTTGTCCCGTACCCTTCTGTCCGATCCCGAGCGGCACGTGACCGCCTTGGCGCTTTTGGCCAGGTCCGCCTTGCTGCGGGGCGACGGCCGGGAGGCTTTGCGTTTTTCCGACCGCTGCCTGCGTCTGTCTCCCGCCGATCCCCAGCTCAACCTTCTGCATGGGCTGGCCCTGTTCAAAAGCGGGGCGCCCGGGCAGGCCGCGACCCATTTCGAGAAGGCGAAGGAACTGGGCCTTTTCAACACGGAGACGCTCGGCGCCATGCTGCAATGCTACGCCGCCCTGGGCGATGCGGCCCGGGTTCTTGCGGTCCTGGACGAGTTTCTGAGAACCTCCCCATTGCCGGAAAGCCTGATCAACGTCGTAGCCGGGATTTTGGCCGCGTCCATGGGCGCCGCCGCGGTGGGCGCCGTCTGGCGGCGGGAGCCGGAGCGTTTGCAGGGCTTCGCGCACGTCCCCCAGGGTCTTGGGAACGTCTTTATGGAATTCTCGACGGCCGGAGACGGCCGCGTCTTCGCCAGGGCGCCGGCCGGGGAATGCGCGGACGGTTTTTTCGTCCAGAGGCGTTCCGGCCGGTTTTCCACCTTCCAGCTCGACCTGCCGCCGATGGTCCGGTCCCAGGTCATCGACGCGCGGTTCACGGGCGCGGACGTTCCCTTCCTGGGCGGTCCCGCGTCCCCGCCGCCATCCGTCGCCGGGCATTACGAGGGAAAGGTCTGGATCTTTCGCCACAGGATCATGCAGGGCTTCGCCGCCAATGTGACGGACCCCTCGGAAAAGGCGGCGGTGAAGGTCTGGGACGATTTCGGCAGGACCAGGGACGTCGTGGCCGGGAAGAGGATCCACGATGCTGGCCTTGCCCAGAAATACGGCCCGTACCACGGCTTCTCGCTCAAATGGCCGCTCGCGGCGTCCGATCCGCTCTTCGTGACGGTCCACGCCTGCGACGCGCGCACCGGTTTTCCGCTGCTCGGCTCGCCCGTGACGGTGACGGACGCCTTGCGTCTGGACCGGGCCCGGCATCTGTTCTCCAAATGGCTGCGCCTGGCCCAGGAGGATCCGGACGCGCCGCTCAGCCGGTTTCCGGAGCTGTGCGAGCCCGGGGCCATGCGCTATCTGCGCACGCTGCGCTTCGGGTAGCGCGTCGCCAGGCGCCAGGCGCGAACGGGCCGCGCCGGACCCCTTCCCGCGAAAGGGCGCCTGTCCGGCGGACGTCTCAGGCCGTCAGGGCCCTGGGCTCGCCTCCCCGGGACAATTCCTCGATCAGCCCCTGCAGCTGCAGCGCCAGGGCGGCCAGCTCGTTGACCGCCTGGGCCGACTGGGTCATGGCCTCCGAGGTTTCGGCGGAAATCCTGTTGATGTCCTCCACCGAGCGGGTGATCTCCTCCGAGGAGGCGGACTGCTCCTCGGCGCTGGCGGCGATGGCCCGGACCTGGTCGGCCGTGTTCTCCGCCATCTCCACGATGGCCGCGAGCGCCTGTCCCGATTGCCCGGCCAGGGCCGAGCCCTCGGTCACGGCGTCCACCGCCTTTTCGGTCTCGGCCACGTTCTTCCGGGTGTTTTCCTGGATGGCCCCGATGGCCTCGCCCACTTCCTTGGTGGCGTTCATGGTTTTTTCCGCGAGCTTTCTGACCTCGTCGGCCACCACGGCGAAGCCCCGTCCGGCCTCGCCCGCCCGGGCCGCCTCGATGGCGGCGTTCAGGGCCAGAAGGTTGGTCTGGTCCGCGATGTCGGAGATGACGTTCATGATCTTGCCGATGCCCTCGGCCTGTCCCCCCAGTTCGCGCATGTTGTCCTTGAGATGGGCCGCCAGGGATTCCACGCGTCCGATGGCGGCGATGACCTTGTCCGCCAGTCCCGCGCCTTCCTTTGCCCGATTCATGGCCTGACCGGCGTTTTGGGCGCCGTCGGCGGCGTTTCTGGCCACGTCGAGCACGGCGGCGTTCATTTGCTCCATGGCCGAAGCGGCCTCGCCGGCCCGGTCCCGCTGCACGGCGGCGCCCGCGCTCGATTGCTCCACCTGGGCGGAAATCTGCGCCGCGGCGGACGACAGGCGGTTCGAGATGTCTCCGGCCTCGGCGGCCACGTCCGCCATCTTGCGCTGGGCGCGCACGATGTCCGTCTGGTCGATGACGATTTCAAAGGCGCCGATCACCGCGCCGTTCTCGTCGCGGATGGGCGTGCCGATGTACTTGATCTCGAGGTCCATGTCCCCGGGGTGGGCGTTGGTCTCCCCCTGGCTCGTCGACCGGGTCTTCATGGCCTGGTCGCAGGCGCAGTGGGTCGTTCCGCAATCCGTGGTCTTGAAAATGTCCCGGCATTTCAAGCCCGAGACCTGTTTCGCGGTCAGCCCGCCCAGGGTCAGTCCGGCCTTGTTGAGAAAGCGCACGTTGAAGCGTTCGTCGATGGCCATGAGCGGGCTTGGGATGTCGTCCATGAAGCCCGTGAGCGCGTCGGCCAGGGCGTTGGCCTCGTTCAGAAGCCCGGCGTAGGCGCCCTTGAACCTGCCCGGCTCGGCGCGAAAACGCAGCTCGCCGCGCCGTATCGTTAGGGACATGCCCTGAAATTCCCCCATGACCGCGCGCAGGGTTTCCGCCGCCCGGCGCAGGGCCCAGCAGGTCTGGCCCACCTCGTCCATGCGCCGCACAGGAAGGTCCCCTTGGATGTCGCCTTCCGCCACGCCCAGGGCGTAGGCCGCCGCCTTCTTGAGGGGGCGGGAAATGGCGAAGCTCGCGGCGAACGCCAGAATGAGCGCCGCGACGAGCCCGGCGCCGGACAACAGCATGGCGTTTCGCATGTCGCCATCCGCCGTCTGGGTGAACAGGGCGTCGGCCCGGTCCATTTCGCCGCGCAGGCTTTCCTTCATCCGGGTCAGGGCGGATATGGCCCCGGTCCGGGCGCCGTCTATTTCCCCGTCCACGGCGCGGATGGCTTCCTGATCCCTGTCCGCCGCCGTCAACAGCGGAAAGAGCCGCGTTTCCACCAGGCTCAGATAGCGTTTGTAGCTCTGGGAGAACTCTCCGGCCAGGGAGCGTTCCTCAGGAGTGTCCGCCAGTCCGGCCGCGTTCGACATGTCCTTGTCCGCCTGTTCCTTGAACCGGCGGAAATCCCGGACGGCCGCGTCCATGCCGCCGTTTATCACGCCGTCCGCGGCGATGGCGTAGAGGCTTTCCAGGCGTATGGCCGTTTCCGCCAAAACGGCATAGTCCTGGGCGCGTTTCGAGGCGTCCTGGCGCAGGTCCTTGAGAACGCCGACGCCGGAGAAAAGACGCAGGATAATGGAAACGAAGATGGCGGCCGAGACGAGAAAGGCGATGGGGAGTTTCAATCCGATACGCATGTCGCCGAGGACGTTCACAGGAGGACTCCTTGCTGGTTGAGACGGTTGGAGCGTGAACTGGCGGCCGTACGCCTCGCCGCTCGCGGCTTTTGCGAATGGATATCGGCGGGCGCAAGACGATGCCGCGGGGCCGGTAGCCGCGCCGTAAATCCCTAACAAGACGGAGGCATGGAGTAAAGCGGGGCGGGGCGTCCCCCAGGCCGGGCATGGTTGTTTCCCGGCGATAAGTAGGATACGTAAGGGCCTGCCGGGAAAGACGTCCTTTCGGACGCCGTAGCGCGGCGAAACACGAGCGGAGCGGACCATGTGCGGAATCATCGGATACAGCGGCCACAGACCGGCCATTCCCGTCATCATCGAAGGCCTGAGACGCCTGGAATACAGAGGATACGATTCGGCTGGCGTGGCGTTCATCCAGAACAAGGAGCTCAAGGTGGTCCGGGCGGAAGGCAAGCTCGGCAATCTTGAACAAAAGCTCGGCGCGGACAACGTGTTCATGGCCACCTCCGGCATCGGCCACACCCGCTGGGCCACCCACGGCCTGCCCGCGGAGAAAAACGCCCACCCC
>CALGYO010000167.1 GCA_937934715.1 uncultured Desulfovibrionaceae bacterium | reverse complement strand
AAAGCGGCGCCGCCAGGAAAAGGGCGGCGAAAAGAAAGAGGACAAGCCGTCCGGCGCGCGAACGTCCCGTAAAGCCGTCAAGCCCGAAAGCGGTCAGGACGCCTTCGCCGCAACGCGTTGTTCCGCCAAAGCGCGACGCGCTCCGCGGCGGATTTTTACCATCCATCACTTCCTCCCCCTTTGCGTGTCATCCCTCTAGCACGCCATCGGACAAAACGCATTTGCGCGTGCAGTGCTCCGAAGTCATCGCATCATGCGTCACAACGACCATGGCCGTCCTCGCCTCATCCGTGATCTTCTGAAAATACTCTAGTACACGCAGGCTGTTTTCCCGGTCAAGCTGCCCTGTGGGTTCATCCGCAAGAATAAACTCAGGATCGTTGACCAAGGCCCTGGCGATGGACACCCGCTGACGTTCGCCGCCGGACAGCCTGTTGGAGGGCTGGCGGATGCGATGGCCGAGATTGACCATGTCCAGCGCATGGCGGATGCGGTCGGGCCGCTCCCGCTTTCTGACGCCCGCGTAGATGAGAGGAAGTTCCAGATTCTCATAGACCGTGGAGTTCTCGAGCAGATCGCAGGTCTGAAAGACGAATCCCACGGTTTCCCTGCGGAAAAGGGCTTGTTGCGTCCGGGTCAGGGACAGAACGTCCACGCCGGCCACCCTGTATACGCCGGACGTGGGTTGCTGAAAGAGCCCCAGGCAGAAAAGCAGGGTGGACTTGCCCGAGCCCGAAGGCCCCATGACCGCCACCATCTCCCCCCGGCGCACTTCCAGATTGATGTCCTTGAGAACCGGAATTTTTTCCTCGCCGTTGAAATAGTCCTTGGTCAGGTGGCTGACCAGGACGACGATGTCATCGGCGGCGGTGAAATTGTCCTGGCTGGCTGTATTATTCATAGCGCATGGCGTCCACGACCTGCATCCGGCTGGCCCGGATGGAGGGGTATAAGCCCGAGCCCACGCCCAGGATGATGGAGAAGGCGAGACCGCCCGCCAGGCACATGAGGAACAGGCCCTCCGGAGGATTGGCCCCGATGAGATGGCTCATGTATTCCACCCCGATCCGGCCGAGCAGAATGCCGATCAGGGAGGCCGAGGTGGTCACGCACAACGCTTCGAACAAGAACTGGTAGAGGATGTCGTTGTCCAGGGCGCCCATGGCCTTTTTCAGGCCGATTTCTCGGGTGCGGCTGACCACGGCCGCCATCATGATGTTCCAGATGCCGAATCCGCCCAGAATCATGGTGGCCACGATGGAGGAGTAGATGAAAAGCGACACCCACCAGAAGATGCGCTTGACCTGTTCCAGGGGCTCCGTGGCCACGTTGATCTGAAGGCCCCGGTCCTCCTGGCTGGCGGCGACCACCTGGGGCAGGGCCTTGGACACGGGGACGACGTCGTCCCAGGTGGCGCAGCGCACATAGGCGCTGTACGGATCGGAGATGCCCACGACCCGGGCCTTGGCCGTGGTGATGGGCAGGAAGGCGAACTGGCTGCGGTCGCCGGCCCGCACGCCGCCCAGGATGCCGACGACCCGGTACAGGTTGTCGTCGATGGAAAGCAGCTGGCCGATGGCCTCCTTGTCGCCGCCGAAAATCTGGCGGGCCAGATCCGTGCCCACCACGACCACTTTGGCGCCTTCGGCCACGTCCTGGTCGTCGAAGAGCCGCCCCTCGGCGGCGTTGAAGGAGAACACGTTCCAGTAGGAGGCTTCCACGCCCACCAGGTTGAAGCCGAACAGCCGGTCCTTCCAGGTGGTCACGGCGCCGGTTTTCAAGGTCACGCGGGTGGTGGAGAGTACGCCGGGAATCTTCGCGATGGCCTCCATGGTGCGGGGGCGGAACCATTCCAGACGTTCGTAGGACTTCTTCTCGAAATAGGGATTGATGATGGTGGCGCCGCCCAAGAGATCCAGGTCGTTGTTGAAGTTCTTCTTCAGGTCATTGCCCATGGTGATGATGACGATGAATCCGGCGGTGCTGAGCGCGATGGCGGCCACCACGCCGATATAGCGGCGGCGCTTGCGCACCACCTCGCGAACACTGACCCGTATAAGATCCCTGTAGCGCCTGAAGGCCGAGGAACGTCCGGCTCTTTCCAGAGCCTCGATGCGGATATTCTTTCTGGGTTTCAATGCCATGTGTCGTCTTTACATATGCCTTCAGCGGCCAAAACGGAGCCTGCGCGGCCGTTTCGACGGCTAGAGATAGGAAAGCTTGGTTTTGGCGCCGCCCGCTTCCGCGGCCGCGGCATCGGCCCGGATGGACTCGAAGTCGTCCTTGCGGACCTTGAATTCGCCCGCCAGCCGGTCCAGGGTCTCCAGCACGAAATCGAGCTGGCGGTCCTCATGGGTGCTCATGTAGGCCGTGCGGATGAGCGCCTCTCCCCGGGGCACGGCCGGATAGATGGCGGGCAGGGCGAAAATCCCGGCTTCGAACAGGGCCTGGGAAAACAGGAAGGCCTTTTCGTCCGAACCGACGAGAATGGGAATGATGGGCGAGGCGGAATTGCCGACGCACAGCCCGATCTCCTCGTAGCCCTTGCGCATTTTCCGGGTGATGGCGTGCAGCCGCTCCACCCGCTCGGGCTCTTTTTCCAGAATGTCCAGGCAGGTCAGCACGGCGGTGGTGTTGGCCGCCGGGAGGGCGGCGGAGAAAATCTGGGTGCGGGAGTGGATCTTCAGGTAGCGCAGGGCGTCGCGGTCGTCGGTGGCGATGAAGCCGCCGATGGAGGCCAGAGCCTTGCTGAAGGTGCCCATGATGAAGTCCACTTTGCCCGTGACGCCGGCCTCATGGGCGATCCCCTGGCCGTTTTTCCCGAAGACGCCCAGGCTGTGGGCTTCGTCCAGGTAGATGATCACGTCCGGATGCTCGTCCTTGATGGCCGCGATCTCGGCCATGGGCGCCGCGTCGCCGGACATGCTGAACACGCCCTCGGTGATGAGGAACACGTCGCCCTCGGGCCGGTTTTCCTCGGACTGGATCACCTTGCGCAGGGCGTGGGCGGGATCGTTGTGGGCGAAGGTGCTCATTCGGGCTTTGGTGGGCATGATGCCCGCGATGATGCTGGCGTGGCATTCCCTGTCGCACAGGACCGAGTCGGCGGGGGTGATCATGCAGCCGAGCGCCCCGAGGTTGGTGCTGAACCCGGTGACGTGGACCAGGGCGTGCTTCTTCCCTACGAATTCGGCCAGCCGGCTTTCCAGGCGGTCGTGCAGGGTCATGTTGCCGCTCAGAAAGCGCGAGCCTCCGGGCCCGGTGCCCCAGCGGCGCACGGCCTCGGCCGAGGCCTCGGTCACCCTGGGGTCGTGGGAAAGGCCAAGGTAATCGTTGGACCCGATCATCACCAGGCGTTTGCCGTCAACTTCCACTTCCGAGCCCCAGGTCTTGGCGATGGGCCTGAAATATGGGGTTTTCACTCCCTGGGCGTCTATCTGGCTGCGCAAGGCGCTGAATTGGGCGCAACGTTCCTTGAATTTCATAGGCTGCCGGTATCCTTCCGTTCGTTCTTGTTCATCCGCCGCGCGAGCGGCGCGAAAAGCGTTGAAGAAACGCTTCTACCTAATGAAAAGCGGCGCGCAATGCAAGCCTGCCCGCCTGAAGCCGGTCCGGCCTCAAAACGTCCCTGGTTTCTGGTCCCCGTAGACTTCCGCCAGATGCAGACGGTTCATTTTCCAAATCCGTTTCACCGCCATGACGATTCTGTCCCATTGTCCTGGATTGTCGCGGGTATAGAAGATCTCATCCTCGGGATCGGCCATGACCAGACTGTAGTTGCGCAGCCACTGGCCGCGCTTGCCGCTCCATTCCAGATAGACCCAGAGCACATGCTGTCCGCCCGAGGCGTCGCGGCATTTGGCCGCGCCCCAGACGAAGGCTTCCGAGCCCCGCTCCACCTGGCGGTACTTCATGAAGTCGAAGCCTTCGAAGGCGAGGCCCTCGCTTTGGGCCATGCCCCGGCCCGCGATGTCCATGGCCTCGGCGTAGCCGGTCTTGGGCAGGCCCGCGAGCTCGAAGGCCGGATAGCGCCAGGCTCCGAACCAGATCATGAAGCCCGCGCCCGCGAGAAGGGGAACGAGAACGGCGGCGGCGACGATCTTCGGCCAGAGACGGCTTGCGGCTTTCTTGGCGTCCATGGCTACCTTCCGGCTCCCGAGGCGGATTCGCAGTCAAAGCCCATGCGCCAGCCGGCCGCCTCCAGCCGCAGCATGCGCGCCAGCTTCTCCCTGGCCACGAGCACGGAGTCGGCCTCGCGCAGGCGCTTGGCCTCGTTTTTTTCGATGGCCAGGCGCAGGGTCTGTCCGGTGACCAGGGGCCCCGGGCTTTCCCCCGTCCGCGCGAGCTCTTCCAACTGGATCCTGACGGCCTTATCCAGGGCCTCGTTGAAATCGTAGTGGCGCTCTTTCATGATGAGCGAATTCTCGGCGTCGTTGATCTTGCCCCGGTAAAACCGTTCCGGGAAAAAAGCCGTGGCGAATTCCGGCGTGGCCATAAGCCCCTTGTAGGCGGTGAGCAAAAGGGCCGCCAGCAGAAGGACCCTAAGGACGCGCTCGAAGGTTTTCCCGCCCATGACTACCTCCCCGCCTTTCTATGATAGACGGTCAGCGGCAGGGCGGGCGGCCCGGCCGGGATGTAGGCGTGCTCGTCCGGAGCGGCCCTTGCGCCGAAGGTCTCGTCCGGCCAGGGCAGGTCGATGCGGTCGTAGTCCTGGTCCAGGTCCAGGGTCAGGACAAAGGCCCTGGCCCCGAAAAGGGTCCGGTCCCTGTTGACCCGCACCACCCGGCGCGTGAGGATCCAGTCCGGCTTTTCCGTTTCCGCCACCGGCCCCTGGAGGCCGCCGATCACCCGGGCGCCCGTGTAGAACTGCAGGGGCAGGTCCCCGTATTCCGCCAGGATGGTCTCCCCGGGCCGGACGTGGGTCTTGAAGAACTCCACGATGTGGGCGTTCACGTCCGGGTAGCCGCACAGGATCTCGGTCAGGTGCAGAGCCAGGGGGACGTTGAGCGAGGTGAGCATGCGAAAATCGTTGGCCCAGGGGCGGTTGTTGAGCTTCAGGCGTTCCAGGGGATAGATGTTGAGCCAGTTGGTGAGCCCGACCAGCAGGAAGAAGATGACCGCCGAGGAGCGCGAGAACCGCCAGAGCTTCATGGCCGCCCAGGCCAGGGTCAGGCAGCACAGGGGATACAGGTGCACGATGTAGCGGTGAAAACGCTGGGGAATGATGGCCAGAACCAGCAGGTTGCCCACGATGGTCAGCACGCAGAAAAGAACGAAACGCTCCCGCTCTCCCCTGGGACGGCCCCGGAAAAGAAAAAAACCGCGCCAGCGCCAGGCGAACACGGCCAGCACGGGCAGCGGAATCATGAACATGATGAGGTCCGCGAAATAGAGCATGAGGTTTTCGGGAATGAGCAGGGCGTTGAACATGCCGCTTTGCCTGCCCACCCGATACAGCGGAATGGCCGGAACGATGATGGCCAGGGAAACGGCGATCAACAAAAGCAGACGCTTCACGGGCAGCCGGTCCGGGTAGACCATGAAGGCCGCGATGAGCATGCACGGGGCGAAGCTCAAAAACAGCAGATAATTGGCGTGAAACAACAACAGCATGGACAGGGCCAGGATGACGAAAGGCGTCCATTTTTTCCGCCAGTCCGACAAAAACGCGTACAGGGCGACGAGAACGAGCAGGGTTCCAACCGAATAATAGCGCCCCTGCCTGGCGAACAGCAGAAAGGGCGCGGAAAGGGTCAACAGAAGGCTCGACAACCTGGCCCAGACCGGGTCATCGAACTTGTCCCGGATGAGCAGATAGGTCAAAAGCACGCACAACAGCCCGGCCACGGCGAAGGGAAGGCGGTCGGCGAAGGCGTTTTTCCCGCCCACGGCCATGCCCGCCGCCGAGAGATAGATCTGCAGCCAGGGGGACCAGCGCCACAGATACCCGTCGTCCGCGTTGAATTCCCGGCGTTCTTCCTGGGAAACGAAATTGACCCCGTCGTAGGCGTGGGGCAGGCCGGTTTCAAGGACGTTCACGGCCAGACAGGCGGTTTCCGCCTCGTCCTGCCACAGGGGCCGCTGGCCCAGGTTGGTGAAGATCAAGAAGGCCGCCGCGACCAGGATGCACGCCAGCCAGGGATCGAACAGGCGCCGCCGGGGGCCCTGGGTTTCGCGCGCCGGAGCCGGCCGGCCGTTTTGCGTTAGCGACATTGGCGATGTTCCTTACGGCATTTGAAGGGAATGGGCGGCATAATATGAATCGTCAAAGAACACAAGGCGGCCTGTTTTTCAAGGCCCGGCAAGCCTTTTTCCCGAAAGCCGCCCGGCGGGGGGACGTTTTTAGGTTGACAGGACCCCGCTTTTCGGGATTACTCCCTCGTTCGGCCGTAAGCTACGCTTGTTTCGCGCAGGCCGAGCGGGCTTCGCCTGCGAAAAACGCCGCCGGCTCCACGGCGGCGGCTTTGGGGGTTATCTTCTCATGATGAATGGAAAAAAGGTGGTGGTGGTCATGCCGGCCTACAACGCCGCCGCCACCCTGGAACGCACCTTCGCCGAGGTGCCCAAGGATATCGTGGACGAGGTCATCCTGGTTGACGACTGCAGCCGGGACGAGACCATCAAACGCGCCCAGGAACTCGGCATCCGCTGCTTTCTGCACGAAAAGAACTGGGGCTACGGGCGCAACCAGAAGACCTGCTACGCCGAGGCCTTGCGCCTGGGCGCGGACGTGGTCATCATGGTCCACCCGGACTACCAGTACACGCCCAAGATCATCCCGGCCATGGCCAACCTGGTCACCAGCGGCGAGTACGACGCCTGCATCGCCTCGCGCATCCTGGGCGGCACGGCCTTAAAGGGCGGCATGCCGCTTTACAAATACGTGTCCAACCGCTTCCTGACCCTTTCCCAGAATCTTTTGATGTGCGCCAAGCTCTCGGAATACCACACGGGCTACCGGGCCTTTTCCCGCCAGGTGCTGGAAACCCTGCCCCTTTGGGAGAATTCGGACGACTTCGTCTTCGACAACCAGATGCTGGCCCAGACCGTCTACTTCGGCTTCAGCATCGGCGAGGTCTCCTGTCCCACCAAGTACTTCGAGGAAGCCTCGTCCATCAATTTCCGGCGCAGCTGCACCTACGGCATCGGCGTCCTGCAAACCTCGCTGCAATTCAGGCTGCAAAAGCTCGGGTTCAAGAGCTACCCCATCTTTTCTCCGGACGGCGAAAAGCTGGATGACCGCCAGGATTACTACACGGACAAGACCCTGCCCCACTGCTAGCCGTTTACCGCCCATTTTACGGCCCGGACCATATTGGTCCGGGCCTTTTTTTTCGCCCCTGGGGGCCGTCGTCCGGGGGCGCCCCTGACCTTCGCCTTCGCGCGCCGCTCCGCCGGTCCATCCCCCGCGCACGGACCGCCGCCTGCCGGTCCCCGGTCCGGGTCCCCCTCGCGGTTCATTCCCTACGCACGGCCCTTTGCATCCCGATCTCCGGTCCGGGTCCGCCCCGCCGGTTCACCCCCCGCCCACGGACCGCCAGATCCCGACCTCGGCCCGGGTCCGCCCTTCCGGTCCAGCCCTGCGCGCGGCCCTTTGCATCCCGACCTCGCCCCGGGTCCCTCCCGCCGGTTCATCCCTGCGCGCGGCCCTTTGCATCCCGGTCCTCGGCCCGGGTCCGCCCCGCCGGTTCATCACCGCGCCCGGTTCTCCAGTCTGCCTCGCCGTCTGGCGCCCCCGCGATCTGAACCGCTCCGGGCGGCCCGCGGCCCTTGTCCCCAGTCCCCCCGCCTCGCCCCTGAAAAGCGGCCGTCCAGCCCGCGCCGCCAAGGTGAAGCAACGGCCTGGCCCGCGCCGCCCTTCCAGGTCCGCGCATCGCCGCCCCAAGATCTCCCGCGATCCGGCGGCATTCCGCCCAGGGCCCCCCTTCCTTTTCATCGTTGTTGCCATTTCCCCACCTTGGTGCTACTCTTTTGTGATAATTCACACGAAGGGGTGATGAAACTATGAATCATGTATTTCTATGGATGAAGAACGGTAAATCAGTGCGCTGTCTTTTGGCCGCCCTCCTGGCCGTCGCCCTGGCGGCGCCGCTTGGGGGCGTTCCCGGGGCCCAGGCCGCCAAGGATTCCCTGACCCTGGCCGTGGGCGGGGAAAACGCCGAGGGCTACGATCCGGCCATGGGCTGGGGCGCCTACGGCAATCCCCTGTTCCACAGCACGCTGCTCAAACGCGACGCCAACCTCAACATCGTCAAGGACCTGGCCGAAACCTATTCCCTGGGCGACGACAGGCTGACCTGGACCGTGGACATCAGAAAGGACGCAAAATTTTCGGACGGCTCCCCGCTCACGGCCGAGGACGTGGCCTACACCTTCACGGCGGCCGCCAATTCCGGCGGCAAGGTCGACCTGACCAACCTGGCCGAAGCCAAGGCGACCGGCCCGCATACCGTGACCTTCACCCTGAAAAAGCCCGACATCATCTTCCTCGACTACCTCGTCACCCTGGGCATCGTGCCCAAGAAGCTCCACGGCCCGGACTACGCCCGCCATCCCGTGGGCTCGGGCCCCTACAAGCTGGTGGAATGGGACGAGGGCCAGCAGATGATCGTGGAGGCCAACGAGAACTATTACGGAGAAAAGCCCGCCATCAAACGCCTGGTATTTCTCTTCACGGACGAGGACGCGAGCTTCGCCGCCGCCAAGGCCGGACAGGCCGACGTGGTGGGCGTTCCCTCGTCCCTGGCCAAGCAGAAGGTTCCGGGCATGAAGCTGCACGTGGTCAAAAGCGTGGACAACCGGGGGCTCACCTTTCCCATGCCCAAAAACGAGGGCAAGACCACGCCGTCCGGCATGGCCATCGGCAACGACGTCACCTCGGACGCCGCCATCCGCAAGGCCGTGAACTACGCCATCGACCGCAAGGCCCTGGTGGAGGGCGTGCTCGAGGGCTTCGGCTCCCCGGCCTACGGCGTGGCCGACGACACGCCCTGGGACAATCCTGCCATCCGCATCAAGGACGCGGACCCCGAAAAGGCCAAGGCCATTCTGGCGGAAGGCGGCTGGAAGGACGCCGACGGAGACGGCGTCCTGGAAAAGGACGGGAAAAAGGCCGAATTCACCATCGTCTACAACGCCAAGGACAGCCTGCGTCAGGGACTGGCCCTGGCCGTGGCCGACATGCTGGCCCCCGTCGGGATCAAGGCCGTGGTGGAGGGACACAGCTGGGACGAGATCAAGCAACAGCTCTGCCACGAGGACGTGGTGGTCTACGGTTTCGGCGACCACAGCCCCCGCGAGATGCTGCGCCTCTATTACGCGCCCGTCCCCGAACCCGGCTCCTACAACGCGGGCTTTTATTCCAACCCCGCCGTGGACGCCCATTTCGACAAGGCGCTGGCCGCGCCCGATTTCGAGACTTCCCTGGCCGAGTGGAAGCTGGCCCAGTGGGACGGGAAGAACGGCTTCGCCATCCCCGGCGACGCCGCCTGGGCCTGGATGGTCAACCTGAACCATACCTACTTCGTGAACGAATGCCTGGACGTGGGCGTTTCCCAGATGGAGCCCCACGGCCACGGCTGGCCCATCACGGCCAACATCGCCCAGTGGAAATGGACCTGTAAATAACGCGGTCCGCCCGCGCCCGTCCCTCCCCGTCTCTCGACGCGGGGAGGGACGGGCGCGCTCACAGGGAGAAATCCATGCCTCTTTTTCTACGCTTTTTCGGCGCGCGGCTGGCCAGGACCGCCACCATCCTGGCGGCGGTGGCGGCCTTGTCCTTCACCCTGGCCAGCTTCTCGCCCATCGATCCGGTGGACGCCTACATGGGGCCGCGCATCCTGACCATCGGCCCCGGGCAGCGCGAACTGATCGCCGAGCGCTGGGGCCTTCATCAGCCGCCCCTGGTCCGGTTCGCCAAATGGGCGGGGAACCTGCTTTCCGGGGATTTCGGCCAGTCCCTCATCTACAACGAGCCGGTCAGCCAGGTCATCGCCAAACGCTTCAGGACCTCGTTGTGGCTCATGGGCTGCGCCTGGACCCTGTCGGGCCTTCTCGGCTACGCTCTGGGGATTTTCGCCGGACTTTTCCGGGACAGCCCGTTCGACCGGGCGACCAGGCTCTACGCCTACGTCCTGGCCTCCACCCCGGCCTTCTGGATCGGGCTCGTGCTGCTCTCGATATTTTCCGTGTCCCTCGGCTGGACGCCCATCTGCTGCGCCGCGCCCCCGGGGCTGACCGCCGAGAACGTGGGGCTGGGGCAGCGCATCCACCATCTCATCCTGCCCGCCCTGACCCTGTCCGTGATCGGCGTGGCGCAAATCACCCTGCACGTGCGGGAAAAGATGCTGGACGTCATGCAGAGCGAGTACGCCCTGTACGCCAAGGCCATGGGCGAAACCCGCTGGGGCTTCGTCACGGGACATGCGCTGCGGGCCACGGCGCTTCCCGCCCTGACCGTGCAGTTCGCCTCCCTGGGCGAGCTTTTCGGCGGCTCGGTCCTGGCGGAACAGGTTTTTTCCTACCCGGGCCTGGGCAAGGCCACGGTGGAGGCCGGGCTTCGGGGGGACATCCCGCTTCTGCTCGGCGTGGCCATTTTCAGCGCGCTTTTCGTGTGCGCGGGCAACATGATCGCGGATGCGCTCTATTTCGCGGTGGACCCGAGGATCCGGGCCGGGGAGGCGACGGCGTGAGCGAAACTCTGCTTGACGAATCGTTTGCGGAAACGGCGGCGCGGTCCGCCACGCCCAGGAGACGGCGGCGCATTCTCACGGCGGCGGCCTGCGCGGGCCTTGTGGCCGGGCTGTGCGTCCTGGCCGCCTGCCTCGGGGATTCGGGGCTCGCCACCAACCTTCCGGCCCGGAAAACCCCGCCCTGCTTCGCCCATCCCTTCGGCACGGACTGGCTCGGCCGCGACATGTTCACCCGGGTCGTACTGGGCCTTCGGGTGAGTCTCGGCGTCGGGCTCGCGGCCGCCGGGTCGAGCGCGGTCATCTCCCTCATCCTGGGCGCGGCCGCCGGGATCTGGGGCGGCAAGGCCGACGCGCTGGTCAACGGCGCGGTGGACCTCGTCATGTCCATGCCGCATCTGGTGCTCCTCATCCTGGTCTCCTTCGCCCTGGGGGGCGGACGCCAGGGGGTGATCATCGCGGTGGCCGTCTCCCACTGGCCGAGGCTGGCCAGGATCATCCGGGCCGAGGTCATGCAGCTCAAGCATTCCGATTTCGTGGCCGTTTCCAAGGCGCTCGGACGCGGCCGCGCCTTCATCGCCGCCCGGCACATGCCCCCCCACGTCCTGCCCCAGTTCGCGGTGGGGCTTTTGCTCCTGTTCCCCCACGCCATCATGCACGCCGCCGGGCTGACCTTCCTGGGTTTCGGCCTGTCGCCCCACGACCCGTCCATCGGCGTGCTCCTGGCCGAATCCATGCGTCATCTTTCCACAGGCTACTGGTGGCTGGCGGTCATTCCCGGGCTGGCCCTGGTCTGTCTGGTCATGGTCTTCGACCAGCTCGGCGCGTCGTTGCGCGTCCTGCTCGACCCCAAAACCCGTCAGGAGTAGCTGATGCTGCGCGTCGCGAATCTGTGCGTCTCCTTTTCCCGCTACGGCGGACAAACCCCGGGCTTTTCCTGTTCGCGCGGCCTGACGCCCGCCCTGCGCGGGATCGACCTGACGCTCTCTCCCGGGGAATTTCTGGCCGTGGCCGGGGAAAGCGGAGCGGGCAAAAGTCTTCTGGCCCACGCGCTCATGGGGCTCCTGCCGTCCAGCGCCGCCGTGTCCGGGGAGATGCTCTTCGAGGGCGAACCCCTTACCCCAGGGCGCCAGGCCCTGCTGCGCGGCCGGGCCATGGCGCTCATTCCCCAATCCGCCGCCTACCTGAATCCCCTGCGCCGGGTGGGCGTCCAGGCGGCCCGGGCCGCCCGGCTGTCCGGCTTGTCCAAAAAAGAGGCGGAACGCGCCAGGGACGAGGCATTTTTCCGCTACGGCCTGACCAGGGAGAACATGCGGCTTTTCCCGTTCGAACTCTCCGGGGGCATGCTGCGGCGGGCGCTCACGGCCGCCGCCACGGCCGGACGGGCTAGGCTGATCATCGCCGACGAGCCCACGGCCGGGCTGGATCCCGAGGCGGCCGCCGAAACCGTGCGCAGTCTGCGCCAGCTGGCGGACGCGGGCAAGGCCGTCATCTGCATCACCCACGACATCCCCTCGGTCTTGCAAAGCGCCGACCGGGTGGCCGTGTTCCACGGCGGGTCCATCCTGGAATTCGCCCCGCCCGCGGCCTTTGGCCGCGACAACGGCCTGAAGCATCCCTATTCCAGGCTGCTGCGCGAATGCCTGCCCCAAAACGCCTTTCTGGACGCCGTTCCCGGCCGGGCGGACCGCGAGACCGGGGGAAACGGCGGCCGGCCGTCTCCCCCGGCGGTCAAGGGCGAAGGGGTCGTGGTCACGAACCTGGGCTTCAGGCATTCCCCCAAATCCCCCTGGCTCTTCCGCCATCTCTCCTTCACCCTGAAGCCGGGGGAGATTCTCGGCCTGCCCGGGCCGAGCGGCCGGGGAAAGACCACCCTGGCCAAGATCCTGTGCGGCTATCTGAAGCCCGTGGAGGGCCGGGTGACCGTGGACGGCCAGGCCCCGGACGAGCCGGGCTTCCGGAGCGCCCAGCTCCTGTTCCAGCGGCCGGAGCTGGCGGTCAATCCCCGCTGGAAGACGGGCGCGACCATTCGGGAAGCCTTCACGCCGGACGCCGGACTGCTTTCGGCCCTGCGCATCGAACCGGCCTGGCTCGACCGCTTTCCCCACGAACTCTCCGGCGGCGAGCTGCAGCGCATCTGCCTGGCCCGGGCCCTCGGGCCGGACGCCCGCTATCTGGCCGCCGACGAGATGACGGCCATGCTGGACGCCGCCACCCAGGCGGCCATCTGGAGAACCGCCCTGGATCAGGCCAGGGACCGGGGCCTCGGCATGCTGGTCGTAAGCCACGACGCGGCCCTGCTCGACCGCGTCTGCCACCGCGTCCTTCCTGTTTTCACGAACGCGCGCGGCGCCGCGTGACGACGCGGGGCGCTTGAGGGAAAGCCTTCCCGGGGCGCTCTCCCGTTTCACAGGCCCATGCCCATGCGCGCAGGGCGCGGACGTCGCGCCCTCCCGCGTCGCTCTCCCGGCCAAAGCCTCGTCCGCGGCGGACGTCCCGACGCCGCCCTCCGTCTGATTGGACGGCCAATGGCCTTGACAGGAGCGGCCAAATCCTATCCTATTCAGATGGCGCGACGGCGCCATCGCCCCCGTTCGATGCGGGAAACCACAACGATTTCACATGAGCAAAAAGCGTATCGTCTCCGAACTGGCCCCGGGCATGATCCTGGCCGAGGATGTGCTGCGTCCTGACGGCCAGATCGTCCTGCCCAAGGGCGCCACCCTGACGGAGCGCCATCTGGACGTTCTCGAATACTCCGGCGTGCGCGAGGCCGCCGTCTGTCCCGCCGAGGAACCCGAGGACCCGGCCGGCGCCCGGGAAGCGGACGTCTGGCTTGAGCCCGCCCGGGACTATCTGCTCACGCGGTTCGCCTTTTGCGACTTTTCCCTGGAGCCCGTCCGCGCCCTGTTCGACCTGTGCGTCCCGAGAACGGCTTCCAGGATGCGCCAACTCCAAAGCGCCGATCTCACGGATTGCCAGCGCGTCCCCCTCCCGGACGCGCCGGAGGGCGACGAATCCTCCCCGGCGCCCGATACCGGCGCCCTGCTTCAGGCGGACCTCAAGCTCGTCTCCCTGCCCGACGTGTTCGTGCGCATCAGCGAAGTGGTCAACAACCCCCACAGCACCCCGGAGCAGGCGGCGGCGGTCATCAGCAAGGACCCGAGCCTTGCGGTCAAGCTGCTGAAAATCGTCAACAGCGCCTTTTTCGGCCTGCCCTCCAAGGTGGAATACCTGAGCCGGGCCGTGACCATCGTGGGCGGCAGGCAGCTGACCACCCTGGCTCTGGGCGTTTCCGTCCTGTCCCTGTTCAAGGACCTTCCGGCCGGGCTCATCGACGTGCGCTCCATGTGGAAACACAGCATTTCGTGCGCGGTGGCGGCGGCCTCCCTGGCCGAGGCGGCGGGGTTCGGAGATTCGGAACGGTATTTCGCGTCCGGGCTGTTGCACGACGTGGGCAGGCTGGTCATGTACAAGAATCTTCCGGCCCTGGCGGCCCGGACCCTGCGCAAGGCCCGGCGGGAGAACTGCCTGCTGCGCGACGCGGAGCTGGCCCTTCTCGGCTGGGACCACGCCCTGTTGGCGGGCAGGCTCCTGCGCCAATGGAATTTCCCTGAATCCCTGATCCAGGCGGTCCAGGGCCACCACGACCCCGACCGGGCCATCGCGGACAAGGGCGCGGCCGTGACGCACGTGGCGGACGTGGCCGCCAACGCCATACGCATCGGTTCGAGCGGCGAGTTCTTCACCCCCCCCCTGCGGGCCGCCGCCTGGGACGTCCTCGACATCCCGGCCTGGGCGCTTACCCTGGCCGTGGAGCGCGCCGAACGCGATTCCGAAGAAATCCTCCGGGCTTTCGCCCCGGAGGGCGAAACCGGCGTCTGAGGGCGGACCAGGCCGGAACGCGGCCTTTCCCGAAATCAGTCCAGGATGTTTTTCTTGGCGCCGGAGTCGGCGTATTTCCCGGCCAGAAAGCCCAGGATGATGCCGATGACGCAGCTTAAGATGCAGGTGATGCCGAAAAAGGCCACCAGCTCGTTCACCTCGCCGATGATCTTGCGGCCGAACAGGATGTGATAGAAGCCGTAGAGCACCCAGATGACCATGCCCACGTGGAAGCCGTAGAACAGGCCGTCCATCATTTTGTCGTGGACCCTGACGGACTCGATGTATTTGTAGCCCACGATCTGGGTGATGACGCCGAACAGCGTGATGGAGCCGAACGAAGCCAGGAACTGGATGAACAGGACGACCATGGTGGCCATGAGGGGGTCGCCCTTGCGCACGGAAACGATGAGCGCGGGCAACAGGCTGACCACCCAGATGAGCAGCACGGCCGCCTCCTGGCGGCGGGCGCTTAAAAAGGCCAAACATTTATCCTTGATGCCCTGCATGGTCGAAAAACGCTCCGGCTTGTCTTTTACGGGGGCCCGGCGACGCTCGCCCGGGCCTTGTGTCCGGCTAACGGTCATAATGAGAAAATGGACGCGCCGCAATAGCCAATCCTGCGACCGGGACAACCGGGATTTAATTATGGCAAACCCTCTTCGGGCGTGTTATTTTTTCGAAGCGGCGAATCAGCCTTGCGTTTTATGAACCCGAACCCGATGTTTCCGCTCATGAATCAGACCCCTTGCATTCTCATCGTCGATGACGAGATCATGAACATCGCCATCTTGGAAAGGATGTTGAACGAGGCGGGGTTTCGCACCTTCTCCGCCAGCAACGGCGCCGAGGGCCGCAGGCTGGCGGCCTCCCGCCGCCCGGACCTGATCATTCTCGACATCATGATGCCTGGGGAGTCCGGCTTCGACACCTGCGAGCAGCTCCTGGCCGATCCCGCCACCTCGGAAATCCCCATCATCTTCATTTCGGGCCTGGCCGACGTGGAGGCCAAGGTGCGCGGGCTCAAGCTCGGGGCCGTGGACTACATCACCAAGCCCTTCGCCCTGGTGGAGGTGCTGGCCCGGGTCAAGCTGCACATCCGGCTCACCTGGGCCCACAAGTCTCTCATCCAGGAGCAGGCCGCCAAACTCGAACAGATCCGCGAGGCCCAGAAGTCCATCCTGATCAAGCCCGCGGACTTGCCGGAAGCCCGCTTCGACATCCGCTACGCCACGGTTCTCGAAGCCGGCGGGGATTTCTACGACGTCTTCCACAACACGGAAACGGAAATCGGCTATTTCGTGGCGGACATCAGCGGCCACGACCTCAAGGCCTCCTTCGCCACGTCCTCGCTCAAGGCCCTGGTCCGGCAGAATTCCGGGCCGCTGTACACCCCCCTTGAAACCATCAAGAACATCAACGGGGTGCTCTCCACCCTGTTCACGGACGGGACCCACCTGACCGCCGCCCTGGTCTGCGTGAACCGCAGGCGCATGCGCATCCGGGTGATCAACGCCGGACATCCGCCCGCGATCCTGGTCCATGCGGACGGGCGGGCGGAGACGCTTGAAAGCGAAGGAGACATCCTGGGCGTCTTTCCCGCCATCCAGCCGGGCCAGATCCAGCGCGACGCGGCCCCGGGCGACAGGATGTTCCTGTATACGGACGGGCTGATCGAGCGCTTCGGCCCGAAAGGGGCCTCCCGGAGCGCGGGACTGGCGTCCCTGGGCGAACTGTGTTCCAGCACGCGCGCCCTGCCTCTGGGCGCGGCGCTCGACGCCATCATAAGCGGCATGCTGGGCGCCGAAAAACCGCAGGACGACGTGGTCCTGCTCGGCCTTGAAATTTGACGGCGGCCATGAATATGCTCAACATGGTTCAGGAAGGCGACCGTCTCGAAATAAGCAGCCCGGCCACGCTGGAAAACGTGGACCGCATCGTTGACGAGGCCATGCGCTTCGTCTCCGGACGCCTGGCCGGCGACCGGGAATTCGATTTCAAGCTGCTGTTGCGCGAAGCGCTCATCAACGCCGTGGTCCACGGTTGCGGCAAGGCGCGGGACAAGACCGTGATCAGCCGGTTCATGCTGGACGACGAGACCGTACGCGTCACGGTTTCCGACGACGGACCCGGCTTCGACTGGACCAAACGCATGGACGCCGAGCCCGAGGCGGACGAGACCAGCGGACGGGGCCTCATGATTCTGCGACTCTATTCGGACGGCGTTTCCTATAACGCCTCCGGGAATTGCGTCACCATCGTGAAACGGCTTCAGGCCTCGCCGGCCGCCGCCGCAAGCGCCAATGATCCTGACGATACGACCAACGCGAGGGAACGAGACATGTTTGAAATCATCAAATCCGACGGCCTTACCATCATCAAGCCCGAGGGGGACATCGTTGCCTCGGTGGTCGAGGATCTCAAGGCCCTGATGCAAAAAGCGCTCAACGACGCCGAGGGCCCCCTGGCCATCGACCTTTCCGGCGCCGCCATGATCGACTCCATGGGCATCGGGCTGCTCATCGCCGCCCACAACTCCCTGGGGAAAAAAGGGGAAAAACTCCGCCTGTTGCGGCCGAGCAAGGACATCCTGTCGCTTTTTCGCACCATGCGCCTGGACAAGCATTTCATCATCAGCGACTAGGGCGTCCCGCTTCACGATGCGCGCGCATTCGTCACGAGAACGGCCAGGGACGGACGCCCTGCCCGGAGCCATCGACGACCGGGCGAGAGAATGCGCGACGCCGAACATCCCGGACTAACCGCCGCCGGCCGGAGCAGGATATGGATTGCGTCGAGGACGACATCCTTCACATGTTCATCGAGGACACCAGGGACCACCTGGCCGACATCGAGACCAGCCTCATGGATCTCGAGCGGGACGGCTCGGACGAGGAGCTGATCAACAAGGTCTTTCGCGCCGCCCACTCCATCAAGGGCGGAGCGGGCTTCCTGAACCTGAGAAACGTCAGGGACCTGGCCCACAAGCTGGAAAATCTCCTGCATCTGGCCAGAAACCAGGAACTGGCCATTTCCAAGCGTCTGATCAACGCCCTGCTCGCGGGCTTCGACCTGTTGCTCTCCCTGGTGGAACAGGGCGTGGAAAGCGACGGGCGGGACATTTCCGCCGTGCTCGAGGAGCTTTCCGGGCTGACCCGGGAAAGCGCTCCCGAGGAGGAACAGGAATCCATCGACGCGCCGGTGACCATAAGCCTGCCGGGCCATGATCCCATCTTCGTGGAGGACCTGTTCAACCTGCGCCAGTCCCTGAAGGGCGGCAAGCTGCTCTATCTGGTCAAATACGATCTCATCCACGACGTGCAGGCCCGGGGCAAGACCCCCCTGGACGTCATCGCGGCCATGGAGTCCAGCGGACTCATCATCGACTGCAAGATGGACATCGAGGCCGTGGGCGACTTAAGCGGCCCCCTGACCAACGCCATTCCCTTCTACGTGCTCTTCGCCACCATCGTGGAGCCCGACGTCATCAGCTACCTGTTCGCCATCGACTCCAAACGCATCGAACTGATCGATCTGGACAAGCTCGCCGGGGAAGACGCCGCCGAAGCGCCGCCGGAACCCGTCTGGACGCCCGTGGACCGCGTCGCGGCCCGGATCGAAGACGGAACCGTCCGACTCGCCCTGGCGGGCCAGGCGGACGCGCAGGGCTGCCGCAACCTGCTGGCCGCCCTGATCCAATGCCTGGACAAAGGCGCGAACGCCGTCCTCGACATGCCTGAACTTACGAGCGTCCCGTTGCGGCTTTTACAGATCCTCGCCGCCGCCGGAGCGGGTTTCGCCCGCCAGGACGCCAAGCTGACCCTGTCCGGCCAGGGCGCCAAGCTCGCGTCCCAGGCCGCCGCGCGCGCCGGATTCACGCCCGGAGCCCTGGCCGGGGCGGGCGTTCCGGACGGCTTGTTCGCCAACCCTCTCATGTAAGGCGGCCGCGCCCTTTCGAGACGCGCGCGCCGGATTCGAAAGACCCAAGGAGCCACGGTCCATGGAACAAGAAACCAAAGACCTGTTCAAAGAGGAGGTTGACGAGACCCTCGCCGAGCTGGACGTCTCCTTGCTTGAACTGGAAAAAACGCCGGACGACCTGGAGCTGGTCAACCGGGTGTTCAGAGCCGTGCACACCTTAAAGGGCGCCTGCGACATGTTCGGCGTGGACAACGTGGTGGCCCTGGCCCATGAGATGGAATCCGCTTTCGATCTGATCAGAAACGGGGCCCGCCGGGTGGACAAGCCCCTGCTCGACGCCGGATTCGCCGCCAAGGACCGCATCGGCGCCATGCTGCGCGAAGGCGCCGACCCCGACGCCGCCGGCGCAAAGGACGTGATCCAGGCCTTTCGCGACATCCTCTCCCCGCCCGAACCGGCCCGCGCGAACAGGCCCGGGACGTCCTCCCCAAACCCGGACCAGCGCTTCCATCGCCTGATCTACGCCCCCTCGGGGCCCGCCCGCCTGGACGGACCGGACCCCCTGGAGCTTTTGGAGCAATTGGAGAGCCTGGGCGAATGCCGGACCAGGGCCGACCTTTCCGGCCTGCCGGACCCGCGCGATCTCGATCCTTCGGCCTGCTACGCGCGCTTCACGATCGATTTCGCCCCACTGCGCCCGGAAGACGACGTCAACGACCTGTTTCTTTTCCTGGAAAACCCGCAGGAACTCTCCATCGAGTCCCAGCCCCAGAGACCGGCGCCCCGGACGCCCGGCGAAAGCGCGCCGGACGCCGCCCCCGCGCCCGCACCTTCGGAAGCCCCGAAAGCGCAACAAATCCAGCCGGAACAGCCCGCGCGGGAAGCGCGGAGCGCCCGCCCGAATCCGCCGGCCGCGACGCCCGCCAAGCCCGCCCCGCCCGAGCCCGCGCCCAGGCCCGCGCCCAGACCGGAAGAGCCGGTCCGCGCCGAGGAAGCGGCCCAAACCGAGGAACAAAACAGCGCGGACAAGGCGCCCCAGGCCGCACGGCGCGCCCAGGTCAAAACCGAAACCGCCCAGAGCCTGCGGGTGGACGCGGGCAAGCTCGACGAACTGGTCAACCTGGTGGGCGAACTGGTCATCGCCCAGGCCCGGCTCACCCAGCTTTCCGGCCAGATCAACCACGCCGCCCTGACCGGGGTGGCCGAGGAAATCGAACGGCTGTCCAACGAACTGCGGGACAACACCTTAAGCATCCGCATGCTGCCCATCGGCACCACCTTCAGCCGCTTCCGGCGCCTGGTGCGCGACCTGTCCTCGGAAATGCAAAAACAGATCGAACTGGTCACCGACGGCGGGGAAACCGAGCTGGACAAGACCGTGATCGAACAGCTGAACGACCCCCTGGTCCATCTTTTGCGCAACAGCATCGACCACGGCGTCGAATCCCCGGGCGAGCGCATGGCTTCGGGCAAGCCGCCCTCCGGGCGCATCACGCTCTCCGCCCGCCACGCCGGAGGCGAGGTGCTCCTGCGCATCACGGACGACGGCAGGGGCATGAACCCGGAGGCCATCCGGAGAAAAGCCCTGGAAAAAGGCCTGATCAGCACGGACGCCAAGCTGACCGAGAGCGAAATCTTCAACCTCATCTTCCTGCCCGGTTTCTCCACGGCGGAAAAGATCACCAACATTTCCGGCCGGGGCGTGGGCATGGACGTGGTCAAGCGCAGCATGGACGCCCTGCGCGGCAAGATCGACGTATCGAGCCGCCTGGGCGAGGGAACGGAAATCACCATCAAGCTGCCGCTGACCCTGGCCATCATCGACGGCTTGCAGGTCATGACCGCGGGCGAGCATTACATCATCCCCCTGTCCGTGGTGGAGGAATGCGTGGAGTTGCAGGCGGGCGAGGCGGAAGACGCCAGCCGCAAGCGCTCCATCCATCTGCGCGGGGAGATCGTGCCCTATATCAGGCTTCGGGAGGCCTTTGTCCTGGAGGGCGCCCGACCGGCCATCGAACAGGTGGTGGTCACCCGCCACGAGTCCGGCCGCACGGGCATCGCGGTGGACGAGGTCATCGGCCAGCAGCAGACCGTCATCAAGAGCCTGGGCGCCTACATCGGCAATGTGGAAGGCATCTCCGGGGCCACCATAAACGGCGACGGCACCATGTCCCTCATTCTGGACGTGCCCTCCCTGGTCCAGGACGCACGGCGCAAGGGCGGCGCGGGCCGCTGACAAGGCCCGGGCCCGGCGTTTTCGCATACAGCCGGTCCCGCGCGCGTCGCGACGCGCGCGGGACCGTTTTTTTTTGCGCCCGGCGGCCCGTTCCGAAAAGACGGCGCGCATTGCGAGGAAGGGGCATCCCCCATGGAGAACGCCGGCCGGGCGAACGAACCCGGCCAAGACGCAAGGGCCCTGGAACGGAGGCGTTCCAGGGCCCTTGCTTGCGCTTCGTCTGGTGAAAAATCAGTCGCCGTTGTCCAGGACCATGTTATCCCGGTGGATGGCTTCGGGAAAGGAGACCTGGCCCAGGACCTGGCCGATGTTGGCGCTTTTAAGCCCCATGATCTTGCGCAGGTCCGGGGCGCAGTAGTTGCTAAGCCCCACGCCCACGGTCTTGCCTTCGGCCATCATGATGCGCACCGGATCGCCCACCAAAAAATCCCCGGTCACGTCCACGATGCCCGCCGGCAAGAGGCTCCTGCCGTTCATGGTCAGCGCCCGGGCCGCGCCCGCGTCCACCACCACGGAGCCCTTGGGCTCCAGGTTGTAGGCCAGCCAGTATTTGCGGCTGGACATGCTGCGCTCCTCGGGGCAGACCCAGGTGCCCTCGTCGCCCCCGGCGAAGGCCCGGCCCAGGGACTCGGGCTCCTTGCCGCACAGGATGAGCGTGGGCACGCCCAGATGCGCGGCCCGCTTGGCGGCCAGAAGCTTGGAATACATGCCTCCCGTGCCGAGCAGGGTCTTGCCGCCGCACATGGAATCGAGTTCCAGCCCGCCGATATTGTCCACGCAGGGGATGCGCGCGGCCTCGGGGTTGGCGTCCGGGTTCTCGGCGAACACCCCCCGGGCCGAGGTCAGGTTGACCATGAGCTCCGCCCCGGTCACGCCCACCAAGAGGCTCGCCAGGCAGTCGTTGTCCCCGTAGACCAGCTCCTGCACGGCCACGGAGTCGTTCTCGTTGATGATGGGCACGGCCCCGAGATCCAGCAGGGCGTTCAGGGTGTTCCTGAGGTTCAGGTAGCGCTCGCGCGATTCCAGGTCGTCCCGGGTGAGAAGGACCTGGGCGGCGGCCAGACCGCGCTTTTCCAGCTCCAGGTCGTAGGCGTGCATGAGGCGGCTTTGGCCGATGGCCGAGGCGGCCTGGCGATGGGGCACGGAGGAGGGGTCGTAGCCCTGGGCGATGGCCTCGCGTCCGGCGGCCACGGCGCCGCTGGAAACCACCACCAGCTGGCGGCCCGAGGCGGCTAGGTCCGCGAACTGGGAGGCCAGTCCCGCCACCACGGCGGCGTTCACGCCTTTTTTACGGTCAGCCAGAACGGCGCTGCCCACCTTGATCACGATGCGTTTGGCCGAAGCCAGAACCTTGTCGCGCTGCGCGCGCCAATCTACGGCGTTACCCATGAAGCGTTGCTCCGAATGAAGGAATGTTGGAACCGAAGGATCAGGCCAGGCTGTCCGCAATCGTCCCTTCCGTCCGCTCGGGGACGGCCGAGGGCTTTGGCTGGGCCACGCCGTTTCTCGCGGCGAATCCCGCCTCCCAGCGGTTTTGAGCCGAGGCGAGCCCGCGTTCCACAAGATCGTCCGTCTTGTCAAGCATGGGGATGAAATCCATGCTCTGGGGGAAAAGCGCGGTTCGATCGATCATGCGTTTGCCTTCCTGCGCCCGGTCAGGCGCGTTCATGCTCATGAAATACGCCCGGCCGGGCCAAACGGCAAGCCCATCCCCCCTATCGGCGAACGCTTTTCAAACCCGTGCCGGACTGGTATTCGCCTTTTCAGGAGGACGCATGCGCATCTTTCTCATGAAGTATCTGGACGGGGCGGCCCGGGCCAGGGGAACGGCCGTGATCATCGACGTGTTCCGGGCGGCCTCGCTGGCCTGCCGGGCCATGGCCGGCGGCGCTGCGCGCATCATCCCCGTGGCGACCCTGGAGGAGGCCTTCGCCCTCAAAGCCGGGCATCCGGACTGGATCCTGGCCGGGGAACGCGAGGCGCTTAAGCCCGAAGGCTTCGACTTCGGCAACTCGCCGTCCGATATCGCGGAGGCGGATCTCGCGGGAAAAACCCTGATCCACGCCACATCGGCCGGGACCCGGGGCCTTGCGGCCGCGCTCGCCGCCGGGGCGGACGAGGTTCTTTTCTGCTCGTTTTTGAACATGGGCGCCACGGCCAGATATCTGTTGGCCGAAAATCCGCCCGAGGTCTCCATCGTGGCCATGGGCAAGGCCGGGGAAGCCCCCGCGCCCGAGGACGATCTGTGCGCCATGTATCTGAAAAACGAACTGGAGGACGTTCCCAACGTCTTTTCCGCCATCGCGGGCTTTTTGCGCCACACCGACAGCGCCTCCATCTTTTTCGGGGAAACGGCCATCGTCCCCGAAGCGGATTTCGCCATGTGTCTCGATCTCGACGCCGTGGATTTCATCCTGCGGGCGGCTCCGGGCCCGGACGGGCTCATGAGCCTGGCCAGGGCCGAAGCTCCCGCGCCCAAACCCCAGGGCGATCCGGCCCCTCATGGAGATACGGCGTGAGCCAGTCGGACGCGGACGCCAGCAAGGATTCCGACTTTTTCGCCATCTCGCCGCTGATGATCTTTCCCAAGACCCTGGGGAAGTTCAAGGTCTTCATCAAGCAGGCCGGGCAGTACGTGCTTTACGCCGGCGAGAACGAGCAGTTCACCGACCGCCATCGCCGCAAGCTCCACGAGTACGGGGTGGCCCGGGTCTACGTGAAGACCGCCCAGCGGGCCAGTTTCGACCGCTACGTGGAGCGCAACCTGCCCGTCATCCTCATGGACGACGCCTTTCCCCTGGAGGACCGGTCCCGGATTTTCTACGCGGCCTCGGTCTCGGTGGTCAAAGAGGTGTTCGAAAACCGACTGCCCGCGGGCATGGGCAAGCGCGAATACGCCCGCATCGCGGCCTTCGCCCAGAAAAGCGTGGAATTCCTCTCGCTGGACGCCTCCCTCAAGCAGGTGGCCTCCCTGGTCTCCCACGACTATTCCGTCTATACCCACAGCGTGCAGGTCTTCGTCTATTCCACGGCCATCCTGCAAAGCCTGCGCATGGACGAATACGACATCGTGCAAAGCGGCATCGGCGCCCTGATGCACGATCTGGGCAAGCGGGCCATCAGCCGGGACATCCTGGCCAAGCCCGGCCCGCTCACCCCGGAAGAGCGGGCTATCGTGAACACCCATCCGGTCAAGGGCGTGGCCATGTGCATGGGACTGCCGCTCACCCAGATGGCCTTAAGCGCCATCCTGCTCCATCATGAGCGCATGGACGGCTCGGGCTACCCCGGCGGCGTCGCCGGAGACAGCATCCCCACCCATGTGCGCGCCGTGGCCGTGGCCGACGTGTACGACGCCCTGACCACCCGCAGGCCCTACGCCGAGGCGGTCACCCCTTTCGAGGCGCTCAAGATCATGCGCGACGACATGACGGGAGCCTTCGACATGGACATGTACAAGCGCCTGGTGATGATTCTAAGCGGCGCGGACATCCTCTAATCGCAAGGACGGCTTCATGACGGCGTTTTCCAGATTCGGCGTTTCCTTTTCTCCGAAGACCGGCAAATCCAAATGCGCCCGTTGCGGCGGCGCCCTCACCCTGTCGCGTTCCTGTCTGACGGCCTACCTGCAATGCCCGGCCTGCGGCGCCCGGTACGCGCTGACCGACTTCGTCAAGGACATGGACGAGGATTTCGACGAGGCCTACGCCAACATCCCCATGGACCGGCTCTAGAGACCGCTCCGCATTCACGGCGCCATGAATCCCTATCTCGTCTTCATCCTGGCCGTCCTGATCCTGGGCTGGCTCCTGGACCTGACGGCCACGCTGCTCAACATGCGGGCCATGCGGCCCCAGCCTCCGAAGGAGTTCGCCGGGGCCATCGACGGCGAAACCTACGGCCGAACCATCCGCTACGCCAAGGCCCAGGCGAAACTGGACATCCTCCAGGACGGGCTCTCCACCCTGGCGCTTACCCTCTTCATCCTGGCCGGAGGCTTCGGCGTCTTCGACCAGGCCGCCCGGTCCCTGGGCCTTCCGTCCCTGGCCACGGGCGTGATCTATCTGCTCGCCCTGGGGCTTGCGGCCGACCTTTTCGCCACGCCCTTTTCCGTCTACCGCACCTTCGTCATCGAGGAGCGTTTCGGCTTCAACCGGACCACGCCCGGGCTTTTCGTCGCGGACAAGCTCAAGGGGCTTGTCCTGGGCGCGGTCATCGGCGGCCTTTTGGCCGGCGCGGTCCTCTTTTTCTTCGAGCGCTTCGGCGCATGGGCCTGGGTCTACGCCTGGATCGCGGTCTCGGTCCTGCTTTTCGCCATCCAGTACCTGGCCCCGACCCTGATCCTGCCCCTTTTCAACGCCTTCACGCCCCTGCCTGAAGGCGAGCTGCGCGAGCGGCTGGAAGCCTACGCCGCCTCCCAGAACATGTCCCTTTCCGGCATCTTCGTCATGGACGGCTCCAAACGCACCAGCAAGGCCAACGCCTTTTTCACCGGGTTCGGGGCGAAAAAACGCATCAGCCTCTACGACACCCTCATCGAGAAATCGACGCCCCGCCAGGTGGCGGCGGTTCTGGCCCACGAGGCCGGACACGCCCGGCTCGGACACGTCAAGAAGGGGCTGGCCGTGGCCATCCTGCAAACCGGCGCCCTGCTCTTCCTCTTCTCCCTGTTCCTGACCTCCCCGGGCCTGTACGCGGCCTGCGGGGTGGCCAGCATGTCCGTGGCAGCCGGATTGTCGCTCTTCCTGCTGATCTTCCAGCCCGCCGCCCTGATCCTGTCCCTGGCGGTGAACGCCTTGTCCCGGCGCCACGAATTCCAGGCCGACGCCTTCGCCGCCGAAACCACCGGCGACCCCGAGGCCCTGGCCTCGGCCCTGGTCGTCCTGTCCGCGATCAACGCCTCCAACCTGACCCCGCACCCCCTGCACGTAGCCCTGCGCCACGGCCACCCTCCGGTCCTGGCGCGCATCCGGGCCTTGCGCGGCGAAACGGCCCGTCCCGCCCGGGACTGACCGCGCGCCCAGGCGCGGCCGCCCCGGCCCCGCGCAGCCCGGCTCCGCGCAGCCCGACGCATAGCGGCCCGGCGCATAGCGGCCCGGCCCCGCCTAACCCGACCCGTCACAGACGAGGTCTGCCGTTCCCCGGCCCATGACAAGGCGGCCAGGGGAGCCTGGCGACGTTCGCCGCATCCCGGCCGCCATGTCCGGCGACGCATTCCGGCGTTCGGACCGCCCCTGGCCAAAGCCGCGCCCCCCGGTCCTTTCCCGGGCCCGCGCAAGCCTTCGGTCCTTGAGGGATTTCCCTGGAGGCGAAAGCTTCCCGCTGCATGGCCGAATAATTGTTCGTTCAGTGAATGATCGCTGGATAACCCGGCCCGAATATCTTAGGGTGGGACCAATCGCCGCCCCGCAAAGGGAGGCGCCGGACGGAAAAAACTCCAAAGGATGCGGCCGCGCGGCCCGGCGCCTGGGGCGGGGCCATATCCAGGCAAGACAATCACGAACAAAATAAATCCGTTATGATCATCCACGACCGAAAATACGTCAAACCCAGCCGCGAAGCCCGGGTCCTGTCCATCCTGGAGGCCCTGTCCCTGGACAGCGGCCTGTCCCAGCAGGAGCTCGGCCAGCGCAGCTTCCTTTCCGGGGCCATGGTCAACGGCTACCTGCGGGAGATGCAGCGGGAGGGGCTTTTGCGGTTCGTCCCGGAAAACAGCAAATCCTACCGCTACGAGCTGACCGAGGCGGGCGAGACCGCCCGGCGCTCCATGTTCGCCGCCTACGCCGCCGAGCTGGTCCGGCTCTACTCGGCCTTAAAGGGCATGGTCCTCGACAAGCTGCGCGGCCTGGAGGAGCGGGGCGTCACCCGGCTGGCGCTGTTCGGCGCCTCGGAAACCTGCGAGGTGGCCCTTTCCGCCCTGCGCGGCTCCTCCTTCGACATCGTGGCCCTGTTCGACAACGACGTGAAAAAACACGGCGCGCTCTTCCACGGCCAGATCGTCCGGCCCCCCGGCGACCTGGACGAAACCGACTGCCAGGCCGTGGTGGTCGCCTCCTTCGGCTTTCAGGACGAAATCCGCCGCCAGATCGCCCCGGTGGCCGAACGCAAGGGCCTTGTCATCGTATGCCTATGAAAAACGCCATTCGCCTTCGCTCCGGCCGCGTCATCGGCCACGGCGCCCCCTGCTTCATCGTGGCGGAGCTTTGCAACAACCACCAGGGCAGCCCGGACATGGCCCTGACCATGATCCGCGAGGCCGCCCGCTGCGGGGCCGACGCGGTGAAGCTCCAGAAGCGCCACGCGGAAAGCCTGCTCACGCAAGAGGGCCGCAACGCCCCCTATCCGGGGAAGAACAGCTTCGGCCCCACCTACGGGGAGCACCGCAAGGCCCTGGAGCTCGACATGACGGCCATGGCCGCCTGCAAGGCCCTGGCCGAGGAGCTGGGCCTGGTCTTTTTCGCCTCGGCCTGGGACCGGGTCAGCCTGGAAGAGATGGGGCGGCTCGGGGTGGAGCTTCTGAAAATCAGCTCGGCGGACATGGTCTGCGTGCCGCTCTTGCGCCAGGCGGGCGCCATGGAGCTGCCCATCATCATGTCCACGGGCATGAGCGGTCTCGCCGAGATCGACGCGGCCGTGGACATCCTGAGCGGCTATCACGACGATCTGGTCCTGCTGCATTGCAACAGCGTCTACCCCTGCCCCGAGGAGCGCATCGGATTGCCGCTCATGGCCCTTCTGCGCAAGCGCTACGGCTTGCCCGTGGGTTATTCCGGCCACGAGCGGGGGCTCGGACCGAGCGTGGCCGCCGCGGCGCTCGGGGCCTGCGTGGTGGAGCGCCATTTCACCCTGGATTGCGGGCTGCCCGGCACGGATCACGCGGCCTCCCTCGCGCCCGAAGCCTTCTCCCGGCTGTGCGGGATGATCCGCGAGACGGAACTGGCCCTGCGGCCCATGGACAAGGCCCTTTCCCCGGACGAGGAGGCGGCCGCGAAAAAACTGCGCAAGAGCATCGTGTTCGCCCGGGACCTGCCGCCCGGCCACGTCCTCACCCCGGCGGATCTCTCGGTCAAATGCCCGGGAGACGGGGTTTCTCCGTTGCGCTGGGACGAGGCCGCCGGAACGGTCCTGACCGTGGCCGTGTCCTTTGAGGAGCCCTTCGCCTGGGACAAGGTCGCGCCCGCCGGAAACGCCCAACGTTGCGCGGACGCAAGGCGCGGCGAGGGCGACGGCGCCCCCCGGAAGGCGGCGGTCTCGAAATAAGCCCGGCGGATATGGCGGCGCGCCGCTCCTGATGACGGCCCCATCCCCGTTTTTCCGCCAGGAGGCGACATGTCCCACGTGACCGTCCAGGACGCGGACGTCCTGATTCTCGGCGCCGGACTGGCCGGTCTGCGCGCCGCCTGGGCCGCCGCCGCGACCCGGCCCAACCTGCGCGTGGCCGTCGCCTGGGCCGGAAACGGTCCTTCGGGCTCCTCCTTCGCCAATCCCAACGGCCAACTCGGACTTTTCCTGCCGCATCTGGCCTACCCGGAGGCGCCCGATGAAACCCTTGGCGAACGGCTGGCGGCCGACGTCCTGCGTCTGGCCGCGCCGGGCCGCGCCGATCCGAATCTCGTCAGGGCTCTGGCCGAAGACGCCCCCGAACGTTTCGAGGAGCTCGCCGCCCTTGGGATCCATTTTCTCCAGGACGGGCAAGGCGGACTCCTCCGGCGCTCCTCCTGCTTTCTGCCCGGCCGCCGGGGCGCGGTGGTTTTCGACGATTTGCCTCAAGTCTTCGCGCACATGCGCAACAAGGTCTCGGCTCTGGGCGTTGTCCTTCTTCCGGGCCTGCGGACCCTTGGCCTTCTGACCAGCCCGGACTCGAGCCACGATTCCGGGCGGATTCTGGGGGCGGTTTTCCGGGAAACCGGAAGCGGCGCGGCGCGCATCATCCGCGCCAGGACCGTGATCGCGGCCATGGGCGGACCGGCCCGGCTCTTCACCCTGTGCGGCTCGGGCGCGGGCAACCGGGGCGAGGGACACGCCCTGCTCGCCCTGGCCGGGGCGGACATGGAAAACGAACGCTTCCTGCAATTCATGTGGTCCGAGGTCCCCTCGGGCGGCTTCTTCCCCTTTTCCCGGCTGGCCGGGGACGGGGTCCGGCTCATGGGCCCGGACGGCCGGGAGGAGGCCTTGCCCCGTGAACTCGCGGCCCTGACGCCCGCGCGCATGACCCATTGCCCCCTGTCCCACAGCCTCCCGGACGCCGCCCTGGACCGCCATCTCCTGGCCCGCCTGGGCCCGGACGGGACGATCCGCATCCGCGAATCCGATGGGCGGCTCGCGCGCATCGCCCCCCTGGCCCACGCGGGAAACGGCGGCGCCCGCATCGACGGGCGCGGCCGGACCACGACGCCGGGGCTTTACGCCGCCGGGGAATGCGCCACGGGCATGCACGGCGCGGACCGCATCGGCGGGGCCATGGTCCTGGCCTGTCTGGTCTTCGGCGCCCGGGCCGGAAAAGCCGCCGCCAACGAGGCCCGGGACGCCCCGCCGCCCCCGGAGCGCCTCGTGGAGCAGCTTGCGGCGAAGGTCCTGGCGAAGTCGCCGGAATCCGGCGAGCGCGCCCCCTGGAGCCCGCCCATCACGCCGGACATGCAGGGAGCCTTGGTCCTGGGCGAGGGGCCCGCGCTGGCCGCCCTGGCGGAGCGTTTCGAGCAAGGCTACCGGGAAACGGGCGATTTGCGGGCCTATGCGGCCTGGCGCCTGGCCCGGCGGCCCAAGGCGCAGGGGACGGCCTGAACCCGCCCGGGACGGCCCCGCGACGCCTTGCCCTTCCCCGCCCCCGCGTGGGGCCGCCGAGGAAACGCGCCGCGTGGATTCCCTGACCCCGCCATGCGGGCCGCGCGGCATTTCCGGCGTCCGTTCGTCCGCGCATGGGGGGCGCCCCCCGGAACCGTCACGGCGCGCTTCCCTCTCCAGCCGCGCTTGCGCCCCGCCTGATCCGGACAAGCCGCCCGTACGACCCCAGACGCGCAAAAGGCCTCATCCCTCCCGGGCGCCGTCCCCGCGAACCGTGTTTTGCCGGGCGCCCGCGCGACGCGGGGAAGAACCGATTCTCGCATCGCCGCCTGTTCCAAGCGGCGACGCGCGTTGTTCCATCCAAGCCTATCCGTTCAATTTTCAAAGAGAAAACAAGGAACAGGCAAGCGACGGCCTGTTCGTTCCGGCGCCCGGCCCATTCACTCCGGCCCATTCACACCGATTGATTCACTCCGGCCGATTCACTCAGGTTGATGCGCCCCGGTTTGTTCGCTCCGGGCGATCCGCCCCGGCCGCGTCCCACGCCCCGGGATGCGACGGAACCGGAAAATCCGGCGCGACCAGCCGCGCCCGGCCGCATGCTCTTCGTGTCCGGCGATTCTCCCAGGAGGCCGGGTTCGCCGCGCATCGCGCCGGTTCTTAAACAATGCGCCGGGAAGGAGACGTTGGGCCAAAACCGGGCCATCGCCCTTCGAAGCCCCTTCTTCGTTGAGCGGAGCGCCGCGGCGCATCCGGTCACGGCGCGCTCCGCTTCATGTATGCCTTGCCTTCACATCCGCTGGCCGGTATTTTTTTTCCATGAAGCTCGCCCCTGGCATGCCGTCTGTTGGCCAGCCCCAGCCCGTCCGGCTCCGGAACGCCCGTTGCTTGCCCCCGCGCCGCCTGTTTGCCGCATGCCTCCTGGCCGCTGGCTTGATTCTGCGCCTGTCAAGCGGCGCGTATGCGCAGGACGTCCTCTTGTTCGACGATTTTTCCGGCGGCGGCCTGGACATGTCCTTGTGGGAAGTGGCCACGTGGAATCTGGGGCGGACCGGTTTCGGCCTTTCCCCGGGCATGGAAACGGAGGGCTCGACCACGTTCGCCCGATTCGCCCTGGAGACCTACAATCCCGCAAGCGCGGGGACGAAGCTTTTGGGGACGGAGATCTACAGCGACGCGTCGTTCTCGCGCGAGGAAGGGATCGTGTGCGAAGCGCGGTTGCGCGTGGTCAACGCCGCCGCGCCGGGCCAGGTGGCGGCGTTTTTTTTGTACGAAGAGTACGACGGCGCAGCCGACGAGATCGACTACGAATTCCTGACCAGCCAGGAAAACGATCAGGCCCTTCTTTCGTCCTGGAACGACTGGCAAACCGGGTACGAGGAAAACGACGGCGTCCATCACGCCGACGCCAACCCCACGGTGGCGGGCCTGGATATTTCGGAATGGACGACGCTTCGGATGTACTGGGATCAAAAAGGCGTGCGTTGGGAGATCAACGGCGTCACGGCGCATGAGGAAACCGCAGTGACGCCCGATCAGAACATGAAGCTGCGCCTTTCGCTGTGGGCGCCGGATGCGAACTGGTCCACGGCCTATGACGCCTCGCTGGCCCCGGCGGCGTCCTCCGCCCAAAACGCGACGTACTTCATGGACATCGACTACGTGAAGGTCTCCCGCGCGGATAAAGCCGCCCCGGCGATCCCCTCCGTGAACCTTCTTCTCCAGTAGCCCCCGGCGGGAAAGCCTCTTTCCATCCAGGGACGCGGGCGCTTCGTGGTCCGCGCCGGATGAAAACCAACCATCCCGGACCACTTCGGACTTGCGTTTGATTGTATGGAGCGGTTGCCGGCCGGGCGTCATGAGGCCATGGGCCGCATGCGCTTCGGGCGCGCGTCTCCGGCGGGCTGCGCGCCCCGGTCCCCTTGAGGCCAATCCCCAACCGGTCCCGGCCCTGCTTGCGGCTTTCGTTGCCTTCGCATGGGAACATCCGTTCCTTTTCCCGCTAGTACTCCGAAATCATGCCCTTTTTTACGAACACAAAAGCGACGGGGACATTCCGGAAACCGCGCCCGCCCCGCGACCCGCGCGCCGGGAAAGGAACGCCCTGTTCCTTCCTCAGGCAACCGTTTGAAATACCATGCTTAAAGAAGCGACATTTCACGCACGTCTTCGCTCCCGCTTGCCCAGACGCCAGCCAAGGACCCCGCGCGCCGGGACGCTTGCCCGGACGCGTCCCCGGGCCAAGAGGAGTTCCCTTGTCGCCAACAAGGCCAACCATCCGGAATGATGCGGGAAGATATCGACAGGCAACGAACATCCGGGGACATGCGGCGGCTTTGGCGAAACGCGGCGCTACGGACGCAGCCATCGCAAAGGAGCCGGGCGATGGCGCGCTCCGGCGGCAAACAGGCTGGAGCGCCCGGCGCGGCGGCGCTTCCAGGCCCCGGCGTTCTCCGCGTCCCGCGCCCTGACGATACGGACGGCCCGTCCACTGGAATCGGTTGAAAAGAGGCTCTGGCGGCCGCGAGACGGATGGGAGGCGCCCGAGGGGCGGCTGGGGGGCCGCCGCCCCTTGGAGCCCCGCCATTTTTTCACGGCCTTACGGACAAGCGGCGAGGGGCCGGCGGACCTCCGGAGAATCGCGCATCCCCTTCAATCTGTTCGCAAGGATGGCAACAAACTGGAAACACGTACTTTTTCAAGGAACATCTCACGCACAACAGGAACAATCCGCAAATGAAGAAGGCGGCCCCGGACAGGAGCCGCCTCGCGTGTCGAGAACGCCCTTCGCCCAGCCCGCCGCAAAGGAGACTGATGCGCAAGGGATTGGAAATAAGGCCGCTGGCGGACAGGGGGCTGGCGCCCCCCGGAACCCCATACTCATTTCAATCCGTGGGAGATGCTGGGTCGAGCAGCGGCGGACTGCCGGAGAATCGCGCATCGGCCTCGAACGGGCCGAAGGCAAGGCGCGAAAAAAGCCCGTCCGGCGCGCGGCTTCATACGCGCGGGGCTGGCTTTGTTGCTTGAACGGGCCGGCCGGACCGCGAGAGCGCCTGAAGCGGCCCCGGACGGGAGGCGCCGGGAAGGCTTGGGCGCGTAAAAAACCGGACCCGTCAGTCTTCCAGGGAAACCGCGTCCATCCAGTAGTGCAGGATGGCGGCGTGGGCGGTTTCGGCCAGGCCGTAGGAATCCGCCGGAACCCAGAAATTGAGATCCCCGATGCGCCTGAGCGCGTTGTCCGGCTTCATGCCCGTGAGCGAGGCCACAAGGCCGCCGTGGGCCTTGGCGTAGGCCGCCGCATTCACCACGTTGGGCGAATTGCCTGAGCTCGATATGCACACCAGCAGATCGCCCTGGCGCATGCGCCGCTTGAGCGGCTCCACGAACACCTCGGCATAGCACAAATCGTTGGCCACGGCCGTGATCAGGGAAATGTCGGTGAACACCTGGGTGTGCAGATGGGCGTTCTTGGCGAGGTCCGCGGAGAAATGGCTGGCCATGGAGGCGCTGGCCCCGTTGCCAACCAGATAGATCACCCGGCCCTGTTCCCGGATGTCCTCAGCCATGGTCTTGAACGCGGAAAAGGCCTGATCCGGGGCCATGGGCGCCATGTCCGGCCCGGTGGTTTCCAGGCGGTCCAGGGCGCCCGAAAGCTCGTCCACGCACAATTTCCAGCCCCCGGGCCCGCAGACCCGGCAAATGGCCTTGGCTTTTCCGGTCATGATGGCGTCCCCCCTTTCGCCTCGGCGCTTACGCCGTCCCGGCGAGACCCTACGAATAGCAAAAAGGAGGGGGGCCGTCCATGTGACGGGACGGCGAGACGACGCGGGGCAATGGGCGGCGCGGGGTTGCGGGGTTGCGAAGGACGCCCCGGCCTACCCCCGCCGGACCAGGGACAGCCAGCGCCGGGCCGCGCCCGCGCAGAATTCCCGGGACCGGGACAGCAAAACGGGCAGATCGGCGGCCAGCTCCTCGAAATAGGCGTCCGGGTACATGTCCTTGTACCCGGCGTAGGCCTCGAAGGCGCCGCTTCGAAACTGGGTGATCCATTTGGTCATGATGGCCGCGTCCACCTCCAGGTGGAACTGGAAGCCGTAGGAAGCCCTGCCCGCCCGGAAGCACTGGGCCGGACAAAGCGTCCCCCTGACCAGGGGGACCGCGCCTTCGGGAAAGGCGAAGGCGTCCTCGTGAAATTCCATAAGCTTCGGCAAAAATCCCGCGGCGCCCACCACCGGGTCCGCCTGTCCTTGCGGGGTGAGGGTCAATGCGGTGAAGCCGAATTCCAGCGCGCCCATGCTCCACACCCGGGCGCCGTGGGCCCGGGCCAGGAGCTGGCCGCCCAGACAGATGCCCGCCACGGGCTTGCCCGCCGCCTCGAAGTCCCGCATGAGGGCCATGAGGGGCTGAAAATGCGGCCAGCCCGCGTCGTCGTAGGCATGCTGCGGGCCGCCGAGAACCAGCAGGGCGTCGAAATCCTCCGGGGAGGAGGGAACCGCCTCGCCAAGGTCCGGCCGGATCGTGGTGATGACCGCGCCGCATCGCTCGATCTCCTTGCGGAACTCGCCTCCCGGGGAACGGTCGGTATGTTGCGCGAGGAGTACGCGCGCCCCGGTCAGGCCGTCGTCCGGGCACAGGGAAACGCGAATGGCGGTCTCGTAATAGGGCGTTCCATTGCCGACCACGCTCGGGATATCCCGGGTGAGCAGGTTGAGCCCGTGGCCCGCCTTGATCCAGCCTCCCCGCTCGGCCACGATCACGTCGGCCCGCTGCCCGGCGGCCGTGCGCAGGACGGCGCGGCAGCGTCCGGCCAGGCTTTCGAGCAGCACGTGGGCGCCGTCGGCCAGTCCGCGCCGCGCGGCCTCTTCGGGCGCCATGAAGGCCTCGGGCAGGGGATCGTGTCCGGCCATGTTGCGCTCGGAACAGATGTAGCCGTGGGCGGCGATGCTCAAAAAGCGATAGGGATAGTCCTCGCTCGTTCCGGCGATCTCGTCCGGGTCGAAGCGGGTCATGAACTGGAATTTGCCGGACGGGGTGTCGAATTTCCCGTCCGCGTAGGGAACCATGGGGGCGTCGAGGCGAAAAGCCTCGCGCTTCAGGCGCTCCATGTCGCAGCCCTGGGCCCTGGCCGGGGCGCACAGGTCGTACAGCCACTCGTCTTCGCTTTTCCGGAATGTGTCCGCGATGGGAAAACGCGAGGCCAGTTCGTAGAACATGCGGAATTCGGATTTGCACTGGCCCACGGGCTCGATGGCCCTGTTGACCGGCCCCAGGTAGTTGTGGCCGTAGGAGGCCGTGACGTCGTCCTCCTCCAGAAAGGTGGTGGCGGGCAAAAACACGTGGGCCAGCTCCGCCGTGTCGTCGAGAAAATGGCCGGAATAGACAACGAACTCGGCGGCCTTGAAGGCCTCGGCCACCTTGGCCGAGTTGGGGGCCATGCACACGGGGTTGGCGGCGGTCACGTAGATCATGCGGATCTTGGGATTGTCCGCCTCGAGGATCTCCCGGCCGATGCGCGGCAGAAGCAGCGCCCGCCGGGGCGGGTTGAGGCCGTCGCCCCACAGGGACTGGTCGTAGGGGCCGTATTCCTCGAAACCCTGGCTCACCCCGCCGCCGGAAACGCCGATGATCCCGGCGATGGCCCCCAGGGCGTCGATGGCCCGGATGGAAAGATGGGCGTACTCCCGGCGGTGCAGCCCCCAGCCCAGGAGGATGGAGGCCGGGCGCATGGTCATGAGGATGTCCGCCAGAAGCCCGGCGTCCTCGCGCGTCACCCCGGCCCGGGCGCACAGGTCGTCCACCTCGTAGCGCGCCAGGATGTCCAGATATTCCCCCGCGCCCACGCTGCGGGTTTCGAGAAAATCCCGGTCCTCGGCCCCGGCCGCCAGGATCAGCTTGGCGGCGGCCATGGCCAGGAAGACGTCGCCGCCGGGGATGGGGGCGATGTGATGGTCCGCGATGGCGAAGGACTTGCTCCTGGCCGGGTCGATCAAGAGGACCTTGCCGCCTTTCGCCCGGATGCGCCGGGCGACGCCTGTCAGGCTGATGTTGGTGGAGACCGGATTCCTGGCCCAGAGGATCATGGCTTTGCTGTTCTCGTGATCCAGGGGATCGTGGGAGACCCGCACGCCGAAATCGAGATTCTGGGAAGCCTGGCCGCACCCGCCGCACAGAGAGCCCCGGGTGAAGGTGACCCCGCCCAGAAGATTGAAGAAATATTTGTTGAGGAGCTTGAGCCCGGTGCGTTCGCCGTAGCCCTGGTAATAGAGCACGGCCTCGGCGCCGGACTCGGCGATGGTCGTTTTCAGGCGTTCGGCCACGAGATCCAGGGCCTCGTCCCACGTGGCGCGCTCCCAGCCGCTTTCCCGGCGGATGAGGGGATGGGTCACGCGTTCCGGGTCGTAGACGCGCTTCACGTAGCGCGCCGCCTTGACGCAGGCCACCCCCCGGGTGAGGGGATGATCGGGGTGGCCGGAAAGGCGGGTCAGCCGCCCGTCCTCCACCTGGGCCGCCAGGCCGCAGGCGTTGGGACAATCCCTGGTGCAGGTGGTGAAAAAGACGCGCTTGCCGCTCATGATCCCTGGGCCTCCAACATGTCCGAAGCCTGTCCGGCCCGGTCCGCGCCCCGGGCCGAAGCCCGGCGCAGGGCCATGCAGCCCCCCTGGCAGCGCCGCATGAAATCCTTGCACTCCAGGCAGTCCGCGCCCACGTTCGCCTGGCGGATGGGCCGGGCGAGCTTGGCGAAATGCCACATGAGCGCCTCCTGGTTGGCGAAGGCGGTCACGTCGGGAACGCGCACGTCCCGCATGGGCAGGCAGTACGAGGCGCTGAGATCGGGGTGGATGTCCATGGAGGGGTGGCAGACCCCGGAAAATTTCATGGACGCCCGTTCAAGGTAGCGCCTGTCGTCGTCGCGAAGGTCGCACAGCCGCACGCTGCAATCAAGACCCGTGCGCACGCCCTTCTCCTCGCAGGCCTTCACGAATCCGGCCACGTGGGCCATGATCTCCCGGGTGTCCTCCTGGGTGAAATGCTCGTTTTTCCCGGAGCCCGACGGCCGGGAAATGTCGTAGCGCACGGCTCTCGCCCCGTAACGGTCGAGCGCCTCGAGCAGGTAGCCGTAGTCCAGGCCGCCCTTGTGGAAATTCTTCGAAAACACCAGGTTCGCCTCCAGGTCCCGCAGCCGTTCCAGGTTGGCGGCGAGTCGCGTCGCCAGGGCCGGGGGATACGCCGCCGGATCGTTGGCGTTGACCACGAAATTGGCCGCAAGCGGCGCCAGGCGTTCGGCCAGGCCTTCGGGGAAAAGCCCGTTGGTGAAAATCACCGCCGGGATGTTCTCCTCGGCCAAGCGCGCGAGCATGGCGACGAGATGGGGATGCAGGGTGGGTTCGCCCCCGATCAGGCCCACGGCCGAAGGCGGGGCCGGGCGCATCCAGTCGAGCAGGCGCTCGAAACGCTTGAGGCTCATGTCCTCGGGAAAATCCGCCTGCAAGTCCTTGGCGAAACAGTAGGAACAGGACAGGTTGCACCGGTAGGTGACGAAGAGATTGATCATGCGTTCCTCAAGACATTCCGGACAGGACCGGCCGCCGCGCGCCCCGGGCCGCGCTGAGCCCGGCGCGAGGGGCGATGCGGCGGGCGCGGCCCCGGCCGGGGCGAAAACGGCGAAAGCGGCCTCGTCCTCCCCGGCCTGATGCGCGTTCGGCGGCGTTCCCATGACTGTCCGGCTTCGCTTTTTCCTACAACCCCGGGGCGTGGCCCAGGTTGCGTCCGCTTTGGGCGTCGAAGGCGGTCAGGGTCCCGGCGTCGCGCACGGCAAGCCCCACGGCCTGTCCGATGCGCACGGTCCGGGCCTCGGCGCCCGTGGTCAGCGCCCGCAGTTCGCAGGCCTCGTTCCTCACGGTCAAGGCCGCCTTGAGGCCAAGGGGCTCGATGTCCGTCAGCTCCCCGCGAATGGGCGCGCTCTCGGGCGAGGCCAGGGCCAGATTCTCGGGACGGACGCCGAGCTCGAACGGGACGTCCGGGGCGAGCGGCAGCGTTGCGAACGCCTCCGGCATGGCCAGGCTTCCCCCGGCCGTCAGGATGGCCGGGGCGCCGGAACCGCCGCCCATCCTGGCCGGAACCAGGTTGATGAGCGGCGCGCCCACGAAAAGCGCGGCTTCGCGGTCCACGGGCTGGTCGTACAGCTCCTGGGGCGTGGCGATCTGAACCACCCGGCCCTTTCGCAGCATGATGACCGTGTCCGCGATGGCCATGGCCTCGTTGAAATCCGGGGTGGCCATGAGAAAGGTGCTGCCCCGCTCGCGTTGCAGGCGCCTGAGCTCCGCGCGCAGTTCGATGCGCAGCTTGGCGTCCAGGCTGGAGAGGGGTTCGTCCAGGAGAAAGAGGCTCGGTCTCCTGATGAGCGCCCGGCCGAGCGCGATGCGCTGACGCTCGCCGCCGCTCATGGTCTTGGGCAGGCGCTTCAGGGTATGCGCGATCTTCAAGGTATGGGCGATTTCGGCCACCCGGGTTTCGATCTCTTTCTTGTCCCGGCCGCGCACCCGCAGGGGGTTGGCGATGTTCTCGAAGCCGGTCTTGTTGGGATACAGCGCCAGGTTGTCGAGAATCATGGCGATGTCCCGGTCCTTGGGCTCCAGCCCGCCCATGTCCCGGCCCCGCAGGACCACCCGGCCGGAATCCGGCCGGTCGAGCCCGGCGATGATGCGCAGCGTGGTGGTCTTGCCCGCGCCCGCCGGACCCAGGACCACCGTGAAGGAGGCCTCCGGGGCGGCGAAGCTTTCGGCCGTGAGCGCCGCTCGTCCCCGGAAGCTCTTGGAGATATTGTCCACGATGAGGACGGGCATGTCCCCCATTTTCGGCAGACCTTGCGTCACAACGTCCTCCCGGCCGGATAGGCCTCGATTCTGCGGTTGCTGTCTCCTCCGAAAAAGACCAGCGATCCGGCTTCGATATCCACGCCCACGTTTTCCCCTTCCGCGGGTCTGCCGTGCGCGGGCGCGATGACGTTCAGCCTGACCGGCCCGGCTTCCACGGTGACCACGGCCTCGCTCCCGCGCGTTTCCACCAGACTGACCACCCCGGACAAGGGCGCGCCGTCCGCCGGGACCAGGCGCAGGGCTTCCGGCCGCAGCCCCAACGCGTAGCGTCCGGGTTCGAGATGCGCCCCGGGGGGCAGGTCCAGGGCGAAGCCTTCCTTGGAAAAGGAAGCGGTCTCCCCGCAGCGCGACACCTCCCCGCGCACCAGGTTCATGGGCGGCGAGCCCAGAAAGCCCGCCACGAAGACATGGTCCGGCCGCTCGCAGATGCTCGTGGTCTCCTCGGCCTGGAGGATCTTGCCCGCATTCATGACCGCGATCCGGTCCGCCAGGGACAGAGCCTCGATCTGGTCGTGGGTGACGTAGATGATGGTCAGACCGGTCTCGGCCTGCAGGCGCCGGAGCTCCCGGCGCATGGCCAGGCGGGCCTCGGCCTCCAGGTTGGAAAGCGGCTCATCCAGAAGAAGGATGGACGGGCGCGTGGCCAGGGTTCGGCCGATGGCCACCCGCTGCAGCTCCGAGCCGCCCAGTTCCCGCGCCTTGGCGTTCAGCCGGTCGCTCATGCCCAGAAGCTCCGCCGTTTCGGCCACGACGCGCTCGATCTCGGGCTTGGGGGTCTTGCGCACCGCGAGTCCGAAAGCCAGGTTCTCCTTCACGGTCATGGAGGTGAAGACCGCGTAGTCCTGGAAGACCAGGCCCACGTCGCGCTTGCCGGCGGGCAGATGCAGGATGCTTTTGCCGTCGATGCGGATGTCCCCGGAAGTGGGGGTTTCCAGGCCCACGATCATGTTGAGGGTGGTGGACTTGCCGCAGCCCGAGGAGCCCAGAAGGGCCACGGTCTCGCCGGGCGCGATGGACAGGTTGATCCCGTCCACGGCCACCACGGCGCCGTCCTCGTATTCCTTGACCAGATCGACGAGTTCGAGTTTGGGCGCGCTCATTGCTTGATCGCTCCGAAGGTCATGCCGCGCGCCAGATGGCCCTGGATCAGGTAGCCCACGATGACCAGGGGGACCATGGCCAGAACGGCCAGGGCGGCCTGGACGCCGTAGAGGGTTCCGGCGGTGGCGGTGACGTATTTGGCCAGCTGGACCGGAATGGTGCTGACGTTGGTGTAGGAAAGGACCAGGGCGAACATGAATTCCGACCAGTTCAGGATGAAAATGAACATGGTGGTGGCGAACAGCCCGCCCTTGATGAGCGGAATGGTCACGGTGAGATGGGCGCGCATGCGGGAGAGCCCGTCGATCATGGCCGCCTCCTCGATCTCCCGGGGCAGGTCGTCCACGAAGCTTTTGAGCATCCAGGTGGAAAAGGGCAGGGTCACGGCCACGTAGATGGCGATGAGCCCCACGTAGCTGTCCGTCAAGCCGATATTGGAGAAGATGATGACGAAGGGCACGGCGATGGCGGCCGGGGGAAACATGCGGCCGGACAGGATGATCAGCGGAGTGGCCTTGTTGCCGTCGCCGTAACGGGAGATGCCGATGGCCGAAAAAAGCCCGATCAGGACCGAGAGGAAGGTGGCCGTGACCGAGGCCAGCACGCTGCCGAACACGGCCTTGGTGGCGGACTGGCTCACCCCGCCCACCCCGTATTCCCGGATGGCCTCCGGATCGAAGAGCGTCTTGAAGTTCACGAAGGTGGGTTCCGAGGGAACCCAGATGGCCGGAGAGGCGTTCCAGTCCGTGGGCGGCTTGATGGCGGTCATGAGGATCCAGAAGACCGGGAAGAGCGTCACGGTGAGCGCCATGAGCATGAGGACCCACTGCAGGGGGGAGAGTTTTTTCGTTTGCATCAGCGGCCTGCCTCCAGAAGCTGGTTGCGCACCGGAGCGAGCATGAGGTGAATGAGGACCAGCGAGCCGATCAGGGTCAGAAAGGCGGCCGCCGCGCCGTAGGCCAGCTGGAAATCATTGAAGGCCAGCTTGTAGATATAGAGGCTAATGGTCTCGGTGGAGGAGCCGGGGCCGCCGCGCGTCAGCATGAACACTTCATCGAAAAGTTTGATGATCTCCATGGCCCGTATGACGAAGGCCACGATGATGACGGGTTTCAGCATGGGCATGATCACCCGCCAGAAGACCTGCCTGGGGCTCGCGCCCAGGATCACGGCCGCGCGCACCGGGTTTTCCGGCACGGAATTGAGCCCTGACAGGAGAATGAGGAAGAAAAGCGGGGTCCAGTGCCAGACCTCGGTCACGATGACCGCGGTCACGGCCAGGGGGGCGTTCTTGAACCATTCGAGCGCCACGTCCGGCCCCAGGATGCATTCCATGATCTGGTTCACGGGCCCGCTCGACTGGAAGAGCATCCAGAAGATGTAGCCCACCACCACGGGCAGGATCATCATGGGGGTCAGAAAGGCCGAGAACAGGACGGATTTTCCCCGGAAACGCCGCATGAAGAGCACGGCCAGCCCGAGACCGAAGGTGAATTCCAGGGACAGGCAGGCGATGGAGATGAGAAGCGTGCGCAAAACGGCGTACACGAAGCGGGTGTCCCAGATGAGAAGCTCGCTGTAGTTCTCGAAGCCGACGAACTCGGCCTCGAACAGCGAGCCCCGCGTGGGCGACCAGTCCGTGAAGCTCATGTAGAGCGCCACCAGAAGCGGGGCCACCAGGACGAGCAGGGAAACGAGCTGGCCGGGCATGGTCAGGATGCGGGCCACGGTCTTTTCGCCCGCGCCCGGGCGCCCGGTCCCGGGGGCCTTGGGAGGCGTTTGGGTCACGCTCGCCGTTTCGGGGGAGGATGCATTGAGACTGTCTTTCAACACGGTGATCCCTTGATCGTCCCCCGGCTCCTGATGCTTCCGGGGCCGGGGGACGCTTGCGGTTCAGGGGTTGGGGCCTAGGCGTCGGGCCATTTGTCCGCGCCCGAGGCCTTCTTGATGGGCTCGGCCAGGTTCTTGGCCAGGGCCAGCCAGGATTTGCGAACCTTGTCCTTGCCGATGCGCCGGGTGATGCGGTCGAAGGAGTGGGCGGCGGCTTCCAGGGCCTCCTTGGGTTTCTTCTCGCCGGTCATGCAGGCGTGGACCTGCTTGTCCAGGGCGTCCTGGTACTCGAAGCCGCCGGGCAGGCAGAAGTCCGGCACGGTGTTGACCATGTTCTCGTACAGGGTCTTGAGGTAGGGCTTGGTGTAGGTCTTCACGAGCCGCTCGGTGGGCTCCAGCATGTGGTTGACCCGGTAGGGGTCGGAGTAGCCGCCGAGGTAGGGGATGGCGTCGGCCGAGATGGTGGGCGAGGTCATCCATTGGGCGTAGGCGTAGGCCAGCTCGGGGTTGGCCGAGTACTTGGACACGGCGTAGCCGTAGCCCCAGCAGAAAAGCCCGGCGTAGAGCTTGGAGCCGTCTTTCAGGAAGTCGGCGGGCATGACCGTGGCGGCGATCTTGCCGGTGGTGGCGGGGCCCGTGGACGGGGCCATGGAGTACTTGAAGCCGGACGGCCAGACGATGTTCATGAAGCCCTCGCCCCGGCCGAAGGCGTTGTAGTTGGAGGACCAGGTGAAGCTGAAGGCGTCCGGGTGCAGGTAGTCGTTCATGGCCAGCATGTCTTCCAGGGCGGCCACGCCTTCCTCGGAGTTGAAGGTGGGGTTCATGTCCGCGTCGAAGTAGAGCTTGCCCTTGGACACCAGGCGCTGCATGAACATCCATTTCACGTAGTACGGGGAGCGGTATTCCAGGCTGCCGGAAAAGCCCTTGGCCGGATCGTGCATGAACTGGGCGAGGTTGTAGTATTCCTTCCAGGTGTGGGGCACGTCCAGCTTGTAGCCGTACTTGTCCTCGAAGGCCTTCTGCTTGGCCGGATCTTCCAGATAGTCGGAACGGCACAACAGGGTGATCTGGTCGCCGTCGTTGAGAAGCCCGGCCACGCGGCCGTTATAGAGCTGGGCGTGATGGCTGGCCGGGAAGACGACGCCCCAGTCCTTGTTGAAGAGATCGGGCTGGTATTTGTCGGTCCAGCCGGTCAGGTCGTAGATGACTCCGGAGTCGATCCAGTCCGGGTAGGACATGGCCGTGGGCATCATGACGTCGTAGCGGCCGGTCTTGGCCACGGCTTCCTGCATGCCTTTGGTGTGCACGACCTCGTCCGGCTCTTCGATGAATTCCAGCTGGATGCCGAGCTCGTTCTTCCACTTGTCCACGTACGGGGTCATGTTGCCGATGGAGCCCGTGGGGATGAGCAGGGTGAGGGTCTTCTTCTCGGCCTTGGCGGCGGCTTCCTTGGCCAGGGCCCAGGCGCGCTCCTCCGGGCCGGTGATGGCCGCGAAGGCCTTGACCGCGCCCAGGGGGGAGAGGCTGATGGCGTTGGCCACGACGGCCGTCACGCCGAACGCGGTCAACCGGGTGAGGAATTTGCGCCGGCTCATCCGCCCGGCGTCAAAATCTTCGCACGCTTCCTCGATCTTTCTCTTCTTCACTTCCATGACATACCTCGTACGCGTTGAGAGTCCTGAAACATGACGGCGCGGGCGGGGCGGCCGCGCCATTGGCCACACATTCGCCGGGGGATGGCCGCCTGACCCCTCCCCCAGGGGGGCTAAAGGGTGAAGCGGCGGTACTCGTTTTCGCAGGGATTGCCCTTCGCGAGCTCCAGCCATCCGGCCCCGGGGTCCATGACCACGCTGAAAACCGTATGGAAGGCGGTCTTTTCGGACTCTCCGGGAAAGCCGTGGGCGCAGATGCACCGGGGATGGTTCACGTGGTTGCGGGTCAGCTCCTTCAAAAGCCCGGGCGTCAACGCGCCCCTATGGGCGGCCAGGAAATCGTCGGCCGCCTGCTTCCTGACCATGGAGCCCCCGTGGCTCAGCCAGTTGGGCGTCTCGAAGGCCCGCATCTCCCGGCCGACATAGTGGTTGGTATGGGCGATGGCTCCGTCGATGGGCAGAAGCTCGTAGCGCGTGGCCGAGGTTTCCGCGCAAAACGCCACGCCCGAACCGGCCAGCTGGTAGTTGATGCCCGTGGCGCGCGGGGAAAAGATGACCGCGCCCAGGGCGTCGCCGATGCGCTCGGCCGCAAGGGCCTTGCGCATGATGAAGGGGTAGATGACGCCGGGTCTGGCGTCCGTGGCCGCCACCTTGTTGATGACCGCGCCCACCCCGGCGCCGTTTAGGCCGTCAAGGCCCAGAATGCCCGCGAAGGAGACCACCAGGGCGTCCGGGCCGCTGGCGGGACGGATGCGCAAGAGGCACAGGAATTTCTCGTAGTATTTCTCCATGTCGTAGGTCTGGCCGATGTAGGCCCGGCCGTCTGCGGAGGCTTCGCCCTTCACGTTGAAGGTGGTGCAGCCCCAGAGCTGTTTGGGCAGGGCCCGGCCGCCGAGACCGGGAGCGCGCAGGTCCTCGAGCTCCAGGAAGCAGTTGAGGTGCAGGACCTGCGCGAAGGTCAGCCCCGCGCCCTCGGCGACCCCGCGCATCTCCATCACCAGATCCGGGGAGAACTCCTCCAGAAAGCCCAGGTTGCGCAGGCAAAAGGCGGTGAGCTGCCCGTGCTTCGCCGCGAGCCAGGGATTGTTGGCCTCGTGCACCGAGGCGATGGAGTCCGCGAATTCGCGGATGAGGTCCTTCGCCGCCCGGCCGTGGGCCAGGCCCATCTCGAAGGGCGAACCCGCAAGATCGATGAACAACGTTTCGCCAGCCATCTAGATGAGCTCCATGTAGTAGTCCCATTCCCAGGGATCCACGCGGTTGTTGAATTCCGGGGTTCCGTAGTCCGGGAAGCGGGCCTTGGCGTTTTCCACCTCGTATTTCTTCACGGCCAGGACCAGCTTGACGAATTCCGGGTCGAGCACGGCGTGCAGGTCCGTATCCTTTTCGAATTCCGCGATGGCCTCTTCCAGGCTCACGGGCAGGACGGGCAGCTCGGGGCGTTCGTAGGCGATGTCGAAAACCGGATCAGGCAGGGCGGGTTTGGATTTGATTCCCTCGAGCCCGGCGGCCAGGGTGGTGAGCGCCAGGAGATAGGGGTTGGTTCCGCCGCAGGCCAGACGGTTCTCGAAATGGGTGCTCTGGCCCCGGCAGCCCTTCAGGCGGATGCCCACGGTGCGGTTCTCCATGCCCCAGGTGGCGGTGTTGGGGGCGAAGGAATTGACCCGGTAGCGCTTGTAGCAGTTGATGGTGGGCGCGGTGAACACGGTGTTGGCCTTGGCGTGCTTGAGCATGCCGGCCAGGAAGTCGCGGGCAAGCTCCGTCAGGCCGCACTGGCCGCTCGGATCGTCGAAGGCGTTCTTGCCGGTCTTCTTGTCGATGAGGCTCACGTGGAAATGGGAGCCCGAACCGCTGGAGTTGATGAAGGGCTTGGTCATCCAGGTGGCCAGATAGCCGTGCTTGAGGGCGATCTCCTTGGCCCCCATCTTGAAGAGAAAGGCGGTGTCCGCGGCGGCCAGGCCGTCCTTGTAATAGAGGTTGATCTCCTGCTGTCCCGGGCCGTGCTCGGAGTTCTGGGTGATGATGCGCACCCCGGCCTCGTCCATCTTGCGCATGAGGTCGTAGACGAAGTCGATGTCGAAATTGTTCTTGAGGGTGACGAAGATGGGCTGGCCGTCATAGACGGGCTTTCTGGTGTTCTTGTCCAGGACGTAGAATTCGAATTCGTAGCCCAGGCGGCAGATATAGCCCATCTGGTCGAACTCGTTCAGGATCTTTTTGAGGAGCAGACGCGGGGAGGCCATGGCCGGAGCGCCGTCGTACCAGTAGGGGTCCACGGTGACGTTGGCGGTGTTGGGGACCCAGGGCAGCACGGTGAAGGTGGACAGGTCGGGAACCGTGCAGTGGTCGGCGAAGGCCACCTCTTCGGCGTAGCCCGTGCCTTTGGGGACCATGGACTGGATGTCGAGCCCCAAAAGGCCGCCGTAGAAATTGAGGCCGTTTTCCACGTAGTCCATGAAGCAGCCCACGGGCACGGTCTTGCTTCGGGAGACGCCGTAGAGGTCCGCCTGCTCGAAGCGGACGAAATGGATATGGTGGTCGCGGATGGTTTTCTTGATGGCGTCGATGGCGTTGCCTTTGGGCAGGTACATGGTCATGGCGGCTATTCCTTTTGGTTCTGTTTCCCGGCCCGGGCGTGGCCCGGCCAGTTTTGCATCATTGTAAATTTCCTCCTTTCATAGCAATTGCCGGACCAAGCGGTTTGTACCAAAATAAGTTTTTATTATTCAGCCTGTTAACAGATATACTCGCATTCTGATCCGCTTGACGCCGCACTTTCGAGCGACTCATTTATCAGAATTAAGAATTGTTTCTTAAAGAAGAGAAAATATACTTTTTGAGAGCAAAAAATGATTCATTAATGATATTTTCTGGTTAGATTGAATCGAGACGGTTTGCATTCCAGACCGCTTTGATCTAGGTTCTCTTTCAAGGCGCGAATGTATAAAAATGTAAATTTCGTCCCAAAAGGAGCGGAGGGGGGACGCCCATGCCCTGGACTTTCGCACGCTACGCCGCGGGCAGCCTGAACGCCCTGGCGGCTTTCGACCCGTCCGGCCTGCTCGCCCACGCCAACCGCCCCTTTTGCGACCTGCTCCTGGCCGGCGCCAAGGCCCTTCCCGGAACGCCCCTGGACGCCCTGCCCCTCTCCCAGAACGTCAAGACCCTGCTCGCCCGGGAAATGGACCTCGCCCGGCGCTCGGGCCGGGAACGCCGCTTTTCCCTGGATGAGATCATGGACGACGACAACCGCCGGGCCGCCCTGCGCCTTCTGCCCTGCCCGGACGGACCGGACGGCGCCCTGATCCTCGAAGCCAGGGAGGAGCCCGCCTCGGAACGCCTCAAGGCGGCGCTCACGGCCGAGCGCATGGTCCGGCGGCGGGAGGAGCACCTCAAAAAACGCGGACGCCGCCTTTTCCTCAACGTCATCGACGAGCTGCCGGTCTTCGTCTACATGCAGCGCCGCGACTACACCGTGGCCTACGCCAATCGCAAAACACGAAATTTCTACGGCGAGACCGACGACCGTTTCTGTTTCGAGGTCTTCAGCGGCCGGGACTCCCCCTGTCCCTTCTGCCCCACCTTCAGGGTCTTCGAGACCGGGGAGCCCGAGAACTGGCAGTTCACGGACGCCGAGGGCCGGACCTTCCACATCCACGACTATCCCTTCGAGGACGAAAACGGCGAACCCCTGGTCATGGAGCTCGGCATCGACGTGACGGAATTAAAGCGCGTGGAGCGGGAGCTGTTCCAGGCCCAGAAGATGCGGGCCATCGGCGTGCTGGCCGGGGGCATCGCCCACGACCTCAACAACAATCTGGCGCCCATCATCTTCAACCTGGACTACGTCCTGGGCAAGACCGGCGAACCGCGCCTGACCGCCCCGCTGTCCGAGGCCCTGCGGGCCGCCTACCGGGCCGCCGACCTGGTGGAACAGGTGGTGGAATACAGCCGCCAGCAGAACGTCAGCCTCGCCCCCTTGCGGCTCATCCCCCTGGCCAGGGAGAGCCTGGAGCTGCTCTCCGCCTCCCTGCCACCCAACGTGCGCCTTGTGGCGAGCTACGAGGCGGAAAAGGACTGCGTCCTGGCCAACGCCGCCCAGATCCAGCAGCTTCTGCTCAACCTGTGCCGCAACGCCGCCCAGGCCATGCCCCAGGGCGGCGAACTGACCGTGCGCCTCACGAACGCCGTCTACAAAACCCTGAAAGCGGCGCCTCACCCGGGCATGGCCGCCGGGGAGTACCTGGTCATCAGCGTGGCCGACCAGGGCCAGGGCATCGAGCCGGACAAGCTCGAGCGCATTTTCGAACCCTTTTTCACCACCAAGAAGAACAAGGGCGGCGCGGGCATGGGACTGGCCGTGGTCCACGCCATCGTCACGGGCTGCGGCGGGGCCATCGCGGCGAAAAGCCAGCCCGGACAGGGCGCGGTCTTCACGGCCCACCTGCCGCTGACCGGCCGCGCAAGCCAGGCCATCGTGGCCGAACCCCGGCCCATGGAGCGCGGAACCGGGCGCCTGCTTTTGGTGGACGACGATCAGGCCGCCCTGGCCGCCATGTCCCGCTCTCTGCGCGAGGCGGGCTTCACCGTGTCCGCGGCCGACTGCGCCGAGGAAGGACTCAAGGAATATTTCCGGGCCAGAGGCGGCTTCGACCTGGTGCTGGCCGACCACTCCATGCCCGGCATGACCGGCACGGACATGGCCGTGAAAATCCTTGGCCACGATCCGGACGCCAGAATCGTCATCTGCACGGGGTACGTGGAGCCGGAGCTGGAAACCCAGGCCCGAAAGGCCGGGGTGACCGGATTTCTCATGAAGCCCATGACCCCCAGGACCCTGGTTGAAAACATCCAACGGCTGCGCCGCTGATACGGGACGTCCATGGCCAGAATTCTCATCATCGACGACGACGAACTCATCCGCGCGAGCCTGTCCCGCTGTTTCGAGGACATGGGCCACGACATCGCGCTGGCGGGCGGTCTGGCCGAGGGCCTGGCCCTGGCCGCGACCGGGGTGGACGTGATCTATCTGGATCTGAACCTGCCGGACGGGGAGGGGCAGAAGGCCATGAGCGAGCTGGCCGCCTCCCGGGGGGAGCCGGAAATCATCGTCATCACGGGTCTCGGGGACAACTACGGCGCCCGCCAGACCCTGGAGGGCGGCGCCTGGGACTACATCCGCAAACCGGCCTCTCCCCAAAGCGTCAAGGCCTCCCTGGCCGGGGCGCTCAAATACCGCGAGGAGCGCAGGCGCGGCCGGACCAACCTGTCGAACCTCGACCAAAGCGGCATCATCGGGGATTCCCCGGCCATGCGCCGGGCCAAGGAGCTCCTGCTCAAGGCGGCGGAAAGCGAGGCCGGAGCCCTCATCACCGGCGAGACCGGGGTGGGCAAGGAACTAGCCGCCCGGGCCATCCACGCCAGCGGGCGCCGCAAATCCGGCCCCTTCGCGGTGGTGGACTGCTCCAATCTGAGCGAAACCCTGGTGGAAAGCGCGCTCTACGGCCACGTCAAAGGCGCCTTCACCGGGGCCTACGCCGACCGCAACGGACTGGTGACCGAGGCCGACGGGGGGACGCTGTTCCTGGACGAGGTCGGGGAATTGCCCCTTTCCCTGCAAAAATCCTTTCTGCGTCTGTTGCAGGAGCGCCGCTACCGTCCGGTGGGCGCGACCAGGGAGCTGTCCAGCGATTTCCGCCTGGTCGCCGCCACCAACCGCGATCTGGACGCCATGGCCCGGGCCGGGGAGTTCCGCAGCGACCTGCTCTTCCGGCTGCGCACGCTGGAGATCAACCTGCCGCCTCTGCGCGAACGCGGCGAGGACCTGCCGAAGCTCGCCCGGCATTTCATCGGCCTGTCCAGCCGCCGCTACAACCTGCCGGAAAAACGCCCGGCTCCGCAGCTTCTGGCCGCGCTTTCCTCCTATTCCTGGCCGGGCAACGTGCGGGAGCTTAGCAACGTCATGGAGGCGGCGGTGATCGAGGCCGGGGCGGACGACGTGCTCTACCCCAAGCATCTGCCCGCCGCCGTCAGGCTGGCCGTGCTCGGCGAAGACGAGTCCCCGGCCCCGGGCGCCGCGGCGGACAGGGACGCCCGGGCCAAAAACGCCCCGCCGCCCTACGCCCAGTACAAGGCCAGGCGGGACAAGGAATACTTCCTGGATCTCATGAAAGCCTGCGACGACGACGTCTTACGGGCCAGCCGGGTCTCGGGGCTCTCGGTGCCGAGCATCTACCGCCACCTGGGTCTGGCGGGCATTCCCACCCGGACCAAGAAATAAGGGCCGCTCCCGGAACGCAGCGGGGCCGAAACGGCGGCCTCTTCAAAGCCAGCCGGGCTTTCACCCTCCCGGCGCCCGGGCCTGGCGGACATCCCCGGGCGGACGTATCGCCAAGAGCGCAAAACGCATCGCGCCGCCGCGTAAAGCCACCGGGACGACCGCCCGTCGCGTAATTCGCGGCCAGGGCCGCCGGAGCGGCTCATTGAGCCTTTCCCGCTCAAAGGATGAGACCGCCGAACCGCCGGGAACCCTGGCGTCCCCCCCTTTTTACCGCCCCTGGCCCCGGCCGCCCCCCGCCCTTCGCCCTCCAACGAAGCCGCATGGACCAGGACTTTCGCTGACAAGACGAGGCTGCCGCGTCATTCCCCGAGAGCCTGCGGGCGCCTCTCGTTCATAGTCCTAACCAACGAAACGCGTTATGGGATTCCAAAGCGCGAGAGCCCGTTGGCGCCGAAGCCGCCATCCCAATCAATTGCGGGGCGACATCAAGACGGGAAACCATTGTGATCTTCAGTAAATTACCGTAAGCTTGGCCATGACGTTCTGTAACCGGCCTCAACGACGACGAAATACGAGGAAAGCTTCATGAGAATACAGTTGCTTCGACGTCTGCTGCGTCCGCTCATCGAGGACATTGTGGAGGAAGCGCTCACAAAAGACAGCAAGAATATCGAGCGCTACAGGAGAAGACAGGCGTTGGCCTCGAGCGCCGCTTTCGTGGAAGAGAACATGCCCGGCGCCAAGCCCCTGCCGGACAAATGGGCTGTTCTCGATTTCGCGCTTCAGGCCGCGGCCCCGCTTCTGGACATGAAGCCCGAGGGGCTCGTTTGCGAGTTCGGCGTGGCCTCGGGCGCCACCTTGAACCACATCGCGGCGAGGCTGCCCGGCCGGACCGTCTTCGGCTTCGACTCCTTCGAAGGCCTGCCCGAGGACTGGCGCGACGGCTACCCGCAAGGCGCTTTCCGCCGGACCGATCCGCCAAGGGTCCGGGAAAACGCCCGGCTGGTCCAAGGCTATTTCGACAAGACCATGCTCCCGTTTCTGGCAAAGCATCAGGGCCCGGCCGTCTTTTTGCACGTGGACTGCGACCTCTACTCCTCCACCCGGACGGTTTTCGAGGCCATGCGGGACCGGATCATCCCGGGCTGCGTCATCGTGTTCGACGAGTATTTCAACTACCCGGGCTGGAAGGACGGCGAACACCGGGCCCTGGAGGAATTCCTGGCCCGGACCGGCCTTGGCGCCGACTATCTGTGCTACTGCAAGACCCACCAGCAGGCGGCGGTCAGGCTGACCTCGGGCGCGTAGCGATGGGCGTCCGGAAACGCGGGGAGGACTCCGCGCTTCCGGACGCCGCGCCCCTGGGGACCGCTCCCGGCGGACGGCGCGGCCGTTTCGCAAGCGCGCCGCCCGCATCGCGTCCTCGCGGGAAAGACCCGCCATTCGCGGGCAATGCGGCGCGCTCCGTCCTGGTTACCCTAAATACCGAAGCGCCGCGCTAGGCTCCTTCGACGATGGCGATGCCCGCGCTGGCGCCGATGCGGCTGGCCCCGGCCTTGATCATGGCCATGGTCTGCTCGTAATTCCTGATGCCGCCCGAGGCCTTCACGCCCATGCCGGGGCCCACGGCCGCGCGCATGAGCGCGATGTCCTCCGCCGTGGCGCCGCCCGAGCTGAAGCCCGTGCTGGTCTTGACGAAATGGGCGCCCGCCGCCTTGGCCGCGAGACAGGCCGCCTTTTTCTCCGCATCCGTCAAAAGACAGGTCTCGATGATGACCTTGACCAGGGCCTTGGGATTGACCCCGGCCACGGCGTCCACCACGGCCTTGATGTCCGCTTCCACGAAATCCTCGCGGCCGTCCTTCAGGGCGCCCACATTGATGACCATGTCGAGCTCCGTGGCGCCTTCCCTGGCGGCCAGGGCGGCCTCGAAGGCCTTCGTGGCCGTGGCGTTCGCGCCCAGGGGGAAGCCGATGACCGTGCAGACGTCCACTCCGCTTCCGGCCAGACGCCGGGCGCACAGGGGGACGTGGATGGGATTGACGCAGACCGAGGCGAAGCCGTGTTCCTTGGCCTCGTCGCAGAGTTTTTCGATGGCCGCGACCGCAGCGTCGGGCTTTAGGATGGTGTGATCGATGTACTTGGCCAGTTCCTGTTTGTTCATAATGCGTCTCCGGGATGAAAAAAGCCGGTCCCGCGCCTGGGTCGTTGGAGGGGGGGCGGCGCGGGACCGGCGAGGGGGGCTGTTACTTGGTTTCGGCGAAGACCTTGGAGTCGTCCGCGTACTTGGCCGCGTTGTCCTTGGTGATGAGACCGGTGCCCGCGTCGATGAACTCGGGATAGGTCTTGCCGTCGAGCACGCCCATGGCGGTTTCAACGGCCAGGGCGCCTAGGAGGGCCGGGTCGTTCAGCACGGTAGCGTCGTAGGTGCCGTCCTGGATGGACTTGATGGCCTGCATCAGGCCGTCCACGCCGATGATCTTGACCTGGCCGAGCTTGCCGTTCTGCTTGAGCACCTGGGCGGCGCCGAGGGCCATGTCGTCGTTATGCGCGTAGATGAGCGCCACGTCCGGGTTGGCCTCGTACAGGTCCTGGAAGGCCTTGACCGCCTTGGAGCGCACGTATTCGCAGTAGGGGCTCTGCACCACCACGATGCCGGGTTCCTTGTCCACGGCCTGGTGGAAGCCGTCGCGGCGGTCCATCATGACCTTGCCGCCGGCCGCGCCCTGGATCTCGATGATCTTGCCCTTGGCCTTGCCTTCGCCGCCAAGCAGCTTCACGGCCTCTTTACCGGCCTCGTAGCCCATCTTCTTGTTGTCGCGGCCGACGAAGGTGGCCACCTTGCCCTTGGCCGGACGGTCCACTGCGATGACGGGCACGCCGGCGGCCTCGGCGGCCTTGATGGCCGGAGCCACGCCGCCGGGGTTCACGGCGTTGAGCAGAAGGACGTTGACGCCCTTGGTCAGAAGATCCTGCACGTCGTTGTTCTGCTTGGCGATGTCGCCCTGGGCGTCCACATAGATGAGCTTGGCGCCCATTTCCTTGGCTTTCTTGTCGGCGGCTTCCATAAGGGCCACGTAGAAGGGCGAATCCAGGGTCACCTGGGAGAAGCCGATGATCTTTTCCTGGGCGAAACCGGTTGCGGCGCTGGCGATCAGGGCGATCGCCGTCAGAAGAAGGGTAAAACCTTTTTTCATGACAAACCTCCGTGAGTGGTTGTGGACGCGCGGGCCGGACGCCCGGCCTAGTCCCGCGTCCTGAAAAACTGGTTGAGCATCAAGGCTGCGACGATAATCCCCCCCTTGAAAATCATTTGGTAATACGACGACAAGCCCGCAAGGTTGAAGATGTTGGTGATGATGGCCAAAAGCCAGACCCCGCCGAAGGCGCCGATCACTCCGCCGCTGCCGCCCGAAAGGGACGCGCCGCCGAGCACCGCCGCCGCAATGGCGTCCAGTTCCATGCCCTTGCCCGCCGTGGGCTGTCCCACGGTGAGCCACGAGGCCGTAACCACGCCCGCCAGGGCGGACAAGACGCCGGAAAGCACGAATACGTGGATCACGCTGCGCTTGACGCGGATGCCCGAAAGCCGGGCCGCCTCGTCGTTGCCGCCCACGGCGTAGAGACCCCGGCCGAAGGTGGTGTATTTGAGCATGAGCGCCGCGACCACGGTGATGGCGATCCACAGAAGACCGCTCACCGGAATGGAGCCGATGAAGCCCGCGCCCAGCCACTGGAAGGTCTCCGGCAGATCGAAGACCGGACTGCCGTCCGTGGTCAGAAGCGCCAGACCGCGCGCGGCCACCATGGTGGCCAGCGTGGTGATGAACGAGGGCACCCCGCTCTTGGCGCTGACGTAGCCGTTGAAAAGCCCCAGGACCGCGCCCGAAGCCAATGCGGCCGCGATGGCCAGGAAGATGCCGTAGCCGCCCTCCAGGAGCACGGCGGCGACCATGCCCGCCAGCGCCAGCACCGAGCCCACGCCGAGGTCGATGCCGCCCACCAGGATGACCAGGGTCATGCCCACGGTGACGATGCCCGTGACCGAGGACTGCTGGAGCAGGTTGGCGAAATTCTGGAAGGTCAGGAATCGCGGCGAGATGATCGAGGCCGCGATGGTGAACACGGCGATGAAAAAGAGCAGATTGTATTTGCGGAAGAAATCCTTCCAGGCAAACTCGCGGGGGGGACTAACGGCGTTCATGAGCCTCTCCGGTTATGGCTGTGTGCAAAATCACCTTGGTTGGAAACGGCGGCGTGAACTCCCCGGCCACGCGCCCCTCGTAGAGCACGCATATCCGGTGGCACATGCCTTCCAGCTCCTCGAGTTCGGACGAGGCGACGATGGTGGCCGCGCCGGGCTTTCCGGCGAACCCCCGGATGATGTCGTAGACCTCCTCCTTGGCGCCGATGTCGATGCCCTGGGTGGGTTCGTCGAAAAGCAGGATGCTCGACTTCTTCATGAGCCATTTGGCAATGACGACCTTCTGCTGGTTACCGCCGGACAGGCTTCGCACCTCGGTCATGACGCTGGGGGTCTTGATGCGCAGGCGCTTAACGAAGGACCGGGCCAGGGCGTACAGCTTGCGGGGGATGAGCGCGCCCTTGACGGACAGGTCCGGTATGGCGGCGATGGCCGCGTTTTCCCAGACCGCCAGCCCCAAAATGAGACCTTGCGTCTTGCGCTGCTCGGGGATGAGCCCCACCCCCAGGCGCATGGCGTCCACGGGCGAGGACAAGCGGACCTCCTCGCCGTCTACCTTGATGACGCCCGACGCCCGCTGGGACCCGAAAAACGCGTGCAGGATTTCCGAGCGGCCCGAGCCCACCAGGCCGTAGAGCCCAAGTATCTCTCCTTCCCGGACCGCCAGGTCCACGCCCTTGAGGACGTTGTTGGAGAGCCCCCTGGCCTCGATCTTGACCGCGTCCGCCAGGGGCGGCAGGGAGCAGCCCTTGCCCGAGCGCACGTCGTGACCGATCATGAGCCGCACCAGTTCCTTGATGTCCAGGGACTTGATGGGCCCGCTGTAGGCCTTTTTGCCGTCGCGCAGCACGGTCACGGAATCGCCCACCAGGAAGAGCTCCTCCAGGCGGTGGGAAATGTAGATGATGGTCACGCCCCGGGCCTTCAGGTCGAAGACCACCTTGACCAGGGCGTTGAACTCCTCCTTGCTCAAGGTGGCCGAGGGCTCGTCCATGACCACCACCCGGGCCTCGGCCGCCAGGGCCTTGCACAGCTCCACGATCTGCTTGTGGCCCATGCTGAGGCTCGAGACCTCGGCGCCCGGCGCGATGCGCACGCCCAGGCCGTCCAGGATGACCTTGGCCTTTTTGGCCATGCCCAGCCAGTCCACCACCCCGGGCATGAGCTTGGGGTATTGGCCGAGAAAAATGTTTTCGGCCACGGTCAGATGCTCCACCAGGGAAAGCTCCTGGTAGATGACCGCCACGCCCGCCTTGAGGCTGTCGCTGGGGCTCGCCGCGCGCAGGGGCTTGCCGCCCAGGAGGATTTCGCCCGAATCCGCGGCGTAGACCCCGGCAAGGATCTTCATCAGGGTGGACTTGCCCGCGCCGTTGGCGCCGATCAGGCAATGGACCTCGCCCGCGGCCACGGCGAAATCCACCTTGTCCAGGGCCTGGACCCCGGGAAAGGCCTTGCTGATCCCGCGCATCTCCAGGAACGGCGCGGGGGCCGTTCCGGCCGCTTCGGGTTTGCCGGACGTCTCTGGCTTATCAGGCATGGCTCGCCTTCCTCATGGAGCGCATCAGCGGCCCGAGGGCCTCGTAGGTCGCAAGGTACCGTCCGTGGGCCTCGTCGTATACGGCCGCCTTGGACGGGTCCGGCCGCACGGTCTTGACCCTGTGGACCATGGTCGCGGCCGCCGCCTCGTAGCTTTTGTGCGCGCCCACGCCCACCGCCCCGGTCATGGCCCCGCCCAAAAGCACGGCGTCCGGGTCCCTGGTCAGGATCACCGGGGTCTGGCAGACGTCGGCGATGATGGAAAGCCACAGCGGGTTCTTGACCACCCCGCCGCAGACGGCCATGCCGTCCACCGCGTAGCCGCCCCTGGCGAAGGCGCTCAGGATGTTGCGGGTTCCGTGGGCCACGGATTCCAGGACCGCCCGGTACATGTGTCCCCGGGTATGGTGCAGGTCCATGCCCCAGACGGCGCCGCGCAGGTCGGGATCGCAGACCGGGGTGCGGCTGCCCTGCCAGTAGTCCAGAACGATCAGCCCGTCGGCGCCGGGTCCGGTTGCGGCGGCCTCGGCGGCCAGTTTGGCGTAGGCTTCGTTTCCGAGGTCCTTGGCGAACACGTCCTTGAACCAGCGGGTGATGGCCCCGGCCGAGGTCTGTCCGCCCTCGAGCAGGCTGTGGTCCGGGACCACGGCGTTGGAATAGGGCCCCCAGAGCCCGGGAATGAAGACCCGCTCGCGGCTCAGGCCCAGATGCACGAAGGAGGTGCCCATGATGACGGCCAGCACCCCCGGGACCACGGCGCCAAGGCCGGTCATGCCCACGTGGGCGTCGATGCCGCCCTGGATGAGGGCCGGTTCGCCGGAAATCCCCAGCTCCTTGCAGGCTTGCCGGGATAGCGGCGCCAGGGGCTCGCCCATGGGGACCACCTGCGTGGGCCATTTCTCGCGGAACTCGGCAAAGCCGATCTCCTTGAAAAATTCGTCCACAAAGCCGCCTTCGACGTCGGAATAGGTCCATTTGCAGGTGGCGTTGCACTTGGAGGCGGCGAGCTTGCCGGACAGCTTGAAATTGAGCCAGTCAAGCGCCTCCACGATCTTGTAGGCCCCGGCGTAGAGGTCCGGGGCGTGTTTTTTCAGCCACAAGGTCTTGGGCAGCATCCATTCCGCGGACACGCCCCCGCCGCAGTAGCGCAGGATGGGGTGCCCCGTGGCGTTGATCCGGGCGACCTCCTCCCGCGATCTGACGTCCATCCACAAGATGGCGTCGCACAGGGGATTCCCGGCCGCGTCCATGGCCAGGACCGTGGAGGAGGTGGCGCCCGCGCTGACCGCCGCGATGCGGCAATCGTCCGGCAGGGCCGCGGCCGCCTGGCGGACGCACGCGCAAATGGCCCGCCACCAGTGGTCCGGACGCTGCTGCGCCCAGCCCGCCTGGGGAAACAGCGTTTCGTACGCCGCCTCGGCCATGGACAGACGCAGGCCGGTCTCGTCGTAACAGCCGGCCCGGGCGCTCTGGGTGCCAAGGTCAATGCTCAAAAAAACGTTTCGGGCCATCACGCGCTACTCCTTCCTTCACGATCCTTCGGCTCTGCGCCGCGTCCGGTTCCCGTCTGGCCCAGGCAGGGCCTCGGACGCGGCTTTCATTCCTCCGGGCTTGCGGCTTTCGTCGAGACGCGTCCGCAATCCCCCGTCGCCCGCGCACCAGGGACGCCCCCAAAGCCCCGGCTAGGGCAAGAACATGATCTTGTCGAAGGGGAAGCGTTTCCTGGCCAGGTCCGCGAAGAACTTGGGCCCGTCCTCCAGTTTGAGCCTGTGGCTGATGAAGGCGGGATTCCAGAACACGCCCTTTTCCATGAGCTCCACGCTCGAGGTCCATTCCCTGCCCGGGAAGGGCTTGGAGAAGGAGTTCCAGCTGCCCTGGATGCGCAGTTCGCCGCGCAGGATGCGGTCCACGGCCTTTTCGCTCAGATCGAGCCCCGCGTGGGAAATGCCGAGAAAAATGACCACGCCGTGGTTGGCGGCGCAAAGCACGCACTGATGCTGGGCGACGGGCGCGCCCGACGCGTCCAGGATGACGTCCGCCCCGCCCGGGGCGATCTCCCGGACGGCGACGGCCGGCTCTTTTTCCAGGCTGTTGACCACATCCGTGGCGCCCGCGGTTTTGGCCAGGGCGAGCTTGTCCGCGTTCACGTCCACGCCGATGATGGTCCTGGCGCCCAGGTGTTTGGCCAGCTGCACGGCGAACAGGCCGATGGGCCCCACGCCGAAGACCGCGACCACGCTTTCCGGGCCGATCTCGGCCTTGCCCAGAGCGTGGACGGCGTTGGCCGCCGGGTCGGTCATGGCGCCCGCCTCGAAGGAGACCGCGTCGGGCAGGGGGATGAGGTTGGCCTTGGGAACGCGCACGTAATTCGCCATGGCGCCGTTGGAGCGCGAGCCGAGATAGTCGTAGCTCACGCACAGGGAGTAATGGCCTTTTTCGCACCACTGGCATTTCATGCAGGGAATGAGCGGCGCGGCCGTGACGCGCTGGCCCAATGCGACGGTATCGACTTCGCTCCCCAGGGCGGCGACAACGCCGGAGAACTCGTGCCCCGGGATGAGGTCGGCCTTGTGGGCGCCGTGGGTCAAAAGGCGCGGGATGTCCGAACCGCAGACGCCGCAGGCCTTCACTTCCACCAGAACCTCGTCCGGCTTGTATTCGGGCAGGGGGACCGTTTCAAAACGGATATCGCCGGGAGCGTACAGCTTCAGGGCGCTCATGGTCTCGGGCAGATTCATGATACGTTCCTTTTTTTAGAATTTCAGATACGACGTCGCCTGATAGGCGGTCTGCAAGGCTTCCAGGGCGGGGTCGCCCATGCGGATGCACATGCCGATGTACAGGGTTTCGATGATGGCCATCTGGACCATGCGGGTCATGGCCGCGTCCGTGCGGTAGGTCATCTCGTCGGAGACGTTGGCGATGACCACGTCGGCGGCCTTGGCCAGGGGCGAGGCCGCCGAACCGGTCAGGGCGATGAGCTTGACCGTGGGTTTGACCTTTTGCACCGGGATGATCAGGTCCTTGCTCTCGCCGGAATGGGAGATGGCGAAGACCACGTCCCCAGGGCGCGGCAGGGCCAGCACGGTGGCCGTGACGTGGGGGTCGCAAATGGACCGGCAATTGGGCAACAGCTTGGAGAATTTGAAGCAGGCCATGTCCGCTATGGCCGCCGAGATGGCGAATCCCAGGAAGAACACCCGCCTGGACTGCTCCAGGAGGGTCAGGGCCGCCTCCAGGGTGTGGGTGTCCAACAGGGAGAGGTTGGCGTCCAGAACGCGGATCGCGCCGTTGAATATCTTCTGCTTGAGGGTGTCCAGGCTGTCCTGGCCGGTGATGTCCTCGTAGGTGCGGTAATAGGAGTTCTCGGCCAGCTCCGCCGCCAGGGTGACCTTGAGGTCGTTATAGCTTTTCAGCCCGAGCTGCCGGTAGAAGCGCACGATGGTGGCTTCGCTTTTGGCTCCGCAGGCGTCCGCCAGCTGGGTGATGGACATCTTGACCGCTTTTTCCGGGTTCTCGGTCAGGAACCGGCCGATGACCTGCTGGGTCTTGGTCATGGCGTCCAGGTTTTTTCGGATGGCCGGAATGAGCTTGGGCATAAAAAAATATTTTTCTTTTGGTGGTTCATTTCTTCGAAATGAAGAAAATTTTTTCTTTGTCTAGCCCCAGGAATGGACCGTGTCAAGCATGACTTCTTTTTTTCGAGGCCTCTTTTTCCACGGGCCCCTGGCGCCGACCCGCACCATAACACGCCTTAATTATTCATTATAATAATAGGTTGCGCCCTGAAAAAGGAAAAGCCCCGGACGGCCAGCGCATTCACCCGTCTCATGGCCAGACCCCGGCCCAGCGCCCCTTTCCCGGGACCCATCGCTTCCAGACGCTTGAAGACAAATGCGCTCTCTTCTTCCGCCGCCCCAGGACGCGCCCGCCGGGTCCGGGACCGCCTTCGCGTAGACGGGCCTGGGACCGTCTTCGTGCGGACGGGCCTGGGACCGTCTTCGTGCGGACGGGCCTGGGACCGTCTTCGCGCGGACGGGACCGGGACCCATGCATTGCGACGATCCCGGCCGCCCGAAGACGGCTCCGGGCCGCGAGACGGGTCTTCAACCATCAAAACGCTTCGAGCGGAGCGGCCGAAAAACGAACGCGGACGCGAGGCGAGCCTCGCGTCCGCGAAATGGGAAAAGGGCGTTTTCGAAAAAGAACCTGCGGGAGCCGCGCGTTTGCGCCGCCCCGCTAGCCGTGTTTGAAGCCCCCTGCCTCGCCTTCCTTGAGGCCCTGGCCCGGATGCTTCTTGAAATGCTCCAGGCTGCGCGCGAAATCCGCCAGCAAAAGGTCCGCCATGTCCCGGGAAAAGCCGTGGCGGCACAGGATGCGCAGGATGACCATGTCCTCCCTGTCAGGCGGCATGGAATAGGCCGGAACCTGCCAGCCCCGGGCGCGCATCCGGTCCGAGAGGTCGAAGGCGGAAAAGCCCGCATCGGGCTTCACGGTGAAACTTACGGCCGGAATGCCGCCCTTGCCGTTGTAGATCACGTCAAACGGACCGGATTTCTCGAGCGCCTCGCCGAGATAGGCCGCCACCTCGTAGCAGGCCGTATGGATCTTGCGGTAGCCCTCCCGGCCAAGACGCAGGAAATTGTAGTACTGGGAGACCACCTGGCCGCCGGGCCGGGAGAAATTCAGGGCGAAACAGGGCATGTTTCCGCCGAGATAATTCACGTTGAAGATAAGCTCTTCTGGAAGTTCGGCCGCGTCGCGCCAGACCGCCCAGCCCACGCCCAGGGGGGCGAGCCCGAATTTGTGGCCCGAGGCGTTGATGGACTTGACCCTGTCCAGGCGAAAATCCCAGACCAGTTCGGGTTCCACGAAGGGCGCGAGAAAGCCGCCGCTGGCCCCGTCCACGTGCACGGGAACGTCAAGGCCGGTTTTCTTCTGAAGCGCGTCAAGGGCCGCGCAGACCGCCCGCACGGGCTCGTACTGGCAGGTGAAGGTCACCCCCAGGGTGGGAACCACGCCGATGGTGTTCTCGTCGCACCGGGCGACCGCCTCTTCCGGGCTCATGATGAGGCGGTCCTTTTCCATGGGGATTTCGCGAAGCTCCACGTCCCAGTACCTGGCGAACTTGTGCCAGCAGACCTGGACCGGGCCGCAGACCATGTTGGGCTTGTCGATAGGCTTTCCGGCGGCCTTGCGCCGGGCCTCCCAGCGCCGTTTGAGGGCCATGCCGCAGAGCATGGCCGCCTCGGAGGAGCCCGTGGTGGAGCAGCCGATGGCGTCGTCCGCGTCCGGCGAGTTCCACAGCCCGGCCAGCATGCGCACGCACCTGGCCTCGATCTCGGCGGTTTGCGGATACTCGTCCTTGTCGATCATGTTCTTGTCCAGGCACTCGTCCATGAGACGGCGGATTTCAGGGTCCACCCAGGTCTGGCAGAAGGTGGCCATGTTCTGGCGGGAATCGCCGTCGAGCAGCAGCTCGTCATGGACGATCTGATAGGCGGCCCGGGGATCGCGCTCCTTCTGGGGAAACCGGGTTTTCGGGGCGCGCCGCCCCAGATCGTTCGAAGCGTAGACGTCGTCCAGGAGATTTTCTCCGGCGTGTTTTTTCCGGTGCAGGGGCATGGGACGTCCTTTGGCTTTTGGTTCGCGCGGACCGGAAACGCGGTCCCGGCCGCGGCAACGGCCGCCCCGCCGAAGACGGAACGGATGGGGCCAGGGGGGCGCGGCGGAAAAGGAGCGCCCCGGGGTTCCCCTACATATCGCGGAAAAACAAAAAAAGCGCAAAGTCCCGGGCGATCCGCGCGCCTGCCCGGGAAAACGCGCCCGGAACCATGGACCCGACGCCGGGCCTGGGCTACATTGCGGGCGATGCAGGACCATGCCCCCTCCCCCCGCATTCTGACCTTCGCGTCGGATCCCGCCTTCCAACACCGGCTGGAGGAGGCCCTGCGCCGTCTTGGATGCGCCGTCCTCTCGGCTCCAGGTCCCGGGGAAGCCCCGGCCCTGGCCGCCGCCCGTTCTCCGGACGCCGTCCTTGCGGGCGCCGCCCCGCCCCGCGGCCTCGAAACGCTGGAAACCGCCGCCGCCATAAAGCGGGATCAGGGCCTGCCCGTGATCATCGCGGCCAGCCTGGAGGACGACGCCCTGTTCGCCGCCGTCGAGCGTCTGGCGCCCGACGGGGCGATCCCGTCCGGTCCGAGCGACCGGCGGCTCGCTCTCGCCCTGTCCCTGGCCCTGAACCGGTCCAGGCGCGCGCCGCCGGAAGTCTTCGAGGCCCGCCTGGAAGCTCTCAGGCAAAGCGAGGCCAAATACCGGCTTTTGGCGGAAAACGCCGAGGACGTGATCTGGACCCTGGATAACGAGCTGCGCTTCACCTACATCAGCCCCTCGGTCAAATCCCTGCGGGGCTTGACCCCGGAAGAGGCCATGGCGCAATCGGTGGAGGAGTCCATGCCCGCGGAATCCTTCGCCGTGGTCCGTCAGGCCATTCTGACCTGGATGGAGCAGCGGCGCCTGGGCAACCTCAGCCACGTCGCCCGGTTCGAGATCGAACAGTACCGCAAGGACGGCTCCACGGTCTGGCTGGAATGTACGGTGCGCCCAGCCTTTGACGCGTCCGGGGAGCAGGCGGGTTTCGTGGGGGTATCCCGGAACATGAGCGAACGCCGGGACGCGGAGCGCGCCCTGCGCGAGAGCGAGGAGCGTTTCCGCTCCCTGTGGGACGCCCTGCCCCTCCCGGCCGAGATACTCGACGCGACGGGGCGCATTCTCGCGGTCAACAGACCGTTCCTGGAACAATTCGGCGGAGCGGGGATTCCCGGGAAAATGATCTGGGAGTTCTGCATCGATCCGGAGGAAGCGGAAATGGCCCGCCTTTTCTTCAAGAACGCCGCCGCGTCCCAGCCCGATCTCACGCGCGCCTTCGTCAAGATGCGCGACGTAAACGGCCAGGAGACCGCGGTCCAGATCAACTGGAGCTACCGCCTCGACACGGAGGGGCGGCTGGCGGGCTTCGTGGGCGTTCGCACGGACGTCACCCAGGTCTTGCGGGCGGAGGCGGCCTTGCGCGAAAGCGAGGAGCGTTTCGCCGCGCTGTTCAAATTCAGTCCGGAAATCGCGGCCCTGTCCTCCCTGGATAACGGCGTCTACCTTGAGGTGAACGACGCCTTTTGCGCGTCCACGGGCTATTCCCGGGAAGAGCTCATCGGCCGGTCGAGCCTGGAGATCAAGCTGTGGGCCGATCCGGCCGATCGTGACCGCGCCCTCGCGGTTCTCGCCCAGGGACGGCCCGTCATCGCCATGGAAACCCGCATCCGCAGCAAGGACGGCTCTGTCTGGCCCTCCCTGTTTTCCGCCGCCGCCGTGACCATCTCCGGCGAACGCCGTCTGTTGACCCTGGCGCTGGACATCAGCGAACGCAAGCGCCTGGAGGAAGAAACCCTCAGGGCCAGGGACGAGGCCGTGGCCGCCTCCAAGGCCAAAACCGCCTTCCTGACCCGGATCAGCCATGAGATCAGAACGCCCATGAACAGCATCCTGGGGCTTGCGGAAATGCTCGCCCAGGCAAGCGGGCTGACGGACAGGCAACGCGGCTACGCGGCGGATCTCATGCGGGCCGGGGAACACCTTCTGGGCATCATCAACAACGTGCTGGATTTCTCGGCCATCGAGGCGGGCAGGCTCACGCTGGAGAACAAGCCCTTTTCCCCGGCCACGGTCCTGTCCGAGGCCGTCAGCCTTCTTTCCTCGCCCGCCCGGGAAAAAGGCCTGTCCATGCGCCAGGAAATCGCCCGGGACGTCCCGGAACTCGCCATGGGAGACGCCGGGCGCCTGCGGCAGATCATCATGAATCTCGGCGCCAACGCCATCAAGTATTCCGAGCGCGGCCGGATCGTCCTGCGGCTGGAGACGAAGCGCGACGCCAACGGCGGCGGCCAGCTGGCCTTCGAAGTCGAAGACCAGGGCATCGGCGTTCCCCAGGAGGCCTTCGGGCATCTTTTCAAGGAGTTCAGCCGGGCGCCCGGGACCTCGGGCCGTTTTCAGGGCTCGGGCCTGGGCCTGGCCATCGCCAAACGGCTGACCGAAGGCATGGGCGGCCGGATCGGCTTTGAAAGCGTGTCCGGCCAGGGCAGCCGTTTCTTCTTCACCCTACCGCTCACCCCCTGCGAAGGGCCCTCTCCCGCCGCCGAGGCGCCCCCCGGAATCGCCGCCGGAAAACCCCTCGCCCAGGACGGTAAGCGCTTCACCATCCTCCTGGTCGAGGATAATCCCGCCAACGTGATCATCGTCACCCTGTTCCTGGAGGATCTGCCCGTCTCCATCGCCTCCGCCGAGAACGGCGCCCGGGCCGTGGCCTTGTGCCGGGACAACGTCTACGACGTGATCCTCATGGACATCGACATGCCCCTCATGGACGGCCGGGAGGCCTCCATGCTCATCCGCAGCATCGAACGGGAAGCGGAACGGCCGCCGCAGCCGATCATCGCCCTGACGGCCCACGCCTTTTCCGAATACAGGGACATGATGGCCAAGGCCGGATGCAACGACTACCTGGCCAAGCCCATCCGGAAAAAGGACCTGGTCAAGGCCATCGAGCGCCAGCTCGGGCAGCCCCTGGAGCCGCGTACGGCGCAACGCGAGGGCGCCGGCCCCGCCGGGCCGGACGGCGCGGACGACGAGCGCATCAGCTCGAGCCTGCGGCCCATCATCCCGGCGTTTCTGGAAATCCAACGGAAAAATCTCGGCCGCATGAACCAGGCCCTGGCCGAGAAAAACGGCCGGGACCTGCGCCGGCTCGGCCACAACCTCAAGGGCGCGGCCCTGACCTACGGCTTTTCACGCATGGCGGACTTCGGCGCGGACCTGGAGCGGGCCGCGCTCGACGGGGACATGGCGCTCGCGGCCAACATTTTGCGGGACTTGACGAACCATTTCAACAATGTCCATATTGTGTACGGGGACGCCCCAAACGCCGGGGACGGCTCACAAGGCTCACAGGGAAGGGGTGGTGTCGAGTGAAGTTTCTGTTTGTGGACGACGACGAAAGCATCCTTCTGTTTTTAGACAGTTTTCTTTCGGCGTACGCCGTGTGCCGCGAAGCCCAGAACGGCGAGGAAGCCATTTCGGCCTTTGACCAGGCCCTTGCCGAAGGAGAGCCCTTCACGGCCGTGTTCATGGACATCCTCATGCCCGGCATGGACGGCAACCAGGTGGTCAGGGAGCTGCGGCGGCTGGAGCGGGACAAGGGCGCGGACGGAAATCGCGCCTTCAAGCTCATCATGATCAGCATCTGCACGGACACGAAAAACGTCAGCGATTCCTTTTTCTATGGCCTGGCGGACGCCTACATCCCCAAGCCCCTGCGCCCGGAAATCCTCATGCGCGAGCTGCGCAAACTGGGGCTCATCCCCGCCCCGGCCAGGAGCGGGCTCGGATCCCCCTAACCCCGGCCGCGCATATCGCCGGGAGCGGAAAAGGCGTATCAAGCCGCTCCCGCCGCATTCGCCGCAGGCCCCGCCGCGCGTGGCCGTTCTTAGAACTTCGAGCAGCAACAGGGGAAACCTGTCGCGCGCTCAGCATTCCCTCCCTCCGACCCCGGAAACCCGGCGCGAGGGCAAACCTGTTGCGCTTTCAGTACGCATCCCGCCGTCCGTCCCAGGAGGCCTGGCGCGCCGGACAACGGCCCGTCTCCCCGGCCGCGCCGTTTTCCCGGAAATCCGGCCGGTCAGGCTGCGGGGCGTTTTATGACCACCAGGGTCACGTCGTCCTTGGGCTTCGCGCCGTTCGTGAAATCGGCCAGCTCCTCGTAGACCGCGTCCAGGATGTCCTGGGCGCTTTTCGCGGCGTTGTCCCGCACGATGCGCCGGAACCGCTCCTTGCCGAACATGTTCCCGGCCACGTCCATGGCCTCCCAGACCCCGTCCGTGCCGAGCGCCAAAACGCCGCCTGGCGGCAGCCCCTCCCCGGCCAGCTCCTCGTAGCTCGCGTCCGGCATGATCCCAAGGGGCAGCCCCCTGCCCATGAGTTCGGTGAAGGCGTCCTGTTCCGGGGCGTAGACCAGGGCGGGGTCGTGCCCGGCGCGCACCCAGCTGACGCCTCCGGAGACGGGATCGATCATGAGGGCGAACAGCGTCATGAACCGGCCCGAGCCCTCAAGGTCGCGGACCAGATAGCTGTTGAGGTCCGAGACGATCTCCGAGAGGCTGCCGGATTTGGAGGCCCGCATGCGAAACAGCGCCCTGGCGGTGGTCATGAGCAGGGCCGCGTCCACGCCGTGTCCGGAGATGTCGCCCACGGCCGCGCCGAAGACGCCGGCCTCGCGCCCGGCCGCCTCAAAATAATCGAAATAATCCCCGCCGATCTCGTCGCAGGACACGCTGCGCCCGGCCACGTCCAGGCCGGACAGGACGGGCGCGTCCCGGGGGAGCAGGCTTTTTTGCACTTCCCCGGCCAAAAGCAGGGCCTTTTTCTGCTCGGTCAGATCCGTGACAAAGGCCACGTTGCCGATCCGTTCGCCCGAGGCGTCGCGCAGGGCGTTGGCGTTTATCAGCACGGGAATCTCCCGGCCGTCCCTGTGCAGGAGCGCGCCCTCGAAACGCCGGTACTCCAGGCCCATGAGCCTGTCCCGGTTGGCGAGGAGAAAGCGCTGGTAGGCGGGCGCGGCCAGATCGATGGGCGTCTTGCCGAGAATGTCCTCGCGGGGCAGCCCCAGCATGCCGCAATAGGCGTCGTTGACGTATGTGATGACGAGGTCCGCGCCCATGAACACGACGCCTTCCCCGGCCGTGGCCAGGATGCGCCGGAGCTTCTCCTCGCTCGCGCGCACCTCCTCCTCGGCCAGCTTGCGTTCGTGCATGTCCATGACCACGCCCTGGCGGTAGCGGGGGACGCCCCGCTCGTCCCGGATGACCGTGGTCTGGTCGCGCACCCAGCGTTCCCGCCCGTCCCGGGTGAGCACGCGGTATTCCTGCTCGTAGACCTCGGCGCCGTTCTCCCCGTGGACGCGGATCTCCTCGATCATGCGTTCGGCGTCCTCGGGAACGAGGATCTCCCTGTATTCCAGGGCGCCGGTCAAGAACTCCGAGGCCGCGTATCCCCACTGGGAGACGTTTTCGGAAATGTACTCCAGGCCCATGTCGCCGAAGAGCCTGCGCCTGAAAAGGATCACCGGGCTTTTTTCCACGATGATCTTGGCGAGCTTCAGGGCCTCGCCGGGCAGCGGGGTCCCCTCGCAGCCGCACAGGCGCTTCCGCAGCGTTTCCCTGGCCGCCTCGGACTGTTCAAGCCGCTCCGTCAGGGCGACGATGCGGGCGGCGAGCGCATCGCGGTCATCATCGGATCCGGCCATGGGCGTTCCTCCCTTCTCTTTCCGGACGCCCGGCGCGCCGGGACGGATCAGGCGTTTCCCGTCTCTTTGGACGTATGGCTGTCAAGGTCCGCCTTGAGGACCTGGCGCAGCATTTCGGCGTAGCGCTCGACGTCCTCGGGGTTCATGCCGGAAACGACGTCCTCAAGCGCGAGGTCCTCCTCGAATCCCTTGTCCATGGCGCACAGGGCGAAAACGCCCGCCTTGCGCTTGCCGATGTCGATGGTGGCCAGCACGTTGGCGGTCCTCAGCTTTTTGCGAAAGCTCTCCGGCATGCCCGGGGCGTTCCTCAGGCGTTTCTTGGTCTCGAAGAGGTAGTTGAGGAAGATGTGGGGGCCGTTTAAGGGCGTGCTCTGAAAGCCCTGGCTGAGGTCCAGGCCGCTTTGTTTGGCGGAAAGAATCATATTGTGGATGTCGGAAGCCAGACTCTCGACATAGGATGCGTCCATGGGAACTCCTTTGCGCGGCGCGAGCGCCAAACCTCCGCCCGGGGGCGGGAAGCCTCTCATACCCGGCCCTCTCGCGTTTGCCAAGGCGCGGGCGCCCGGACGAAAAGGAGAAAAAAGGGCCGCGCCGTCCCTTTCGGGACGGCCGGCCCAAAGCGCCGTCCGGCTTTTCCGCGTTCAATCCGCTTCGTGTTCCGCCCTGGCGGCCTTGGCCGCCTTGCCGATCCTGCTCAGGATGGTCTCAAGCTCGCAGGGCTTGACCAGGTAGTCGAAGGCGCCGAGCTTGATGCACTGCCGGGCCTCGGCTTCGCCGCCGTGGCCGGTCAGGATGATCACCTTCATGCGCGGATCGATCACCCGGAACATCTTGAGGGTCTCGATGCCGTCCATGCTTTCCATCTTGAGATCGAGCAGGGCCGCGTCGAACGTCTTTCCCCGAAGCGTTTGCACGGCCTCGCGGCCGCTGTTCACGGCCGTGGCCGCAACCCCGCGCAGGGTCATGCGCTTGGCCAGAAGCTGGGCGTAGGAGACCTCGTCGTCCACGATGAGCACGCGGATGGGATCGGCCTCGCCGGGCCCCTGGTCAGATCCCCCGGCCGGGCTCATCCCGCCATCCTCGAGGTGATTTCCTTCATCTGGGCCTGGATGATCTTCTCCTGGTGCCGTTCCTTTTTGACCTTGGCCTCCCGGACCACCTCGATGAGCTTGTCGATGTCGCAGGGCTTCATGAGATAGTCGAAGGCGCCGTGCTTCATGCCGTCGATGGCCGTATCCACGGTGGCGTGGCCGGTGAGCATGACCACCTCCGCCAGGGGAAACCGCTTGCGCATCTCGTGCAGGGTCTCCATGCCGTCCATGCCGGGCATCTTCACGTCCAGGATGACCACGTCGATTTCCGGATCCTTTTCCAGGGCGTCCAGACCGGCCTGACCGCTGTCGGCGGTCACGACCTCAAGATCGCGCGACCCCAGCCGTTTTCCCATCACGCTTAAAAAGCTCGTCTCGTCGTCCACGAGCAACACCTTGGCGATATGCATGGAAAAGCCTCCTCACGTTGTTCCCTCTCGGGTTTTTTTTCAGCGGACCGCGTCCTGATGACTCATGGGAATGCGCACATGAAACACGGTTCCCTCGTCCAACTCGCTTTCCACGGTGATCTCGCCGCCCATCTTGTTGATGATGCCGTAGCAGATGGACAGGCCGAGTCCCGTTCCCTTGCCCACGGGCTTCGTGGTGTAGAAGGGTTCGAAAATTCTGGTCAGGTCGGCGTGGGGGATGCCCTTGCCGTTGTCGGCCACGTCGATGACCACGTCCTTGCCCTCCACCCGGGAGCGCACCACCACCACGCCTTCGGTCTTCTCGATGGCGTCGATGGCGTTGTTGATGAGGTTAAGGACCACCTGCTGCAATTCCGTGGGCGAACCCATGATGACCGGATTGTCCGGGGTGAATTCCGTGCGCACGGACACGCTGCCGTACTTGGCCTTCTGGGCGGTCAGGGAGACCAGCTCTTCCAGAAGCTCGTTGACCTTGACCTCGCTCACCCGGGAATCCGTGCGCCGGGCGAAGCTCAAAAGCTTGTGGGTGATCTCCTTGCAGCGCCGCCCCTGGAGCACGATTTCCTTCAGCGTATCCGTGATCTCCTTCATGGTCTCGGGGGTTTCCATGTCGTTCTGCTTCATGAGATCCTGCACCCAGCCCGCGCTTTCCATCATGATGGCCACGGGATTGTTGATCTCGTGGGCGATGCCCGCGGCCAGCTCCCCGATGGCGGCCAGCTTGCCGGTCTCCACCACCTGTTTTTCCATGGCCTCCTGATCCTTCTTGACCATGGCGAACTTGCCTTGCATGCGCCGGGTCAGAAAGACCACGGTCAGGATGATGGCCGCTCCGCCGAGGACCAGCACGGAGATGGCGATCTTCCTGGCGGTGTAGAGATGGTGCAGGGCGTCCGAGCGCTCCTGCTGGATGACCAGGATCCACTCGCCGTTTTTGAGCGGCGCGCTCACATAGAAGAAATCCCTGCCGTCCGGGGCCTCGGCCTCCATGAGAGAGGCTTTGCCCGCCAGGAATTTCTGGGCCACGATCTTGTCGAGCATGGCCGGATCGATGTTCTCGTCATGGCGCAGCTCGGTCTGGAATTCCTTCTTGCGATTGATGATGAAGGCCTGGCCCGTGGCGCCCAGGTGGATCTCCTTGACCATGGCGTTGAACCCGGCGAAGTCGATGGTGGCGCGAAGAAGCCAGGGCTTGCCGTCGGTATAGCGCCGGACGGTCACGATGAAATGCGGGATGCGCCGGAACCCCAGGAACACGTCGCTGATGAATTCCGGCTCCTTGATGGCGCTCTTGAACCAGTCCGTATCCGCGTAGTCCACGCTGCCCAGGCGGAACGGCCCGGCGTAGGCCAGAAGCCTGCCCCTGGCGTCGATGAGTCCCAGGTCGTTGTAGGCGTTGCGGTAGACGTTCTGGAGCAACTCCAGACGCTGCTCGAGGAACTGGTCGGACTGGAGCTGTTCCTCGGTGTAGGAGAGGGCCGAGGATTTGATGTTCGAGAGCTTTTCCGAAAGATAGCTGTCGATGCTCTGGGCGTGGCGTTCGCCCATCTCCTTCATGTAGGCCACCACCTTCTCGGTGTAGACCACATGATAGTAATAAAAGAGCACCAGAGTGCAGATGAAAAGGGGCGTCAGCGAAACAACGATGGACATGACCATCATTTGGCGCCCCAGGCGCGCGGTATTGGAATCTTCCGTGGAATGCATGGCCTTCTCCGTTTGCAAAACGGCGTGCGTTTTTCGCGCAGCCCGTACGCCCCAACGTCTTGATCCTCGCGCCGTCTTCCAGGGCGCGCCGCGTTTGTCGCGGGCCGCCGGGGCCTGTTCCCCGGCGGCCCGGGGGCGTTACAACAGGAACCAGGTGGCCGCCAGGCCTCCCAGAGTCATGGTTATGGTATACGGCAGGGCCAGCTTGACCATCTCGCCGTAGGACAGGCGGATGAGCGGGGCCAGGGCCGAGGTCAGCAGGAACAGGAAGGCGGCCTGGCCGTTGGGCGTGGCCACGCTCGGGAT
>CALGYO010000166.1 GCA_937934715.1 uncultured Desulfovibrionaceae bacterium | reverse complement strand
TGGAGCCCTTCTTGGTGGACGTGATGCGTTCCTGCAGGGCGCCGAGGTCGGTGCCCAGGGTCGGCTGATAACCGACCGCGGAAGGCATGCGGCCAAGGAGCGCGGACACTTCGGAACCGGCCTGGGTGAAACGGAAGATGTTGTCAACGAAGAGCAACACGTCCTGGCCCTGGATGTCGCGGAAGTATTCGGCGCAGGTCAGAGCGGTCAGGGCCACGCGGGCGCGGGCTCCGGGAGGCTCGTTCATCTGGCCGTACACGAGGGCGGCTTTCTCAAGAACGCCCGCTTCCTTCATTTCCTGGTACAGGTCGTTTCCTTCACGGGTGCGCTCGCCAACGCCGGCGAACACGGAGATGCCGCCGTGCTGCTTGGCGATGTTGTTGATCATCTCCATGAGGATAACGGTCTTGCCCACGCCCGCGCCGCCGAACAGGCCCATCTTGCCGCCCTTGGGGAAGGGGATCAAGAGGTCGATGACCTTGACGCCGGTTTCGAGCAGCTGCACGTCCGTGCTCTGATCGGTGAAGGACGGAGCGGAACGGTGAATGGGCAGGGTTTCGGCGGCGTTGACCGGTCCGAGGCCATCCACGGGACGTCCGACGACGTTCAGGATGCGGCCCAGGGACGCGTTGCCCACCGGAACGCTGATGGGCTCGCCGCGGTCGGTTCCGGGCATGCCGCGAACCAGGCCGTCGGTGGAGTCCATGGCGATGCAACGCACGACGTTGTCGCCAAGGTGCTGGGCGACTTCGACCACCAGGTCTTTGTCGTCCGGATTATTATCATTCTTGATGTCAATGGCGTTCAGGATGCTTGGCAGTTTCCCTTCAGGAAACTCCATGTCAACGACGGCGCCGATGACCTGCACGATTTTACCGACATTACTCATTGTTTGAAGCCCCCTTCATTATCCTTTTAGTGCTTCGGAACCGCCGACGATGTCCATCAGTTCCTTGGTGATGGCAGCCTGCCTGGCCTTGTTGTAGACCAGGGTCAGGGAGCTGACCATGTCGTCGCAGTTTTTGGTCGCGTTATCCATGGCGCGCATCCGGGCTGCGTGTTCACTGGCCGAGGTGTCGAGCAGACCGCGGTAGATCTGTACGTTGATGAACCTGGGGAGCAGTTCGGCCAGAAGCCCTTCGACGGAGGGCTCGTAGATATACTCGCTCTTGGATCCGGCGGCCTCGACCTTCTCGGTCTCCGCGTCCGCGCTCATGGGCAGCACGGTCAGGTCCACGGATTCCTGCTTGGCCAGGCTGACGAATTCGCCGAAGACAAGGATGATCTCATCGTACTCGCCGTTCACGTAGCCGCCGATGACCTCGTTGCCCAGGCGCGAGGCCAGGGAGAAGTCAAAGGAGCCCATTTCGTTCACGTACTGGGAGGCGATCTCCTTTCCGGAACGCTTGACGGCGTCGCGGCCCTTGCGGCCGACGGTGATGAATTTCACCGTCTTGCCCTCCGCGGTTTTGGCCGCGGCGATCTTGAGGGCCTTGTTGGCGAGGTTGGAGTTGAAGCTGCCGCACAGTCCCCTGTCCGAGGTGATCAAAACGATGCAGACCGTTTTGATCTCCTCCCGGGACTCAAGCAGCGGGTGAACCGAAGGGTCCGCGCCGCCGGCCAAGTCGCCCAGCATGTCATAGAACTTGCCGGCGTAGGGCCGGAAGCGTTCTATGCGGGACTGGGCGCCGCGCAGTTTCGCCGAGGCCACCATATTCATGGCCTTGGTGATCTGCTTGGTCTTCTTGACCGCGTTGATCTTTATTAAGACGTCTTTTAACGCAGGCATCAATCACCCCTCTTCGGTTATGCCTTGAAGCCTTTCTTGAACTCGTCGATGGCCGCGCCCAGCTTGGCGGACAGGCTGTCGTCAAGGGCTTTCTTCTCCTTGATCTCGGCAAGCACGTCGGCCTTGGAGTTGCGCAGGAATTCGAGCATCTCGGCGGCGAACTTCTGGACCGCCTCGGCCGGGATGTCGTCCATGTAGCCGCGGGTGCCCGCGAACAGGGACGCGACCTGCTCCTGCATGTTGAGCGGCTGGTACTGGGGCTGCTTCAAGAGCTCGACCATGCGCTGACCGCGATTGAGCTTGGCCTGGGTGGCCTTGTCCAGATCGGAGCCGAACTGGGCGAAGGCGGCCAGTTCGCGGTACTGGGCGAGGTCCAGACGCAGGGTGCCCGCGACCTGTTTCATGGCCTTCACCTGGGCGGCGCCGCCGACCCGGGAGACCGACAGACCGACGTTGATGGCCGGACGGATGCCGGCGTTGAAGAGCGCCGGCTCCAGGTAGACCTGGCCGTCGGTGATGGAGATGACGTTGGTCGGGATGTAGGCCGACACGTCGCCCGCCTGGGTCTCGATGATGGGCAGCGCGGTCAGGGAGCCGGCGCCCAGGGCGTCGGACAGCTTGGCGGCGCGCTCAAGCAAACGGGAGTGCAGGTAGAAGACGTCGCCCGGGAAAGCCTCGCGTCCGGGAGGACGGCGGAGCAGCAGGGACATCTGGCGGTATGCGGTGGCCTGCTTGGAAAGGTCGTCGTAGATGATCAGCGCGTGACGGCTGGCGTCGCGGTGATATTCCGCCATGGTGCAGCCGGCGTAGGCGCCGATGAACTGCAGGGAGGCGGGCTCGGAAGCGGTGGCCGAAATGATGGTGGTGTATTCCATGGCGCCGTATTTGCGCAGGGTGTCGGCCACCAGGGCGACCGTGGACTTCTTCTGGCCGATGGCCACGTAGAAGCAGTACACGTCGGTTTCTTTCTGGGCGATGATGGCGTCGATGCAGACGGCGGTCTTGCCGACCTGACGGTCGCCGATGACCAGCTCGCGCTGTCCACGGCCGATCGGGGTCATGGCGTCGATGGCCTTGAGCCCGGTCATCATGGGTTCATGAACCGACTTTCTGGCCATGATGCCCGGGGCCTTGATTTCGACCGGACGGGTGAGCGTGGTGTCGATGGGTCCAAGACCGTCAATGGGGTTGCCCAGGGGGTCGATGACGCGGCCGGCGACGGCGTCGCCGACGGGCACCGAGAAGATCTTGCCGGTACGCTTGACCGGGTCGCCTTCCTTGATGTGCGTGTCTTCGCCGAGAAGGGCCACGCCCACGTTGTCCTCTTCCAGGTTCAGCACGAGACCCATGACCCCGCCCGGGAACTCCAGAAGCTCCATCGCCATGGCGTTCTCCACGCCGTAGACGCGGGCGATCTGGTCACCGACGGACAGAACGGTGCCGGTCTCGCTCATCTCGACGCGAGACTCATAGTTCTCGATCTGTTTTTCGATAATTTGGCTGATCTCTTCCGCTTTGATTTGCATGGCCCTAATCACCCCTCTTGATTTGATCTTTCAATATTTCAAGTTGGGCGCGAATGCTCGCGTCCAAAACCTTGTCTCCGACCTTGAGGACGACGCCGCCCAGGATGGAGGAGTCCACGCCGAAGGTCAGCTCCAGCTTCTTGCCGGACTGGGCCTCGAGCTTGGTCTTGATCTGGTCCTGACGAGGCCCGGCCAGGGGCGCCGCCGTGACCAGCTTCCCGCGGATGACGCCCTGCGCCTCGTCCAGCAGCGTCTTGAAGTAGGCCGCGATCTCAGGGAGATACGAGAGCCTTTCCTTTTCCGCCAAAAGCCCGAGGAAGTTCTTGACCATGGGGCTGACCGAAAGCTTGTCGACCACCGCCATCAGAGCGGCCTTCTTCTCGTCGGCGCCCACGATGGGGTTGGCGAAAACCTTCAGCAGAACCGGCGCGGTCTCGAGAACCTCGTTCAGGGCGTCCAGATCCTTGCCGTAAACGGCAAGCTCGGCCTCGCCCTTTTTACGCCCGAGCGCAAACAAGGCTTTGGCGTATCTGCGCGCTATGATGTTCCCGGTCAATTGAGCACCACCTTTGTTAAGTATTCATCCACCAGCTTGTCCTGCTCCTTGTCCGACAGCTTGCTGGCAAGCATCTTCTCGGCGGCCTCGACGACCATGTCCGCCATTTCGGCGCGAAGGTTCTCCACCGCGGCCTTGGCTTCCTGCTCGGCGGTCATCTTGGCCTGGGCCTTGATGGCCTCGGCCTTTTCCTCGGCGGCGGCGATGATGGACGCCTTGAGCGATTCGCCCTGCTTGCGGTACTCGTCCATGATCTGGGTCTTCTCGGACTCCAGATTGGAGATGGAGGACTCGATCTCCTTGAGCCGCTTCTCGGCGTTGACTTTGCGGGTCTCAAGATCGCTCAGCTGGTTGGCGATCTGAACCGTGCGGCCTTTCAAGCCGCTCTTGGCCTTTTTGCCCACCAAAAAGGCCAGCACGCCGAACACCAGCGCGAAGTTGACGCACCGGTACAGGAAATCCATCCAGTTCAGCCCGTGCGCGGCGGCTTCCCCATGAGCTTCCGCGCCTTCGGACGCCCAGGCTACCGCCGCCATGACCAGGATGCCAAGCGCCACCCCGGCGATAAATTTGAGCCTTTTCAACGCTTCCCTCCCTTTACTTGAGATGATCCGGACCACGTCCGAAATACTAGGCAGCCCCGCCCAGGATCTTGCCGACGGCCTTGCCCGCCAGCGCGTCCACGCCCTTGGTCAACGCGCCCTTGGCGGCGCCGGCCTGGCTCGCGATCTCGGCCCTGGCGGCCTTGAGCTCCTCGGCCACGGCCTGACCGGCGGAACTCAAAAGCTCCTTCTCCGCGGCAAGCCCTTCGTCCTTGAGTCCCATCCGCACGCCCACGGCGGCCTTGCGGGCCTCGTCCAGGGCGGTTTCGTAATTCTTCATCTTGGCGTCGGCGTCGGCGGCGAACTTCTCGATGGCCCCCATCTGCTCGGCCATGTGCTCGGCCCGCTTCTTGAGGATCCTGCGGATGGGCCCGATCAGGATCACATTGAGGAGAATGAGGATGAGCACGAAATTCACAAACTGGATGAAAAAGGTACTGTTGAGTTCAATCATCGACGCCTCCGGGAGGTTGTGAAAAATTTTGCAAAGTCAGCAGCGCCTGTAGCCGATTTCAAGGGACCTGTCCAGCGTTTTTTCAAAAAAACAGGTCTCATTGATCGCGGGATCCCGCTGTTTTGACTGGCTTTTGGGAGTGGTTAAGACGTTTGTGAAACATCTCCCGTCAACCCGGGACCGGCCCCGGATTCGGCGGGCATGGCCACTTCGCCCTCAAGCTTGGCCCCTTCCTCGATCACGAGAACCGGCGTGACGATATTGCCCCGGTAATCGGCGCTTTTGTGCAGGATGGCTTTTTTCGAAGCCCGAACCTCGGCCTCGACCCGGCCGCTGCACATGAACTGGCCCACGTCGATCACCCCCGCGACCGTCGCGTCCTTGCCCACGATCAGGGAGCCGTCGGAGTGGATTTCCCCGGAAAACTCCCCGTCGATGCGCACGATGCCGTGAAATTCCAAACGCCCCTCGTACTTGGCCCCGGTCCCGAGAAAGGCGTTGATTTCATTTTTCGCCATGAGCCGCTCCTTTTGCGCGCCCCGATCCCCGCGCGCCGCACGAACCAAGAAAACAGACAGGTCTGGAGGCTCGCCCAGCCCCTTGCGCGCGGGCGGCCCGAACGAAGAAGTCAGACCGGCCATGGAGGTTCGCCCGGTTCCCCGCGCGCCCCGCCCCCGGCCTCTAGTTCTTTTTGAACATGAAGCGCCGCATGGAGACGTTCACCACGATGCCCACCAGGGCGAAATTCACGATCGTGGCGCTGCCGCCGTAGCTGATAAAAGGCAGGGGGATGCCGACCACCGGCATGATCCCGAGGACCATACCCATATTGATGAGGATTTGCCAGAAGAAATAGAAGAATACGCCCGCCGCCAGAAAGCTGCCGAAGCGGTCCTTGGACTTTTTGGCCGTGACGTAGATCTGGTATAAAAACAGACAAAACAGCGCCAGAAGGACGATGCTGCCGACGAATCCCCACTCCTCGGCAAACACGGCGATGGCGAAATCCGTGTGCTTCTCCGGCAGATAGCGCAGCTGGCTCTGGGTGCCTTCCAGAAAGCCCTTGCCCCACATCTGCCCCGAACCGATGGCGATGCGCGACTGGATGATGTGGTAGCCCGAACCGAGCGGATCCTTTTCCGGATCGAGCAGGGTCAGGATGCGCTGTTTCTGATAGGGCCGCAGGAAAAACCAGCCGCAGGGGACGAGCGCGGGCGCCAGCACGGCAATGACCTTGAGGACCGAGGCGGCGATCCCCCGGTAGAGGATGAGCCCGAACAGGAGCAGCAGCACGCTGAGGCCGGATCCGAGATCCGGCTCCACGATGATGAGCAGGGCCGGAACGAGCCCCACGGCCATGATCTGAAAAAGCTCCAGCCAGCCGAGCATTTCCGAACGCTTGGACAGGAGCTTGGCCGCCAGGATGAGCATGGCGATCTTGGCCAGCTCGCTGGGCTGGAAATTGAACGCTCCGAGATCCAGCCAGCGCTTGGACCCGGACACCGTCTTGCCCGCGACCAGGACCAGCGCAAGAAGGACCAGGGTCACGCACATGAGCGGCCAGGCGGCCGCGGCCAGGCGCTTGTAGTCGAAAAGCACCGAGACCAGCATGCAGCAGAGCCCGGCCAGGCCCCAGATGAGCTGTTTGTTGTAAAAGGGCATGAGCGAAACCTCGTCGCCCATGCGAAAGCCGCTGGCGGAATAGAGGTTGAGCACCCCCACCCCGAACAGCGCGAAGGCCAGCCCCAACAGGGGCCAGTTGACGCAAAGGATCAGTCTTCTGTCAAACGGCATGGCGTCTCACGGAAGGGCGCGCGCCCGCCCTGGTTGTTCGCTTAATCCCCGGCCTCGGGAATGTCCGGTTCGGCGGTCCCGGCCGGCGCGGCGGGGGGAGACGCCCCCGCATCCTGCGCGGTCTGGGGCGCCTTCGGGGCATGAGCGGTTTTGACGCCCGGGTCCTCGCCGTACAAATAGTCGTACACGGCCTTGACGATAGGTCCGCCCGCCGTGCCGCCATGGCCCCCGTGCTCCACCAGACAGACCACCACGTAGCGCTCGCCGTTCTTGTCCCCGAAGGAGGCGAGCCAGGCGTGATCCCGGTATTTGTAGGGCATGTCCTCGGTCTTGCGGCGGTTGTTGGCGTCGATGAGCTTGACCACCTGGGCCGTGCCCGTCTTGCCGCCCATGGTGGCGTCCGTGCGCTTGATGGAGCGGGCCGTGCCGCGCTCCGTGGTTTCCACCATGGCCTTGGCGATGAGTTCGCGGTATTCGTCCTTGAGCGGCAGGGTCCCCTGGACCACGGGCTCGTCCGTGTCCACCAGCAGGGGCTTTAAGAGCTTGCCGCCGTTTATGAGGGAGCTCACGAAACGCGCCACCTGCAGCGGCGAGACCAGGACGTGGCCCTGGCCGATGGAGGCGTTGATGGTTTCGCCCCGGCTCCAGGGCTGGCCGAAGCGCTTTTTCTTCCATTCCTTGGACGGCATGAGCCCGCCCTTCTCATGGGGAAGGTCCACGCCGGTGGGTTGGCCGAAGCCCACGGATTCGGCGAAATCGTGGATCTTGTCGATGCCCATGCGCTCGCCGAGCTTGTAGAAATAGACGTCGCAGGAATGCACCAGGGCTTCCTCCAGATCGAGGTTGCCGTGCCCGCCTTTCTTCCAGCAGTGGAAATCCCGGTTGCCCACCTTGTAGGAACCCGTGCACAGCGCCCGGGTCTCCGGGGTGATGTAGCCGCCCGCAAGTCCCGCCGCCGCCATGAGCAGCTTGAAGATGGAGCCGGGCGGATAGACGCCCTGGGTGGTCCGGTTCTGGATGGGGTGCATGGGGTTGTCGCGGATTTCCTTCCATTTATCCGTGGGAACGCCCAGCACGAAGAGATTGTTGTCGAAGCTCGGGCGGCTGACCAGGGCCAGCACCTTGCCCGTATCCGGCTGCATGACCACGATGGCTCCGGCCTGGCCCTCCAGAAGCTCGGCGCAGCGCCGTTGCAGCCCCAGGTCGATGGACAGCTGGATATTGCTCCCGGCCTCGGGTTCGAGCAGGACCTGCTCGTTGTGCTGGCGGCCCAGCGCGTCCACCTCCACCTGCTTGCGGCCCTTCTCGCCGCGCAGGCGGTCCTCGAGGGTCAGCTCCAGACCCTGCTTGCCCACGGAATCGCCCAGAGCCAGGGCGGGATTGGCCTCCAGCTCCTCCTCGTTGGCCTCGGCCACGTAGCCGAGCACGTGGGCCAGAAGATCGCCCTCGGGATAATGGCGTTTCTGGCGGACCACGATGCGAAGGCCCGGCCAGAAGACGGAATTGGCCTCGATGCGGGCCAGGGCGTCGAAGGGCAGGTCCGTGACCAGGATGAGGGGTTCGAAGGGCTTGACCCGCTTCTTGCCGCGCTTGAAGGTCTCGGTCAGGGCCTGGCGGTCGGCGCCGGTCCATTCGGCCACTTTGTCCAGGGTCTTGTCCACGTCCTCGCAGTCCTCGCGCACCAGGCCCAGGGCGAAGGAGGGCTCGCTCACGGCCACCGGGACCCCGTTCCTGTCCCAGACCCGGCCCCGGGCGGAGTGGATGAGCATCTGCCGCATCTGGTTGTCCAGGGCCTGTTTGGCGAAATATTCGCCCTTGTGGACCTGAAGATACCAGAAACGCAGGGTGAACAGGCAAAAAAGCCCCAGGATCAGGGCCTGGAGGAGGATGAGCCCTGTTCGGGGCGCGTGCTGGGTCTCCGACTCAAACCGCATTGGCGTCTTCCGGGAGGTGGTTGTAGATGAGGAAGAGCAGGCCCCATTCCACCGGAAAAATCAAGGCCTGGAGCAGACACTCCAGGAAGACCCGCTCGGTGATGATGGTCCAGTCGTTCAGGGCGCCCATGACCTGGGTCAGGAGAAAATGCAGGAGCCCCAGGCACACGCCCAGGATGAACATGAACAGGAAATTCCTGGCCTCGAACAGCCAGTGCCCGAAATAGTACATGCCCGCCAGCGCTCCATACCACAGGATGCCCGAACCGAACGCCAGACTGCCCGCCCCTTCCTGGATGAAAAGCCACAGGACCGCCAGCCAGAAGGTCACCGGCCAGCGCTCCTCCTGAATGGACAAGATAAAGCCCGGGGCGAGAAAGTCCACGCCCGGGATGACGTTCTCGAACCAGACGCCCGCCAGGGTGAAGACTCCCCAGAACAATACGCGCGAGGGTCTCATGCGCCCTCTTGGGGTTTTTTCGCGGGTTTGGCCGCCGGGGGTTTTTCCGGCGAGGCGCCGGGCGCGGGCTTCTGGCCGGACGGCGTCCTGGGCTTGACCGCCGGGGCGGCGCTGGCGCCGGGCTTGGCTTTGCGCTCCTTGGCGGCGGCCGTCTGGGGGGCGGTCTGCTCAGGTTTGACGGCCTGCCCCGGCTGGGCGGTCTGCTCAGGCTTGACGGCCTGTCCCGGCTGGGCGGTCTGCTCAGGCTTGACGGCCTGCCCCGGTTGGGCGGCCCGCCCCGATTGGCCCGCCGCCGTCGCGGCGGGAGGGGCGTCCGCGGGCGGAGTCAGCGGCGCGTCCGTCTCGTCCTGCAGGGCCATTTCCTCGCGCACCACCAGGGCGCCGGCGGAACGGCGCAACAGGGCCACCTCCTCCAGGCGCTCGGGGGTGAAAAGCGGTTCGGCGAACACGGTCTGGAACAGCGAGGAGCCCCCCTTGACCACGCGCGTCACCCTGGCGGCGGGCAGTCCCTTGGGAAAAATCTCCTCAAGGCCCGAGGTGACCAGCACCTCGCCCTCCTCGATGGGCGCGCCGAGCGGCACGTACTCCACGGTCAGTTCCCGGTTGGGGCCCTCGCCGCGCAGGATGCCCTGGGTGCGGTTTATCTGCGAGGCCACCGGAATGCGGCTGTTGGGGTCGGTGATGAGCAGGACGTTGGCGGCGTTGGGGGACAGGCGCAGGACGCGTCCCACCACGCCTTCCGGAGAAATCACGGGCGTATTGACGTGCAGGCCGGCCAAAGCTCCCTTGTCGATGAGAATGGTCTCCAGGGCGGCGTTGGGTCCCAGGCGATGGGAAATGATGCGCGCGCCGTCGCGATCCCAGCCCGCGGGCGGACGCATGCCGAGCAGCACGGCCAGACGGCCGGCCTCGGCGGCCTGCTCCCGGATCTGGACAAGCTCGCGCCGGATCTCGTCGAGTTCGCTTTTCAGACGCTCGTTTTCCTCGCGCGTCCCGACGAAATAGAGATAGCGCTCGAACGCGTCCCGGACGTTCCCGTACAGCCATTTCCCCGGCGCGAGCGCCCATCTGGCGAATTCCAGCCCGGTATAGCTCGCCAGGGCGTCGATGTAGCCCGTGCGGACGTTCCAGGTGAACAGGCCCAGATAGAGAAAGAGGACGAGAATCAGGCCGAGAATGATGCGTTGCGGCGTGGGTTTAATCTATCGTGACCTCCTTGAGCACGTCGAGGTTGTCCAGGGCCCGGCCGGAGCCCAGAACAACGGTGGAGAGAGGATCGTCCACAACGGTGATGGGGAGCGAGGTCTCTTCCCGAAGGAGTTGGTCCAGTCCGCGAAGCAACGCGCCGCCGCCGGTGAGCACGATGCCTCTGTCCACGATGTCCGCCGCGAGTTCGGGGGGCGTCTGTTCCAGGGCGATGCGCACGGCCTGGACGATGCTCTCCACCTGCTCGGAGATGGCTTTTTGCACTTCCTCCGCCGTGATGGCGATGTTCTGGGGGATGCCGGTGACCAGGTCCCGTCCCTTGACCTCCATCTCGCCCAGGCTCGTGGAGTTGTGGGCGGAGCCGATCTGGATCTTGATCTGTTCGGCCGTGGATTCGCCGATCAGCATGTTGTACTTGCGCTTGACGTACTGCATGATGGCTTCGTCCATCTTGTCGCCGCCCACGCGCACGGACTTGGAGTAGACCACGCCGGAAAGGGAGATGACGGCCACTTCGGTGGTGCCGCCGCCGATGTCCACCACCATGTTGGAGGTGGGCTCGGTGATGGGCAGGTTGGCGCCGATGGCCGCGGCCATGGGCTCCTCGATGAGGTAGACCTCCCGGGCGCCCGCGCTCTGGGCGGATTCCTTGACCGCGCGCTTCTCCACCTGGGTGATGCCCGTGGGCACGCAGATGATGATGCGCGGCCTGACCAGCCGGCGCGAATTGTGCACTTTGGTGATGAAATGCCTGAGCATGGCCTCGGTCACCTCGAAGTCCGCGATGACGCCGTCCTTCATGGGACGGATGGCCACGATGTTCCCGGGGGTGCGGCCCAGCATTTTCTTGGCTTCCAGACCTACGGAAAGCACTTTGTTCACGCCACGGTGGTCTTTTTTCACCGCCACCACGGAAGGCTCGGAAAGGACGATGCCCTTCCCCTTGACGAACACGCAGGTGTTCGCCGTCCCAAGGTCGATGGCCAGGTCGTTGGAAAACAACCCCAGCACTCTATCCAAAAGTCTGGACATATATCCTCGCTTGAACCAAACTGATTCTTCGGTAAACGTCAAACCGGTCTAGTTCTTCAATTCGCCCGGCATTGTCAATGCTATTTTTCCGGGGCCCCAACGGCCCGGAATCCATCGCGTTCACGACCGGTACGGCTTGAACGAATCGCGCCGGAAAAGAAGAAACGGGGAGCGTCCTCCCGCAAAGACGCGCCGCATGCGCTACCGCTCTCTGTCAACATATTTTCGGGAACGCTACAAGGGGCAAGTGCGAAAGATTCCCCTTGACGCCGGTTTTTCCTGCCCCAACCGGGACGGCGCGATCTCCCGGGGAGGCTGCGTCTTCTGCGACGCGCGCGGCTCCGGCGCCGGACTGGCGGCCCCCGGGGCGTCCCTGCCCGAACAATGGAACGCCCTGTACCCCAGGTTCGCCCGCAAGTATCCCAAGACGCTTTTTTTCGCCTACCTGCAAGCCTTTTCCAACACCTACGGCCCGGCCGGGAAACTGCGCCGGGTCATCGACGTCATCGCCGCCCTCGACGGCGCGGCAGGGCTGTGCCTGGGAACCCGGCCCGACTGCCTGGACGAGGAGAAATGCGACATCCTGGCGGGCGCCCCCTTTCGCGAGGTCCGCCTGGAGCTGGGGCTGCAAACCAGCAACGACGAAACCCTGCGCCGCATCAACCGGGGCCACGACGCGGCCGCGTTCGCCCGGGCCGCCCGCATGGCCGCCGCTAAGGGCCTTTCGGTCACGGCCCACCTCATGGCCGGTCTGCCGGGCGAGGACGGGGAGGATTTTCTGCGCAGCGTGGCGTTCGTGGCCGCCCTGCCCGTGGCGGCCGTGAAATTCCACAATACCATCGTGACCCGGGGCTGCCCGCTCGCATCATTATATAGGAACGGCGGGTTCGTCCCCCTGGCCCGGGAGGACTACATTGACCTGTTGTGCCGGGCCATCCCCCTGCTGCGGCCGGACATGACCCTGGAGCGCCTGAACGCCGATCCCGCCCCCGGGGAACTCCTCGCCCCGGACTGGGCCGGTGACAAATCCGTCTTCCTGCGGGAGCTCGCCCAGGCCCTGGAGCGCCGGGACGTCCGCCAGGGGACGGCCTTTCGCCCCCGCGTCGCTCCCCTCAAGGGCGAGGATGCGGTTTCCAAGGATAATGCCTTGTATTAATACTGTTTTTATGGGAAAAACGGTTTCCTCCCCAGGAACGCCCAGGCATGGCTTGCGGCGAAAACATCCGGAAAATGAGGTCCACGCGCGGATGAGACGCATGCGGGAAAACACGGCGCCCCGCCCGAAAACGCGAGGGAAGCGGACATGACCGGGATGCGGTTTCCCGGCTGGGCGGCGATCAGGCGGGATCTGCCCCGTCTGGTTCTCGGCGTGGAGCGGGCCGGAGTCGCGGTGGAGCTGGCCGGACAGGCCTTCACCCTGGCCGCCGGAGACCCCGCGTATTTTTCTCTGGGCCGGGAGCTGCTCCTGTGGAACTGGCGCCGCCGCCCCCTCAACGTCCGGGCCGCCGCCCAGCTTTTCGCCCTGGAGCGGATCGTCCCCTTTCCCCCCGGCCGGATGAAAAACCTGCTGGCCGCCCTGGCCGCCCTGGGTCCCCCCGCCGGGACGTCCGGCCATCCCGGCGCTCCGGCCCCCGAAGACGGCCCCGGAGCCGCCCTCGCTTTTCTGGAAAAGGCGGCGGGCTCGCCGGAAGCCTTTCTCGTCCGTCTGCCCCTGGTCATGGAGACCCTGGAGGAGGCCGGAGCGCATTTCGCCCTGTGGGAGCTGTGCGCCAGGGTCCCCTGGGACGGCCCCTTCGCCCCGCTCGGCCCCCGTCTGGCCGCCGAATCGGCCTTTTTCACCCGCCCCCCCTCCGAGGCCCTGCGCGCCCTGGCGAAAACGGACCCGGAGATCTTCGACGGCTGGACCGGGCTTTTCCGGGCGGCGCTCGTGGAGAACATGGGCGGACGTGAGGAGGCCGCCGGACTTTTCGCCGCCCTGTCCGCCCGTCTGCCCTGGCATCCCGGCCTGCGCCTTCTGGCCCGGGCCAAGCGGGATCCCGGCCCGGCGCCCCTGGCGCGCGATCCCGGCGCCGCCGTGCTCGTCTACGCCTGGAACAACGCCCCTTGCCTCGAAAAGACCCTGGCCGGACTCCTGGCTTCGGACCTTGGGGGCTGTCCCGTGATCTGCCTGGACAACGGCTCCACGGACGACACGGCCGCCCTGCTGGCGGCGGCGCGGGATCGCTACGCCGGGCGGATCGAGGTCGTCACGCTTCCGGTCAACGTGGGCGCGCCCGCCGCCCGCAACTGGCTGTTGCGCCTGCCACAGGTCAGGGACCGGGCCTTCGCCGCCTTTGTGGACGACGACGCCTTTTTGCCTCCGGACTGGCTGGCTTTTCTTCACGGCGCCCTTTCCCGCCATCCCGGGGCGGGCGCGGCCGGTTGCCGGGTCGTGGACGCGGCCAGGCCCTGGCGCATGCAAAGCGCGGACATGTTCGTCCTGCCGCCCCAGGCCCTGGCCGAGGACGAGCCGGACCAGCCCCGGGAAAACGCCGGCTTCGACATCTTCGATCCCTCCACCCGCCAGCCGGACCCGGGCCTTTTCGCCTATTCCCGGCCCTGCCTTTCCGTGACCGGCTGCTGCCATTTGTTACGGCGCGAAGCTCTTGTGGCCGCCGGTCCCTTTGACCTGCGCTTCTCCCCCAGCCAGTTCGACGATTTCGAGCGCGACCTGCGGGCCTTTCTGGCCGGCTTTCCCTGCGTCTACGAGGGCCGCCTGACCGCTTCCCACGCGGGGGGCGCCGCCGGAACGCCCACCCCCGGAAAACTCGCCAACGCCAAGGGGAACCGGGTCAAGCTGGAGGCCCTGTATCCTCCGCAGGTCATAGAAAAGGCTTCGGAAGAGGGGTTGCGCCTGGCCTGGGAGGATTTTCTCGAACCTGGTGAAAGGGACGGCGCGCCATGAACCTGGCCTGGGTCGGCGGCGGCCTGCTCGGCCCTTTTCTCGCCGCCGAGGGCGTGAACGTCGGGCGCCTGGGGTTCACCAGGCCCAGGCTGGTCAGCTACGACGAGATCGTCGCGCATTGCGGCTTCACGCCCGACGCCGTGGTCTTCGAGGACAACAGCTGCCCGCCGCCCTTTCCGGGCCTGGAACGCTATCCCTGCCTGACCGCGTTCTACTGCGTGGACTCCCACATCCACGCCTGGCATCCGCTCTACGCCCAGGCCTTCGACCTGTGCGCGGTCAGTCTCAAGGACCATATGCCCCGGTTCGAAAAGCCCCGGCTCGGGCCGGGGCGCCTGTTCTGGAGCCCGCCGTTCGCCAGGGCCGGAGACAAGCCCCTTGATCTTGCGAAAGACCTGGGCGCGGTCTTCGTGGGCAAGGACGATCCCGGGACGACCCCGGTCCGCAGCGCCCTGCTGGCCGAACTGCGCGCCCTGGTCCCGGAATTTAGGACCTTCTCGGGCGCCTATCAGAGCGTCTATTCCCGGGCGGAGCTCGTCTTCAACGTGGCGGAGCGCGGGGACCTGAATTTCAGGGTGTTCGAGGCCCTGGGCTGCGGCGCCTGCCTGCTCACCCCGGCGGTGGGGCATGGCCTCGACGAACTCTTCACGGACGGGGAGGACCTTTTCACCTATCCCATGGGCATGGACGCCCAGGGCATCGCGGAACGCATGCGCGCCCTGCTGGACGATCCCAAAGCCAGGGCCGGGGCGGCCGCCTCGGGGCTGGCCAGGGTCAACGCCGGGCACAGGCCCGCCCATCGGGCGGCGGCCTTCGCGGCCTGGCTGCGCGGCCAGCCCGCGCAAAAGCTGGTCCGGGAGCGGCTCGCCCAGGCCGGCGCCATTCACGCCAACATCCTGAAGCCCCTGTATCTGCATTTCAGCCAGGCCCTTCTGGGAACCCCCTTCGCCGAGGCCTATCTGCGGGCCGCCAAAACCTCCCCCCCGCGTCCCTGATCCGGGAAAACCGGGCGTGGCCTTTCCCCGCGCTTTCGGGTAAAGCGCGGAAAACGCCTCCGCAAAGGGAGATCGCCATGACCGGCGCCGCCACGACCATTTGCGAAACCCTGGCTTCCCCGCCCATGGCCCTGACCCTGGTCTGGGAAAACGATACGATCGTCGAAATCAAGATGGCCTGGGCCCGGGAGGGCGAGGTCTCCGCCCCGGTCACGGACATGGGCCGGGAGATGGAGAAGGCGCTTGCGCGCTACGTGGCGGGCGAAGAACCCGGCTGGCCCGCCCTGCCGCTTGATCTCGGCCGGGTGGGGGAGTTCCAGCGCGAAGTCCTGGCCAGACTCGCCACCTGTCCGCGCGGGACGGTCTGGACCTACGGGGAACTGGCGGCCAAGGCGGGCAGACCGGGCGCCGCCCGGGCCGTGGGCCGGGCCATGGCCACGAATCCCTTCCCCATCGTCATCCCCTGCCACCGGATCGTGGGCGCCAAAGGCAAGCTCACCGGCTTCGGCGGCGGACTCGACATGAAACGCTACCTGCTTACCCTCGAAGGGGCGCTGGACGGCGACCTTTCAGCGAAATAAAGGATACGCATGTTCACCGGACTCGTACTCGGCATGGGACGGATCGCGTCCCTGGAAAAAAAGGGCGCGGAGACGCGCCTTGGCGTGAGGACCCTGTTCGAACTGCCGGACATCGTCCTCGGCGAAAGCATCGCGGTCAACGGGGCCTGCCTGACCGTTGAGACCTTCCTGGCGAACGCGTTCACCGCCTACGCCTCGGGGGAGACCATGAGCCGAACCAATCTGGGCGGACTCGCCGCGGGAAGCCTGGTTAACCTGGAACGCGCCCTGGCGCTGGGCGACCGTCTGGGCGGGCATATGGTCAGCGGCCACGTGGACTGCCTGGCCCGGGTGGACGCCGTGACCCCGGCGGGCGAATCCATGCGATACCGCCTGACCTTCCCGGACGAGTATTCCGCCCTGGTGGTGGAAAAGGGCTCCGTAGCCCTGGACGGCGTGAGCCTCACGGTCAACGAATGCGGGCCGGGCTTCCTTTCGGTCAACATCATCCCCGAAACCCAGCGCGCCACCACCATCGCCTCCTGGAAGCCGGGGACCAAGGTCAACATGGAAACCGACGTCATCGGCAAATACGCGCGCAACATGCTCGGCCCCTATGCGGCCCAGGCCTTCGGGGCCTCCGGAACGCCTGGCGGGAAAAAAGCCTCCGCGCCCCTGACCGAGGATTTTTTCCGCAAGCACGGTTTTTAAGACGGCGTCCGAAAACCGGGCGAACCGTTCGCCCATAACCGGCGCAAAACCGCAAAGGAAATCAGACGGACCTGCATGAAACGGGAAATCATCTGCGCGCACCCCCCCGCCAAGCTCACCATCGAAACCTCGGCCGCCTGCAACCTGCGCTGCGTCATGTGCTGGAACCGGATGGACCCGCCAGCCAGGCCGCCTTTTCTGTTCCCCGACGCGGCGAAAAAAATAGAGCCGTTTTACGCCAAGGCCCACACCATCGAGCTGCACGGCAACGGCGAGCCGCTCATCAGCCCCGCGTTCTGGGAGTTTGTAAAAAAAACCAAGGCGGGCGAACAAAACGTCACCGTCAATACGAATTTCAACCTGCAAAACCCCGCCCTGGCGCGCGAACTGGCCCTGTCGAACCTCTCCATGGTCAACGTCTCCCTGGACGCCGCCACGTCCTCGACCTACGCGAAGATCCGCGGGGCGAGCTTCGCCCAGGTTCTTCGCAACATAAAAACCTTCCTGGCCCATCGCGCGGCCGCGGGAAAATCCTTCCCGCGCATCATGATCAACATGACCCTCATGCGCGAAAACATCGGCGAGCTCCCCCGCTTCATCCGGCTGGCCAAGACGCTCGGCGTGAACGCGGTCTTTTTCGGACATCTCAACAGATGGTCCGACGACGCCATCAACGGTTTCGTCGTCGAGCGCGGCGCCTTCACCTTCCGCTACGCCGAGCAAGGGCTCTGGAACTGCCCGGAACTGTCCGACGCCAAGGTGGCCGAGGCCTTCGAGCTGGCCAGGCGGCTCGGCGTCGAAGTCCCCTACGAAAACAACAAGAACCTGTACTTCGCGGAGCGAAACCGGACATGAGCGTCAAAGATTGTCCCCATCCCTGGGATTGGCTCATGATCACCACGGACGGGCTGGTCAAGCCCTGCTGCTTTTCCTTTCTTCCTGTCGGAAACCTCAATCATTCCAGCCTGGAAGAAATATGGAACGGATTCGTCATGCAGGAGCTGCGTCTGTACGTCCTCAATGACCGCATCCATCCCGTGTGCCGGGGCGCCCACTGCAAGTTCGTGCAAAGCATGGACTTCGACGAGGACTGGTACCTGGAAGCCAATCCCGACGTGCGTCAAGCCGTTTGCGCCCAGAAGCTGGCAAGCGGCCGCGAGCATTACCTGCGCTACGGAAAACGGGAAGGCCGCAAACCCAAGCCGTGAAACCGCGCGGCGACCCGTTTTGCGCGACACGCCGAACCGCCGGGAAGGACAAAACCTTCGCAAGAGGCCTTCGGCTTGCCTTGCGTAACGCGATTGTCTAAGCTACCTCCCTTTTCCGGCCGTTCACGGCTGGCGATTCGCCTGATCAACCACGGGCGGGAGTCCGCTCCACGAAGCCCGAGAAGGAATACGTTATGCCGCTTTGCAGCACAGAGGAAGCCATCGAGGAAATCCGCCAGGGGCGGATGATCATTCTTGTGGACGACGAGGACCGGGAGAACGAGGGCGACCTCACCGTGGCCGCCGAAAAGGTCACCCCTGAAATCATCAATTTCATGGCCACCCACGGCCGGGGCCTCATCTGCCTGGCCATGGACCCGGAATGGATCGACCGCCTGGGCCTGCCCATGATGACCAACAAGAACCAGTCCCAGTTCGGGACCGGATTCACCGTGTCCATCGAAGCCAGGACCGGCGTCACCACCGGCATCTCGGCCTTCGACCGGGCCACCACCATCCTGACCGCCGTGGACGATTGCGTGAAACCCGAGGACATCGTCTCCCCGGGCCACATCTTCCCCCTGCGGGCCAAGGAGGGCGGCGTCCTGGTGCGCACAGGCCAGACCGAGGGCGGCGTGGACCTGGCTAGGCTCGCCGGTCTCAAGCCCTGCGCCGTCATCTGCGAAATCATGCGCGACGACGGCAACATGGCCCGCATGCCCGACCTGATCGAGTTCGGCAAGAAACACAATATGAAGATCGCCTCCATCGCCAACCTCATCAACTACCGGATGAAGTTCGGCCACCTGTCGGTCAAGCGGGAAGCCTCGGCCCACCTGCCCACCAGATACGGCGACTTCAGGGTCCTGGCCTTTCGCTCGGACCACGACAACCGCACCCATCTGGCCCTGGTCAAGGGCGAGATCAAGCCCGGCGAACCCACCCTGGTGCGCGTGCACAGCGAATGCCTGACCGGCGACGCGCTGGGCTCCCTGCGCTGCGACTGCGGCGGCCAGCTGGGCAAGGCCCTGTCCATGATCGAGGCCGAGGGGACCGGCGTCCTGCTCTACATGCGCCAGGAAGGCCGGGGCATCGGCCTGGCCAACAAGATCAAGGCCTACGCGCTGCAGGACCAGGGGTTCGACACCGTGGACGCCAACGTCAAGCTCGGCTTCAAGCCGGATCTGCGCAACTACGGCGCGGGCGCCCAGATCCTGGTGGCCCTCGGCGTGACCAAGATGCGCCTTATGACCAACAATCCCAAGAAGATCGTGGGACTCGAAGGTTTCGGCATCGAGATCGTGGACCGCGTGCCCATCGAGACCGAACCCTGCGAAGAAAACAAATGTTACCTGGACACCAAGAAAAACCGTATGGGCCATCTTCTGCACAACGCCTGCATCAAGGAAAACGAAAGCTAGGAAGGGCCAAGGGAGCGCCACATGCCGCATATCAAGACCATTGAAGGACATCTGCAGGCCGAAGGGCTGAAATTCGCCCTGGTGGCCGGCCGGTTCAACGACTTCGTCGTGGACAAGCTCATCGCCGGGGCCGTGGACTATCTGGTCCGCCACGGGGCGGACAAGGAAGACATCGTTCTGGTGCGCACGCCCGGGGCCTTCGAGATTCCCCTGGCCGCCCAGCGCCTGGCCCGCTCCGGCGATTACGACGCCGTGGTCTGCCTGGGCGCGGTCATTCGCGGCGCCACCCCGCATTTCGATTTCGTGGCCGGGGAATGCGCCAAGGGCCTGGCCATCGTCAGCCTGGAGACCGGCGTACCCGTCGGCTTCGGCGTCCTGACCGTGGACACCCTGGAGCAGGCCGTGGAACGGTCGGGCAGCAAGGGCGGCAACAAGGGCGTGGAGGCCGCGGCCGCCGCGCTGGAAATGGTCAGGGTTCTGCAACAGCTGTAGCCCGGCCGCCCGGGCAACCCTCCGTTCGCGTCGCTTGCGCGCGGCCGGAGGCGATTTTCGGCATTTTTACCGCGTCCCGCCGCCAGGGCCGCGCGGGGAGATTCCCTCTCCGCCCGGCTCTGGCGGCGAACGCGTACGAGGCGTTTTTCATGAGCACCAGCGGCGGCGAAAAATCGGGATCGCGGCGCAGAGCGCGACGCAAGGCCTTCGAAGTCCTCTACGGCCTGGGATTCGAACCCGTGACCGGGGAGACCGGCCTGCGCAAACGCTTCGACGACTCCCCGCAAAAAGAGGACTCCCGGCCCCAGGGACCGGGCATGGCCTATGCCTGGGATCTGACCCTCGGGGTGTGGCGCCACACGGACGAACTGGACGAGACCATCGCCAAATATTCCAAGAACTGGCGTCTGTCGCGCATCGGCAGGATCGAGATGACCATCCTGCGCATCGCCATGTTCGAAATCCTGATGCAGGAGGACATCCCCCTGCGCGTGGCCATCAACGAGGCGGTGGAGCTGGCCAAGTCCTATGGGGACGACAACTCCCCCAATTTCATCAACGGCATCCTGGACGCCCTGGCCAAGGCCGTGGACGGCGGAGGCTTCAGCGTCAAGAAAGGGCTGTAGCGCGACGTCCCCAAACGCCGGGAACGCGGCGAAAGCATCGGGACTTTAGCCCCGGCCCTCCTGAAGGACGCCGCCCGGGGGTTCCCGGGGAAGGACCGCGAAGCCGCGAGCCAGCCTGGAAAGCCGTCTTGCGGCGGTCCGGCTCAAACGGCCGGGGGAGCCCGGCCGCGTTCAGAGAGAAGACGTCATTGAGGAAGGCGCCCTCGACATTCGCGTACTCCCGTTTCGAGGATGCGAGGCCGGGCGCCCGCCCGCGCCCCGGGGCGCGCAACGCAAAAACGCCGGAGATCGTCATGCCCCTGACGGACCTTTGCCTTTTTCGCCGCGCGGCCCTTTTCGTCCCGCTTCTTCTCGCGATTCTCGCCACGTCCGCTCCCGCCGTGGATTTCGACACGGCCATGGACGGATTCGAGGACCAGATCGACGACATGATGGCGGCCTGGCAAACCCCCGGTCTGGCCGTGGCCGTGGTCAAGGACGGCAAGCTCGTCTACGCCAAGGGCTTCGGTTTCCGCGACCAGGAAAAAGCCCTGGAAGTCTCCCCCGAGACGCTTTTCCCCATCGGCTCCTGCACCAAGGCCTTCACCGCCACGGCCCTCGCCCTGCTGGCCTCCAAAGGCAAGCTGAGCCTGGACGCGCCGGTGGAGAGCTACATCCCCTGGTTCCGCATGGCGGACGGCTACGCCTCGTCCAACGTCACCGCCCGGGACATGCTCCTGCACCGCACCGGCCTGCCCCGCTACGACTCGCTCCTTGGCGTGCGGCCGGACCTTTCCCGCAAAGGCCTGGTGGAGGTCCTGGCTCATCTGGCGCCCAACAAGCCCTTCCGCTACGGATTCGAATACGACAACATCATGTACGCCGCCGCGGGCTATCTCCTGGAGTCGGTTTCCAAGAAACCCTGGGATGACTACGTGCGCGAGGAGCTTTTGACCCCCATCGGCATAACGCCGCAGTTCACGCTCTTCTCCACCAAGGGCATGGATGACAACCCGATGGCCGCCCGGCCCTACGTGGTCAAAAAGAACCGGCCCGAACGCGTTCCCTACGCGGACCTGGATGCGATCGGTCCGGCCGGGTCCATCGTGTCCAACGCGCTGGAGATGGCCAAATGGGTCCTCTTCAACCTCAATAACGGCAAGGCCGGGGACGTTCAGGTCGTTCCCGGGGCCGCCATGGCGGACGTCCATCAGCCGGGAATCGTCATGACCACCGGCAAACGCGATCCGTCCATGCCCATCGTCGCCTACGCCCTGGGCTGGGGGGTCACGGACTACCGGGGCAGGCTCCTTCTCATGCACGACGGGGAAACCGACGGCTTCCACTCCCACATCTCCTTCATGCCGGACGACGGCATCGGGGTGGTGGTCCTCGGCAACCGCTCTGACGGCAGCGCCCTCCCCAAATGCGCGGCCCTGCTCATCTACGATCTGGTCTTCGGGCTCGACCCCCTGCCCTGGAGCGACAAGGAGCTGGCCGGGCGCGCGGCCGCGGACAAGGAGCGGGAAAAACGGCTCGACGCCCTGAGTAACGCCATTCCGTCCGGGACCAGCCCCTCCCATCCCCTTGCGGATTACGCCGGAAAATACGAAAACCCCGCCTACGGCGTCCTGACCGTGGAGGCTGAAGGCGGCGGTCTCAGCGTGGAGCTTGGCGGCGAGAAGCTGAGCCTTGCCCATAGCATGTACGACATCTTCATCCCCGAAGGCGGCGACGTCCCGGAAACCACGCTTCGCTTCGACGTGAACGCCGCCGGCGCCGTGACTGAAGTCCTGATACCCCTTGAGCCGGGCATGCCCGAGATGGCCTTCACCCGGATCGCCGAGACCAAGGAAAAGAAGAAAAAGAAATAAGCCCCCAGGAGCGGCCTTTTCCATGAAAAAATACGTCCCCGATGAAGTTGAGCAGAAATGGCGGAAACACTGGGCCGACGGCGGCCATTTCAAGGTGGAGGCCGACCCGGCCAAGCCCAAGTACTATGTGCTTGAGATGTTCCCCTACCCCTCGGGCCGGTTGCACATGGGCCACGTGCGCGTCTACACCATCGGCGACGCCATCGCGCGGCTTCGCCGCATGGACGGGGAAAACATCCTGCACCCCATGGGCTGGGACGCCTTCGGCATGCCCGCCGAGAACGCCGCCATCAAGCATGGCGTCCACCCGGCCTCCTGGACCTATTCCAATATCGACGCCATGCGCGCCCAGCTCCAGCGCCTGGGCTATTCCCACGACTGGGACCGGGAAGTGACCACCTGCAACCCGGAATACTACCGCTGGGAACAGCTCTTTTTCCTGCGCTTCCTGGAAAAGGGCTTGGCCTACCGCAAGAAATCCCCCCAGAACTGGTGCCCCTCCTGCCACACCGTGCTCGCCAACGAGCAGGTGGAAGAGGGCTGCTGCTGGCGCTGCGACACCCCGGTGGTCCAGAAGGACCTGGAACAGTGGTTCCTGAAAATCACGGACTACGCCGAGGAACTGCTGGATGACCTGAAGCTTCTGGAAGGCGGCTGGCCCGAGCGCGTCCTGACCATGCAGCGCAACTGGATCGGCAAGAGCGTGGGCGCGGAGATCGACTTTCCCCTGGAAACCGCCGCGCCCAGCGCTGACAAGATCACGGTCTTCACCACCCGCCAGGACACCGTCTTCGGCGCCACCTTCATGAGCCTGGCGGCCGAGCATCCGTTGGTGGCCGAGCTCATCAAGGACAAGCCCCAGAAGGCCGAGGTCGAGGCCTTCGTGGAAAAGGTCCGCAACATGGACCGCATCGTGCGCTCGGCCGACGACCTGGAAAAAGAGGGCGTCTTCACCGGCGCCTACTGCCTGAACCCGCTCACGGGCCTCAAGATGCCCATCTACGTGGCCAATTTCGTGCTCATGGGCTACGGCACGGGCGCGGTCATGGCCGTTCCGGCCCACGACCAGCGCGACTTCGAGTTCGCTCTCAAGTACGGCCTGCCCATGAAGGCGGTCATCGTTCCGGAAAAGGACGGGACTCTGGACGTTGCCGCCATGAACGCGGCCTACGCCGATCCGGGCTATCTCATCGAATCCGGCGCATTCACCGGCCTGCCCAACGACGAGGCCAAGGCCCGCATCGCCGATCACCTGGAATCCACGGGCAAGGGCAAGCGCAGCGTGAACTACCGCCTGCGCGACTGGAACGTGGCCCGCCAGCGCTACTGGGGCGCGCCCATCCCGATCATCCACTGCCCGGACTGCGGCGCGGTTCCCGTGCCCGAGTCCGAACTGCCCGTGCTTCTGCCCCACGACGTGAAGACCCGGGAGGACGGCCGCTCGCCGCTGCCGGACTACGACGCCTTCGTCAAGACGGCCTGCCCCAAATGCGGCAAGGACGCCCGGCGCGAGACCGACACCTTCGACACCTTTTTCGAGTCCTCCTGGTATTACATCCGCTACGCCAGCGCCCGCGAGGACAAGGCCCCCTTCGACCGCGCCGCCGTGGACTACTGGCTGCCCGTGGACCAGTACATCGGCGGCATCGAGCACGCCATCCTGCACCTGCTCTACTCGCGCTTTTTCGTCAAAGCCCTGCGCGACTGCGGCTTCATCGGCTTCGACGAGCCCTTCAAGCGCCTTCTGACCCAGGGCATGGTCATCAAGGACGGCGCCAAGATGAGCAAGTCCAAGGGCAACGTGGTGGACCCGGACGACATGGTGCGCAAATACGGCGCGGACACGGTGCGCGTGTTCATCCTGTTCGCCGCGCCGCCGGAGAAGGACCTGGAATGGAGCGACACGGGCATCGAAGGCTCGGCGCGCTTTCTCTCCCGGTTGTGGCGCCTGGTGACCGAGGAGCTGCCCGAGGTGATCATGGACGCGCCGCCCTGCTCCCATGTGGACGAGGCCGAGCTTGTGGCCCTGCCGCCGCTTTACAAGGAGCTGCGCCGCCGGGAGCACGCCATGGTGGACAAGGCCGGCTCGGACGTGCGCGAGCGCTTCCAGTTCAACACGGCCATCGCCTCCATCATGGAGATGGTCAATTTCCTCTACGCCAACGTGGAGGAGTTCAAGGCGCGTCCCGAGGGCGCGAAAATCGTGTCCTCGGCCATAAGCTCGGTGCTGTGCGTGCTCTCGCCCATGGCCCCGCACATCTGCGAAGAGTTGTGGAGCGAGATGGGCCACGACGGCCTGCTCGTCCACCAGCCCTGGCCCAGGCACGATCCCAAGGCGCTCATCCAGGACGAGGTCGAGATCGTCATCCAGGTCAACGGCAAGCTGCGCGGCAAGTTCACCGTGCCCAGGCAGGCGACCAAGGAAGAGATCGAGAAGCTGGCGCTGTCCAACGACAACGCCTCCCGCCATTTCGAAGGGCTCACCGTGCGCAAGGTCATCGTGGTCCCCGGCAAGCTGGTGAACGTGGTGGCCAACTAGTCCCTCACGATAATCGCGATCGCAAAAAACGGCCCGGAGCGCAGGTTCCGGGCCGTTTTTCATGGTTGTCATGCGGACTCGCTCCTGGTCCACGGGGATCTCGGAAACGGCGCGGTACAAAATTTACTCCCGTCTCTTCCGGCTTCCCCGCGCGAGGTAAAAATTCCTGTACCGGAAATCGGCGATCTTCACCGGAACCGGCATGGCGCTAAACGAAGTAACACGCTGATATTAAACGTCAATAGTAATATCTCTCCCAAATAATCCGGTTTGGCGCCATTCCTGCTACTAAGGAATTACCTTCTTCTGAATGGAAATTTTGCGAAAAGGCTTTCGGGGTGGCTCCCTGAAAGCCTTTTCCCTTTTTGGAGGGGAAAACCGGCGCGTGTCCGCCCCATGCGGAGGGAGAACGCCGCCTCGCCCGCCGGGCTGTCTCCGGCCTTTCGCCGCCCCCGCCAACCATTCCCGCCTGCGCCGCCTAGGGGAATCCTGCCAGGACCGTCCGCCTCGCGCCGAGCTCAAAAAGACCCGCCGCACTGTTCATCGCCTCGCGGAAGAACCAGGCATCGCCCCGCAAACGATCCGCCAAAGTTTAAAATCCTGAACCCTGTCCCGGAAGCAGCCCGCACTCCGGCATCCGTTCCCACCGGCCGCGCGCAGCGCGCCTGGCTGGGTTGGACGCCCGGCCGGGAAGAAAAACCCCTCATGCATACGCGCGCCAGGAACCGCGCTGCTCCACCAATCCCGAAGGGGATCCCCGGAGAAAAATCTTATACCCGCCCAGACGGATCACCCGGGGCCGGGGCGGCGTCCGCGCGGACGGGGAGGGCGTATGCCCCGAATTACGACGTCACCGGCCGCGCGGACGCCGCCTCGGCCCGCGAGACGCGCTCCCCCGGTACAAATTTCAGGTCCATCCAATGCCCCATCGGACGCCAGGTTAAAGATACTGAACCTCAGACAACCCCATTCGCATCCCCGCCCACCCAAATCATCAAGAAGCAACTACCTGTTATAAAACATAAATCTTGAAATACTCTTCAAGCATCCATCCATGGCACGCTCCGTGCTTTAAAGAATGCATCCTTCCTCTGAAATGATATTTCGAAAGAGGGTTTTCCGGGTGGCTCCCTGAAAACCCTCTTTCCTTTTGGAACGACAGCTTTTTCAAGCCTTGTCCGATGCGGGCGAGGACAGGGACCGCCGTCGCCTAGCCGGGGACGAGGTTTGGCCGGGCGTCGGCGTCGCAATGTATGGGCGCCTCCGCAGCCCGGCCAAACCGCATCTCCGCCCCAACCCCCTTTCCTCAAGATCGTCTCCTTTCGGATCGACCGAGGGAACAAAGGCATCGCAAGCCCGGTTCACTCGCAATAAATGAAATCAGCTCCGCAAGCGCCCTGTCGGCGTATTCAAATCCGGCTCATAATTTTCCATGAGATCACCTGATCAACGAACCGGGTAAAAATCTTGTACCCGCCCAGACGGATCACCCGGGGCCGGGGCGGCGTCCGCGCGGACGGGAGCGGCGTATGCCCCGAGTTACGACGTCCCCGGCCGCGCGGATGTCGCCCCGGTCCGCGCGACACGCTCCCCCGGTACAAATTTCAAGCCCCCTCAACGCCCCACCGGCCGCCGGGTTAAAGATACTGAACCTCAGACAACCCCATTCGCATCCCCGCC
>CALGYO010000165.1 GCA_937934715.1 uncultured Desulfovibrionaceae bacterium | reverse complement strand
GGGGGGAGAGCGGGAACCCTCTTCCTTAAAGAGGGTTCCCGCTCTCCCCCCTGGCGCGCCTTCAGGCGCCTTAAAACGGGTTCAGCGACTGTTCGGGGGTGTAGACCTGGTAGCCGACGTTGGCGCCCAGGCGCAGGCCCACGCCGAAGCGGATGGGGGCGAGGACGATATCGCCGCTTTGCAGGTAGGTCATGCCGAAGCCGCCCACGATGTAGGCGCTGCCGTTGACGCCGGGGAAGCGCTGGAAGATTTGTTTGGGATCGTCCATGTTGTAGACCAGGGTGAAGACCTTGGAGGCGTTGGCGCCCAGGTCGAAGCCGATGGACGGGCTTTGCCAGTAGATCTTGATCGGTTTCTTCCCTTTGAGGTAGAGCATGCCCTCGCCGTAGCGCAGGCCCACGATGAGCGCCCCGCTGCCCTCGTTGCCTTTGATGAAGCCGTTGGGCTTGCCGTACTTGTCGAAGGGCCGGGAGACGATTTCAGCCAGGCCTTTGGAGCCGCCTTCGAAAAAGCCTTCCACTTCCCGCTGCACTTCCTGGCGGTTGTATTTTTTGCGCTCTTCCGGATCCTGGGGAGGGGCCGGAGGCGGCGTTTGGGCTGCCGGAGCGGCCTGCATTTCGGCTTCCGGGGTGGGCGCGGCCTGGGGCGATTGGGCCGCGGGCTGGGGCGCCTGGGTCGAAACCTGGGGAGCGGCGGTTTGCGGAGCCGTCTGGGGCGCCGTTTGCTGGGGAGCGTCCGGCAGGGAGCGCTCCTGCAGGCTGAAGCCGGGGGAAGCGAAGGCCAGGGCGAGAACGGCAAGGGCGCCGCAAAGGGCGGCGGTCAGGCGTGGCTTCATGATTTTCCTCCGTCGCGTGATGACGCGTTGAGTTGGGCGAGCCGTTCCTTGATGGCGGGCAGCATGGCCCGGGCGATCATGTGGCGGCCCGCGTCGGTGTTGTGCACGCCGTCGTGGCGGTAGGCCGGTTCTGTCCGTGAACACAGGCAATCCGTCAAATTGACGAAATAGGGCTTGTCCTTGAGGGCTTCGGCCAGGGCCTTGTAGACGGCCAGGGAGTTTTCCCGGATGTAGGGAAACTGTTTTGCGCCCAGGATGGTCTGTTTTTCTTCCGCCGCCAGGGCCGGGTCTTCGTCCGGGCAGTTTTCGGCCCAGTAGATGGGCTGAAGGAAGAGGACGAACTGGGCTCCGTGGATGGCGCAGACCCGGTGAATGTAATCGTAGCGGGCGACGGCCTGGGCGACGAATTCGCGAAGGAGCGGTCCCCCGGGATCGAGCGGCGAAGCGGCGTAGGCGAGCTTGTGCCAGAGTTCCCGGGTGAAGGAGGCCAGGTAGGCGGCGTACAGGGGTTTCATGAGCCCGAATCCGGTCTGATAGCTTTCCACGGCCGCCTGGACCCGGTCGCGTCCCTCGTGGGCGTAGGGGGTTTTCTGGACGATGAGATAGTTGGAGTCGTTGGCCCCGTCGTAGAACACCACCAGGTTGGGTTTGACGGGATATTCGATGTACTGCTTTTGCAGATACCCCGCTTCGAGCAGGGAATTGAAGCCGTTGATCCCGAAATTGAGGCAGTTGTAGCGCAGGTCGCCTTTCTGGGCGTTGAGGTCCCTGGCGATGATGCTCGGCAGGGACTGGTCGAAGGTCGTGTCCGTGGCCCGCATGGTGGAGCCGCCGAAGAACCAGATGGTCCGGTTGTCCCCGGGGGTCTCGGAGGTGCGGCTGTCCGTGGTGGGCCATATGCCGCCGGATTGCAGGTAGATCGCATAGGGATCGTAGACGGCCTTGGGGCCTTCGCGCACCTCGCCGTAGATGAGGTAGTTGGTGGCGCTTATGACGGCGAAGGACAGGACTTCCACGAAGACCACGCCGAGAACGAGCCATTTCGCGGTGGTCAGCGCCGCTTTGAGGAAACGTTTCAAGCTGGGAACCCCCTAGCGGATCCTGAGGGTGAGCCCGTTCGGAACGCGGGTTATTTCCGGCGCCGCCCGAAGCCGCATTTCCGCGTCCGGCGCCAGATCCAGGACCACCCGGAATTTTCCGGGATGTTTGCCCAGCCTGACGGCTTGGGCAAGCGGGCCTTTTCCGGGAAGGGTCAGGGGGCCGGAATAGCTCCAGGCGCCGTCCAGGTCGAGCACCACCCGGGGGGGATTGTCCATGAAGAATTTCTGGTACCCCGCCACCGGGGCGCTGGTCGTGATGGAGACGGTGAATTCCCCGGAGCCGGAGCTTGTCGATACGCCCGTCACCCTGCCGCGAACGGGGGCGGACTTCGGAGCGGCTTTTTGGGGCGGCGTCTTGGCTCTGGGCGCGTCCATGGCGTCGGCCTTGGTCATGGGCGCGGTCTCTTCGCTCGCGGGCTTTCCGGCTTTATCCGTCCGGGAACCGGGTTCCTTGCCCGGCTGTGACGGCGAACCGGTCTTTGCGGCGTTGGCCTGGTCCCCGGCTGTTTCGGCCTTGGCGGGCTTGTCTTTCGGCATGGGGGGCGCGGCCCGTTCCGGGACGGTCTCTCCGGCGCCGGCCTGTTCCCCGGGAATCGCGGGAGCGGCGGGGGCGGGCTCTTCCGGCTTGGCCATTTCCGAAAACATGGCGTCCAGCGCCTCGTCGCCCTTGAAAAGGATTTGCCCTTCCGCGGGCTTGGCGGAGTTGGCCTGGGCGTTTACGGACTCCTGATCCGGGAGGGCGGCTGGCGGCGCGGCCTGTTCCGCCGGGGTGGCCGGGGTTGGGGGCGTTCCCGACGGCGGCTCGGAGATCGCCGGCGCGGTCTGGACTTCTTCCAGCGCGGGTTTGGGGGAGGCCGCCTTCTGCACGGCCTGGGCCTGCGGGGCCTGCGAGGCCTGCGGGGCCTGCGAGGCCTGCGAGGCCGTAGCCCCTTCGCCTGACGCGGCCGGAGCGGCTGGCGGGACGGCGGGAGAGCCGCCGGTGAAAAGATAGGGCTTTTTCCAGATGGCCAACCCCAGCACCACGGCCAGGGCGACGGTGATCGCGCCCGCGATGATGAATTTGTCGCTTCGGGTCAGGGCCATATTTCCTCCAGGGGCCGGGCTTGTCCAGGGTCAAGGGGGACGGACGACCAGAGGCGGCGCCGCCGCGTTGCAAGGGGGTCAAGGCCGGGTCCAGGCTGACTTGTACCCGACCGGGCGGGGTCTCACAAGGGGAAAGGCAAGGGGGGGGCGGGCTTAGGCCGGATTTTTGTTGACTTGCCGTCGCACGTTCGTATTACATTTTGCCCCACAGGAGGTCGCCATGCAGAAGAAAGTGCGGTCCGTTCGCATCTCTCCGGAGTTGGAGGACATCGACCTGTCGGGCATCATCCATGAATGCGAGAAATTCATGCGCGACCTGGAATCGGCCACCATGCTCAAGACCCAGGGCAACAAGGAGGCGGCGGACGCCCTGGTCAAGGCCAGGGAGGCCTATCTGGGCAAGCGCGTGGGCATGAAGGTCTGGGAGGCCAGGGTGCGTTACGGCGAGAGAATGCGCCTGCAGAACAAGCAGGCTGAAACGGACTAGCCTTGCGCCCTCGAAGAAGAGACAAGCTTTCTTCGAGAATAATGAACTGATAGAGTTATTTTTCATCTTGAAGAACGCCGCCGCGTTTTTCAAGGGACGTCACACGAGTCTCCTCCCGGGAAAGACGCGCTTCGCGTCGGGCCCGGCGTCTCCTCCGGCTTGCCGCCTGAAACGGCGCCGTCCTCCGGCGAAAAGCGCATGCAGCGTTCCAGGGTCGCGAAAAGCGTTTCCTTGACCACGGGCTTGGACAGATAGCCGTCCATGCCCGCCGCCAGGAAGCGTTCCCTGTCGCCGGGCATGGCGTGGGCCGTCAATGCGACGATGGGCGTGCCCGCTTTCGGGGGCGCCATGGCCCGGATGCGCCGGGCAGCCTCCACGCCGTCCATGACCGGCATCTGGACGTCCATGAGCACGCAGGCGTAATTGCGGCGTTCCAGAGCGTTCACGGCCTCCAGGCCGTTTGCGGCCTCATCCGCGGGAATTCCATGTTTTTCCAGCAGACGCATGAGGGAGAAGCGGTTCACGCTTTCGTCCTCCACCACCAGCACCCGTCCGGGCTCGCGGCGGATGTCCGCAAGGTCCGGGGCGGCGGCGTGTGCGGGCATGGCCGTTGCGCCGGACAGGCGCAGGGTGGCGTAGATGACCGTCCCCTTGCCCGGTTCGCTCTCCACGCTCAAGGAACCGCCCATCATGTGAACGAGACGGCGCACGATGGACAGACCCAGCCCCGCTCCGCCGTATTTCCTGGTGTAGGAGCCGTCGGCCTGGGTGAAGCTCTCGAACACCTTGGAAAGCTTGTCCTCGGGGATGCCGATGCCCATGTCCGAGACCGTGAACAGGGCCGGAAATTCCGGGCCTTTCACGCCCAGGGGCAGGCGCTGGGCCGAGAAGACGATCTCCCCGGCGTCGGAATATTTCACGGCGTTGCCCAGGAGGTTGAAGAAGATCTGCCGGATGCGCAGCGGGTCGCCGAGAAGGGGGTCGCGCAGATCCGGGGCGATGTCGCAAACGAGCTTCAGCCCTTTGTCGGCGGCCTGGTTGGCCAGGGCGTTGAACACGGGCCGGACCACGTCCTCCAAAAGAAACGGTTCGCAGGCGAATTCCAGGAGTCCGGCCTCGATCTTGGACACGTCCAGGATGTCGCTTAAAAGCCGCAGGAGATTCCTGCTGGAGGAGAAGGAAATCTCCACGTATTCGGCCTGTTCGGCGGAAAGCGGCGTGGATTGCAAAAGCTGGAGCATGCCCATGACGCCATTTAACGGCGTGCGGATTTCGTGGCTCATGGTGGCCAGAAATTCGTTTTTCGCCCGGCTTGCGGCCTCGGCCTGTTCCTTGGCCGAGCACAGGGCGCGTTCATAGCGACGGCTCTCGGTGACGTCCCGGAAAACGCCCAGCAGATAGGTCTTCCCGCCGAATTCCACTAGGTTCGCTTTGATGGCGGCGATGCGCTCCTCGCCGCCCGCGGCCAACACCGGCGCCTCGACGGACAGCCCCGGCGTTTCCAGGTGGCGCCGGAAGGTTTCGGCCATGCGGCTTGCGTCCGGCGCGCCCGGGTGCAGGATCGAATGATGCGCGCCCACGAGTTCGGCCTTCGTTTTGCCGAAATAGGTTTCCGCCGCCCGGTTGCAATCCTGGATGATCCCCGTGTCCGGGGCGGCCAGAATGATGGGGTCGATCGCCTCCAGAAAAAGCAGGCGGTATTTGGCCTCGCTTTCCGCCAGAGCCCGCTCGGCCGCCATCTTGGCTGCGATGTCCTCGAACGCCACGCCCAGACGCTGGCCTGGAAGGGCGAAGGCTCTGAGAAAATACGCGCCGCGCAACACGCCCCGATCATAGAAAGCATGATTCCCGGAATAGGTCTTTCCGGTCCGGACCGTTTCCAGAAATATGGGCTTTATCCTGGCCGCGTCCTCGTAATTCCAAATGCCGTCGTATTCCTCGTTGCGGTGGTCGCTGGCGCTCACTCCCGTGTGCTTCATGGCCTCGGGGTTCGAGTCGATCAGGCGTAATTCGCCGGGCGGCTCGTACTGATAGATGAAAAGCCCGGAAGGCATGTGCCGGACGATGTCCGCGTACATCTGGAAAACCTCGTCCGCCCGTTTGGCTTCGCCCACGTCCTCCAGGGTGGCGATGACCTCGGTGGGTTTTTTCCCGGGCTCGACCGGGCTGAACTTGACCCGCAAGTAGACGGTCTTGCCCGCCGCGGCCGAAACGTATTCGTCCTCGAAGAAGGCCTCCTCGCCGGCCAGGGCCTTTTTCATGGCCACCCGCATATCCGGGTGGGGAGAATGCGTGGCCGTGTTGAAGCCGATGAGTTTTCCGGCGGGAGCGCCCATAAGCTCCGCGAACCGTTCGTTGCACCGGGTGATGACGCCTTCGTTGTTGAAGTAGATCATGCCCAGCGGGGAGTTCTCGAAGATGATGCGATGGATGCGTTCGCTTTCCCGCAGGGCGTTCTCGGCCTCGAGCCTGGCCGAGACGTCGCGGGAAAGGCCGAGGACCAGGGGGCGGCCATGCATTTCAATGACGCTGGCGTTGACTTCCACGGGAAAGGTCGAACCGTCCTTGCGCCGGTGCTCGCTTGGGAACGAGGCGGAATACCCGGGAAGCCGTCCGCCCCAAAGCGAGGCCCAGGACGCTGTGGAGACCTGGGGATCCACGGCGGGCACGGTACGTTCCAAAAGCTCCTGTCTGGTATAGCCGAGGGAGGCGCAGGCCAGGTGGTTCACGTCCAGGATGCGGGCCGTTTCCTGGTCCGCCAGAAACAGCGCGTCCTGGGCGTTGTCCAGCATGATGCGAAAGCGCGATTCGCTCTCGGTCAGGGCCAGGCGGCTCATGCGGAAATACAGCAGGATGATGGAAAGGGCCGCCGTGAAGGAAAACGCCGCGCCCAGAAGATAGCCCCAGGGCGCGAGCCAGGTAATGGGCCGCAAGAACGGGTAGTCGATTTTGTGCAGGCCCCAGAGGATGAAGCAGATTCCGGCCATGTCCCGTTCCAGGCAGCGGATCTTGATGGAACGCAACAGCACGGCGCCCGTCAGGATGAAGACCGCGCCGAGCGCCAGAAACGCGGGCAGGCTGACGAGGAGGAGATCCGCCCCGGCCAGGGGCGAGAGGAAGGTCCAGCCGCCCAGGACGAACGCGGCCCCGAGCCAGGCTTTTCGCGGCAACGGGGCGTCCCGGCTGAATTCGTAGGCGCCGAGAAGCAGGAACAGGCCGCTAAACAGCGACGCGGTCTGGTTGAGGGACAGAAGAATCGGCGCCTGCCAGGTTTTCACATAGACGAGCATGAAGGCGAAGCGCAGGGCGTAAAAGCACCAGCCCACGGTCCACAGCGCCAGGAAACGCCGCCGCTCCAGGACGTAGAGATAGGCGAAGACCCCAACGAGAATGAGGCTCCCGGTAAGCGTGGCGACGAGCGAGGGCGTCAACCAGGACATGCGGATTCTCCGGATGCGTGAAAACCATCCCGCTGAAACGGCCTGAGGCCGACGGGGGGGGCGAACCGGGCCAAGACCGCAACATACCTGAAAAACGGAATGCGGTTCAAGACAATGTTTCCCCCGGGCGCTTCGCCTCGTGATGCGCCCGGGGGAAACGGGCTTCGCGGGGCGAAACGCCTGGAGTCATCGGATGTATTGGGGGAAGTTCATGAACAGCTCCCTGGTGTAGGAAAGCATCTTGTCCATGAGCCAGGGGAAGCTGATGAGAAGGGCCAGGAACATGGAGAGGATCTTGGGCACGAAGGTGAGGGTCATTTCCTGAATCTGGGTGGCCGCCTGGAGCACGCTGACCACCACGCCCACCACCAGGCTCACCCCAAGCATGGGCAGCGCCATCCACAAAGCCTGTTCGATCGCCTGGCGGGCGATGCCGATAACCATGTCGGTCGTCATAATGGATCACTCCTTGCCTAGGTGGCGAAACTGTTGACCAGCGATCCCGTCATGAGCGCCCAGCCGTCCACCAGGACGAAAAGCAGCAGCTTGAACGGCATGGAGATCATGGCCGGGGGCAGCATCATCATGCCCATGGCCAGAAGGATGCTCGAGATGACCATGTCCAGGATAAGAAAGGGGATGTAGATCAAAAAACCTATGGTGAAGCCCGTCTTGAGCTCGCTGATCATGAAGGCGGCGGCCAGGGTGATGGTGTTGACCTGGTCCTTGTTCTCGGGCCGTTGCATCTTGGTGATGGTGTAGAAAATGGAGAGATCCTTTTCCCGGGTGTGCTTGAACAGAAATTCCCGCAGCGGGATCTCGGCCTTTTTGAGCGCTTCGGAGAAGCCGATCTCCTCGTTGACGTAGGGTTGCAGGGCGTCGTCGTTTATGGCCTTGCCCACCGGATACATGATGACCACGGTCATGAAGATGGCCAGGCTGGCCAGAATCTGGGTGGGCGGCATCTGGGACGTGCCCATGGCCTGGCGCAGGAAGGAAAAGGCGATGATGATGCGGGTGTAGCTGGTGACGGTCAGGATGATGGACGGCGCCAGCGAGAGCACCGTGAGCATGAAGAGGATCTCAAGGGCGGTGGAGACCTTCTCCGGCTCGGTTTGTCCGGCGGCCAGGGACAGGGTCAGGGTGGGGGCGTCCTGGGCCAGGGCGGGCGCCGCCAGGGCCAGTATCCCCAGGCTAAGTAGAAGAATCGTCCCCGGATGTTTTCCTGAGCGCATTCTCGAAATCCGCCGCGAAATCCGGATCGTCCGGTTTCGCTTCCGTGAGATAGTTGATGCTGTGCTCGGTCACTCCGAGCAGTAAAACCCTATTCAAGAAGCGGACCATGACTACGTTCTTCTTGGGGCCCAGGGGCAGATGTCCAAGAAAGGCGAGCTTGTCCGAGCGTCCCGGCGCCCTGATGCCGAGTCTTGGTCCGAATTTTTTCAGCAGATAATAGGCCAAAAGAATGACGCCCAGAAGGAGGAGCAGGGCGATGGCCATCTGGGTGGCGGCGGAGGCCAGCCCGTAGTCGCCGCCGGTCGCGATGGCCGCGCCGGCCGCCAGGGGAGCGGCCGGTTCAGCCAAGCTGCTTCACCCGCTCGATGGGGCTTATGATGTCCGTCAGACGCACCCCGAATTTCTCGTTGATGACCACGGCCTCGCCGCGCGCCACCAGCTTGCCGTTGACGTAGATCTCCAGCGGTTCGCCGGCCAGCTTGTTGAGTTCGATGACCGAGCCCTGGCCGAGCTGCAGCAGTTCATTGATGAGAAGCTTGGTGCGTCCGAGCTCGGCGGACACGTCCAGGGGGATGTCCAGGATGAAGTCCAGGTCCCGGCGCACGGCGTCCCTGGGGGCCTTGGCGTCGGCCGTCAGGTCCTTGAACTGGGCGGCGCTGCTCTGGCGGGAGAGCTGTTGCTGCTCGCGCTCCTTTTTGAGCGACTCCTCCTCCTCGTTGGCCAGCGCGGCGGCCCATTCGGCGGCCAGGGCCTCGTCGTCGCCTTTGCCCGCTGACTTGCCGCCTCCGCCGTCGAGCAGGGCGTCGATGTCGGCCTGGGAAGCGGCGCCTCCGTCCTGATCCTCAAGGGCGGCGGCCCATTCGGCGGCCAGCTTGTCCTGATCCAAATCGTCGGAAATCATGCCAGTCGGTCCTCGCGATCAGCCGGTTTCGGCGTTGCGGCCAGGCAACAGGCCGTGTTTTCGATTACGCTTAAAACAAAACGTCCGTCAACGTCCGCGCGTCTTTCCCGCCGTGATCCGCCCGATTCGCGCGCAAGTCCCGCCCGCGCCGTCTCGCCCGCCCGTTCCCGCCGTCCGTGTCCTCCACCCCTTTGCGGCATCCTTTTGCGCCGCCGGGCCCTACTGGATGACGAATTCCGTAAAATACACCCGCACCACCTTGGGCTCGCCGCCAAGGGACTGGTTGATGCGCTCCACGATCTCCCGGCGCAGGGTGATCTTGCCCTCCATGCTGGTCAGATCGTCCCGCTGCTTGGAGGAGAGCAGAAGCAGGATGGCGTCCCGGATCTTGGACATGTTCTTCTGGACGTCGGCCACGGCGGCGGCGTTTTTCACTTCCACGTCGATGGTGAGCTTCAGGTAGCGCCGTCCGCCCGGGTCGGCCAGGTTGACCACGAAGGTGGGGATGGAGGCGATGTTCTCCTGGGCGGCTCCGCCGCCCTCGCCGCCATGTCCGCCCCCTCCCTCAGCCGGGGGCGCGGCGGGCTCCTCGGCGGGAGGCGCCTCGGCCGCCGGGGCTTGGCCTTCGGCGGCGGGCTCGGCCGGGGGTTCGGCCGGGGGCGCGGCCAGAAACTTCATGTAGGCGAAATAGCCGCCTCCGCCCAGCCCGAGAAGCAGGACCACCAGGATGATCCATTTGAGCATCCCGGATTTCTTTTTTTCTTCCGCGGCTTCCTCGGCCATGTCGGTCTCCTTGGGTTTGGCGGGGCTGGCGGGGCCGGACCCCGCGCGGCGTCCCGTCACGATGCGTTTTTCCGGAAAACGCGCCGCATTCGGCGATGCGTCCTTCTAAGCCCATGCGCCCGCTTCGATGACGGGGCGCGGGCGGCTCCCGCCGCCTCCGGCGGCATTTCGCAACGCGCCGCCGCATGAAAAAAAGACAATCCTCTGCCTGCGTCATCCGCGATAAAGGATGCGCTTTCTTCGGGAACGCGGCGCTACCTTGACGGCCTTTGGCCGAAAATGTCCGTGCCCACGCGCACATGGGTGGCGCCTTCCTCCACGGCGGCCTCCAGGTCGCCGCTCATGCCCATGGACAGGATGGGCAAGGGCGCGCCCAGACGGCGGGCCAAACCCAGGCCAAGCTCGCGCAGCCGGGCGAAATACGGCCGGGCGCGCTCGGGATCGTCGAAAAAGGGCGGCAGGATCATAAGGCCCGCAAGACGCAGGTTGTCCATGGCGCGGACCGCCTCGGCCAGGGGCAAAAGCGCCTCCTCGTCCGTTCCGGCCTTCTGGGACTCCCCGGCGATATTGACCTGAAGCAGGATGTCCTGGACGAGATGCGCGTCCGCGCAGCGTTTTTGCAGGGTCCGGGCCAGTTCCAGGGAGTCCACGCTGTGGATGAGGGCGAAGCGCCCGGCGGCGAACCTGGCCTTGTTTTTTTGCAGCCGCCCGATGAAATGCCAGGAAAAGGGCTCGTTGTCCGGGGTGCGCGCGCCGTCGAGCGCCTCCATCTTGGCCAGGGCCTCCTGGATGTAGCTCTCGCCGAACACGGTCTGCCCGGCCAGACCCGCCTGGCGCACGGCCTCGGCGGGATGGAATTTCGAGACGGCCACCAGGGTCACGTCCGCCGGGTTCCGGCCGGCGCGGGCGCAGGCGGCCGCGATGCGGTCCCTGACCCGTGCGAGCCGGTCCGCCAGGGATGTTTCATCAGACATGGCGGCCTCTTTTCGGCGTCTTCGGCAAAGGACGGTTGGTCGTATGCATGACCAAAGGCTAGCACAACCCGCCGGAAATTCAAGCAGCCCCGCCCCCCGGTCCGGCCAGGCGCGGGCAGGGCGGCCGGGCGCCTCGGGACAAAGCCGGGGATTACTCGCCGATGCCCAGGGAGCGGATGAAGATTTCGTCGCCGGTCCAGTCCCGCCGCACCTTGACCCAAAGCTCCAGGAACACCTTGCCGTCCGTGAGTTCCTCGATCTCCAGCCGGGCCTCGGAGCCGATCTTTTTCAGGAGTTCGCCGCGCTTGCCGATGACGATGCCCTTGTGGCTCTCGCGGGCCACATAGATGACCGCGTCGATGACGGTCATGCCGGGCCGCGAGGTCTCGTCCCAGTTTTCCACCATGACGGCCGTGGAGTACGGCAGTTCCTGGCCGAGGGACAAAAAGAGCTTTTCCCGGATGATCTCCGAAGCCATGAAGCGCAGGGGCGCGGTGGAAATCTCGTCCTCGGCGTAAAAGGGCGGGCCGAAGGGCAGTTTCTGGCGTACGCCGTCGAGGAGGGCGTCCACGCCCTGGCCCTGCTTGGCGCTCAGCGGGAAAAACTCCGCCTGGGGCCAGACCTCGGCCAGCCGCTCCATGACCGGCAAAAGCCGCGCCTTCTCCTTGACCTTGTCCACCTTGTTGAGGGCGGCCAGGATGGGCGCCGGGGAGCCGGACGCGCCCTTCAAAAGGGGGCGCAGGTCCCGCTCCAGCTCGCCGGGCTTTCTGGAATAGAGATCCGCGTCCAGGACCAGGAGGATGAGGTCCGCCTGGGCCAGGGAGTTCCAGGCCGAGCGCATGAGCAGGGAGCTTATGCCTTTTTTGTTATCGTTGAGCCCCGGGGTGTCCAGAAAGACGATCTGCGCGTCCTCTCGGGTGAAAATGCCGCTGATGCGGTTGCGCGTGGTTTGCGGCTTGGGGGAAACGATGGAGATTTTCTGGCCGATGATGCGGTTGAGCAGGGTTGATTTTCCCGCATTGGTCGGGCCGATCAGGGCTACGTGCCCGAATCTATGGTCCTCTGTCATTGGTCCTCCGGCGGCCGGGCGGGCGACGCTTCGCCGAATGCTCCGGCCCCCACGGGTAACTCCTTTTGGCGCCTGACAAAAAGCGCGCTGGTTGCAGGGAATGCGCCCCGAGGGGCGTTTTGGCCGCGTTACGCTGGGGTTCGTTTGAAGACCCATAAATGGTTTTTCGCCGGACCGGAAGGGCTTTGCGCGCCCGGCCCCCGGTTTGCGCCGGGATTTTCGCCTGACCGGACCGGTTGGACCTGCGGTTACCGCCCGGTTTCCTTCCGGTTTGGGCGGCGCCGCCCCCGGCCGGGCCCGGCGCGGGCGCGAAAAAGCCGGGCGCCCGAAAAAGCCCGCCGGACGGGATTTGCGGCCCTTCGCCCCTTGCCATGGGCGCGGGGGATGGCTATAGCACGCCTGCCATGACAAAAGAGCTGATCATCGTCGAGTCCCCCGCCAAGGTGAAGACCATCAAGAAATTTCTCGGCGGCGCCTACGCCGTCGAGGCTTCGGTGGGCCATATCCGCGACCTGCCCACCAAAACCCTCGGCGTGGACGAGGAGCACGATTTCGCGCCCATGTATCAGACGATACAGGGCAAGCAGAAAGTGGTCTCCAAGCTCAAGCAGGCCGCCGCCAACTCCTCGCGCGTCTTTCTCGCCCCCGACCCCGACCGCGAAGGAGAGGCCATCGCCTGGCACGTGGCCGAGATCATCAAGGACCAGAACGTCCCCATCCACCGCATCCAGTTCAACGAGATCACGGCCAAGGCCGTGCGCGAAGCCCTGGAGCGCCCGCGCGAGATCAACGAGAAGCTCTTTTTGTCCCAGCAGGCCCGCCGCGTCCTGGACAGGCTGGTGGGCTACAAGGTCTCCCCGCTGTTGTGGAAAAAGGTCAAGCGCGGCATCTCGGCGGGCCGGGTGCAGTCCGTGGCCCTGAAGCTCGTGGTGGAGCGGGAGAAAGAACGCCGGGCCTTCGTTCCCGAGGAATACTGGGCGTTCAAGGCCCTGCTCGAAGGCGCCTCCCCGCCGCCTTTCGAGGCCGAGCTGTGGAAGGTGGACGGCAAAAAGCCCGAGATCGGAAACGCGCAAACGGCCGAGGCCCTGGAGAAGAACATCCTGGCCAACCCCTTCGTGGTGACGGACCTGGCCGAGAAGGAACGCCTGAAGAGCCCGCCGCCCCCCTTCATCACCTCCACCCTGCAGCAGACGGCCAACCAGCGCCTGGGCTATTCCGCCAAGCGCACCATGGGCGCGGCCCAGCGGCTGTACGAGGGCGTGGAGCTGGGGGACCGGGGCGTGGCCGCGCTCATCACCTACATGCGTACCGACTCCACCCGCATCGCGGACGAGGCCCGGGACCAGGCCAGGGCCTTTATCGTCGAAACGCTGGGACCTGAATATTATCCCGGCAAGGCGCGGGTCTACAAGGCCAAGTCATCGGCCCAGGACGCCCACGAGGCCATCCGGCCCATCGACGTGACGCTCACCCCCGAGGCCGTGAAATCCTACCTGCCCAAGGACCAGTTCAGCCTGTACAAGCTCATCTGGGAGCGCTTCACGGCTTCCCAGATGGCCGCCGCCAAGTTCTGGGACGCCGCGGCCACCATCGAGGCGGGCCGGGGGACCTTCCGGGCCAAGGGGCAGCGTCTGGTGTTCCCGGGCTTTTTGAAGGTCTACGGCATGGAGGCCGGGGACGAGGCCAAGGTCCTGCCGCCGTTGGCCAAGGGCGAAAAGCTCGCCCTCAGGGAACTCAAGAAGGAACAGAAATTCACCCAGCCTCCGGCCCGCTACACCGAGGCCACCCTGGTCAAGGAGCTGGAGGAGAAGGGCATCGGCCGTCCCTCCACCTACGCTTCCATCATCTCCACCTTGATCGACCGGGAGTACGCCAAGCTCGAGGAGAAGCGTTTCGCTCCCACCGAGCTTGGGGAAACGGTCGCCGATCTTTTGGGCGAGCATTTCGCCAAGATCATGGACGTGGGCTTTACCGCGGGCATGGAAGAGGCCCTGGACAACGTGGCCGAAGGCCGCCAGGACTGGGTGGCGCTTCTGCGCGAGTTCACCGGGGATTTCTACCCCGCCCTGGACAAGGCGGCCAAGGACATGGCCCAGGTCAAGGGCGGCAAGGAAACCGGCATCAACTGTCCCCAGTGCGGCAAGCCCACGGTCATCAAGTTCGGCCGGATGGGCGAATTCCTGGCCTGTTCGGGCTATCCGGAGTGCAAATACTCCACGAATTTCACGAGAAGGCCTGACGGAACCGTGGAGGTGGTCGAGCGCGAGACCGCCGCGCCCGAGACCGTGGGCAAATGCCCGGACTGCGGCAAGGACATGGTGGTCAAGCGCTCCCGCACGGGCAGCCGGTTCATCGCCTGTTCGGGCTATCCGGACTGCAAAAAGGCCGAACCCTTCTCCACGGGCGTCAAATGTCCGCGCGAGGGGTGCGGCGGGGAGCTGGTGGAAAAAAGCTCCAAGCGCGGCAAGATCTTCTACGCCTGCAACAACTATCCCCAATGCGACTACGCGGTCTGGGACTGGCCCGTGGCCGAGCCCTGCCCGGAATGCGGCTCCAGGATACTGGTGCGCAAGACCCTGCGCGGCAAGGGCGAGGTCCTGGCCTGCCCGGAAAAGAGCTGCCGCTACGTGAAAAGCCTGGAAGACGAGGAGTAGGGCGTCCCGATGCAACGAATGAACGGCCCGGAGCTCGCGCTTCGGGCCGTTTTTTATGAGGGCGCCCCGCCCTGCGCCGCATGGCGCCTTTTCTATGGATGAAGCCGGTTTCGAAGAGACGCCCCGCCCCCGGTCGCATCGCGGGATGCGGTCCCGGGGCGTGATCCGGCGGGCATACGCAATCCACGCAAGCCGCCTGGCGAGGATGCGGCCCTAGCCGGTCTTGTTGACCAGGGCGCCTTTGATGGAGGCCTCCACCGCGGAGGTGGCGGCGCTGGCCCGCTCGATCTGGGAATCGAGCTGCTGGACGCGCTCCTTGCCCCGGGTTTCGGCGTATTCCATAAGAACCTCGGCCTGCCTGATGGAGGATGACTTCTGGGGGATTTTATCGATGGGGCCTGCGATGCTCATGGGGTTATCCTCCTCGCCGGACGCGGCGTCTTTTAAGCCTATTCCCCGTTCTTATCGGACGGGCCCAGGAGATTCTTTAGACGGGCGGGGGCTTTTTCCGAAGAAGATTGACAAGGCCCGCCCGGCGTACGATAAATTGATCGTATAATCGCAAGGAGTTCGCCATGGGTTTCGCCTTCAGCGCGCCGGGACGCATCCTTTTCGGGGCGGGCGCCGTTTCCTCCCTGCGGCAGGAGGCCGCTCAACTGGGGACCAAGGCGTGCGTGGTCACGGGCGCCAATCCCAACCGGCACGCCCGGATCATCGACGGCCTGAATCAGGAGGGCCTGGATCCGGTGATATTGACCGTGCGCGGCGAGCCCACCGTGGAGCTGGCCGCCCAGGGCGCGGACGTGGCCCGCAACGCCAACTGCGACCTGGTGATCAGCATTGGCGGCGGCGGGGTTCTGGACGCGGGCAAGGCCGTGGCGGCGCTTCTCACCAACAACGATCCTTTGTCCGACTACCTGGAGGTCGTCGGCCTGGGGCTGCCCATCCCCTTTCCCCCTGCGCCGCACATCGCCATTCCCACCACGGCCGGAACCGGGGCCGAGGCCACGGCCAACGCGGTGCTCCTTTCCAGGGAGCACATGGTCAAGGTGAGCATGCGCTCGCCGCTCATGCTGCCGGCCCTCGCCCTGGTGGACCCGGAGCTCAGCCTGTCCATGCGTCCGGAGGTCACGGCCTCCACGGGCCTCGACGCACTGACCCAGCTTCTGGAGGCCTTTGTCTCGAAATATTCCAATCCCATGACGGACTGTCTGTGCCGTGACGGGCTTGCACGGGTATCGCGCTCGCTTTTGCGGGTGTTCGAGGACGGACGCAACATCAGGGCGCGCGAGGACATGTCCCTGGCGGCGCTTTTTTCGGGCATGGCCCTGGCCAACGCCAAGCTTGGGGCGGTGCACGGGTTCGCCGCGCCCATCGGCGGCATGTTTCCGGCGCCGCACGGGGCCGCGTGCGCGGCGCTTATTGCGCATGTGATCGAGGCGAATCTTGCGGCCCTGCGGGAGCGCGCGCCCGAGTCGCCGTCCCTGGCGGCGTATGTGGAGGCGGCCAGGATCCTGACGGGCGACCCTTCGGCCCGTTCGTCGGACTGCGCGGATTTCGTGAGCGATCTGTGTTCCAGGCTGGGCCTTCCGGGGCTGTCCGCCTACGGGATCAAGGCCAAGGACCTTTCCGTCATCGCGGACAAGGCCGCCAAGGCCAGCAGCATGAAGGGCAATCCGGTGGAGCTGACCAAGGCCGAACTCATGGATATCCTGGCCAAGGCGTTATAGAGGCAAGGCGGCTTGGACGTCCCCCGGATGGGGGGTCCAGGGGGATCATCCCCCTGGCGGGGAGCCCCGAGGGGCGCCGCCCCTCGGGCCGCCGGAGGCGTCGCCGCTATTCCGGCTCGCCGAAGGCCAGGGCCTGAAGCTTGGTTTTGCCTTCGAGAAAGGCGTCCAGGCGGGGACGCTGGGAGGCGTGGATGCGAAGGCGCGAGACGGGAAGCGGGGCTGCCTCGCCGCCGTAGAGGGACAGGGCCCGGTCGATGAAGGCCGCCTGCATCAGATCGGCGTAGAGACGCAACACCGCGTCCGTCCCCTCCTCGAAGACGGCGAACGGCTCGGGAAAACGCTCCCTGTCCGCGCCAACCACGAGATTGCCCGTGTGGATGAGCGCTTCCTCGGCCCGGGCGGGCAGGGTTCCCGCCCATTTGGCGGCGTGGGTCGCGAATCCCGGCCGAAGGGCCAGGTAATGGTACATGTCCACCTTGCAGGCCAGGGAAACGCCGGGGATGTTGAGGATGTCCCGGGACTGGCGGAAACGCTCGCCCATGCCGCGTTCGATCCGGTCCAGAATGTCGCCGTAATCCAGCATCGGGTCACCCCCTGTCGAAGGCCAAGGCGCGAAGATGCGCCGCCAGGCCGCCCGGATCGCCCAATCCGTCCGGCGCGCGGCCGAAAACGTCCCTCCAGACCTCGCCCGATTCCATACACAAATACGTTTTGCGCGCAAGTCCGCGCGCCGAAAGACGCTCAGCGATGAACCGCAGCTGGGGGACGCGCAGGCTGCGCAGGAGCCGGGTCTTGCCGTCGAGCCCGGTGACGAACTCCCCGGCCATGTAGCCGGGCATGCGCCCCTCGCGCCGCATGCGCGCGCCGAGCTCGGGCAGATAGCGGAACGAGCCCAGGCTCACGTAGACCACGTCCTCGGGCTTCAAATAGTCGAAGATCATGTCCACCGCTTCCCCGTAGCCCGCTTTCCAGCCGGGAAAATGCGCGATGGGGTCGAAGTGCAGGCACACGCCGAGACCGGCCTGGGCGCAGGTTTTCGCCGCCTGAAGCCGCTGCGTGAGGCTCGAAACCCCGCCTTCCTCCAGCCGGGAGAATTCCGGCGCGTTCAGGGACCAGGCGGACAGGACCCGGTCCGGCCGGGAGACGGCGTCGAGCCAGGACAGATCGGCTTTCTTGGATTTGAGCTCCAAGACCACGTTGTCGTAATCCTTGAGAAAGTCCAGAAGAGCGCGGGTGTGGCCGGTCACGGATTCAAGGGCCAGGGAGTCGGTGAACTCCCCCGTGCCCACCCGGAAGCGCCGGGAGCGGTCCGCGCCGAAGGCCTCGTGAAGCGCCCGGAACTGGTCCTCCTGGTTGGCCCAGACCTTGAGGACGTTGTCCCTGAAATAGGCCTTCAGGATGCAGTAGGAGCAGTCCATGGGGCAGTTCTCGCCGATATGGACGATCTGGTAGCCGCAGCAATAATAGCGGCGGGTGCCGGGGCAGGGGCGCAGGAACCGCCCCTTGTACTCCTTGAGATACAGGACGTTCTTCCCCTTGGCCGGAAGCTCGTCCGGGGCGAGTTCGGGCGGGGAGGCGCCCGGTTCGAGCACGATCCGGGGAACGCCCGGCAGGGTTTCGGCCACGCGCCGGGCCATGGGCGAAGAGGCCGCGGCCGCGTCCAGGTAGACCCGGCGGATGTCCCAGGGGACGGCCGGGGGAGCGGGTTTTCCCCGGGGCTCAGCCGTCATGCCCGTCCTCCGCGTCCCTGACCAGGCTCCAGAGTTGTTCCCATTGGGGCCGTGCGGCGGCCAGAGCCAGATCCGCCAGGAGCCGGTCCAGGTCCGCCCGGCTTTTGATGTCCGCCGTGAGCCGGACGGCGTCGGTCTCGAAGCCCTGGGAGGCGGAGAGACGCAGCCTGGTTCCCCGGGCCAGTTCGCCGGACAGGCCGGCGAAACGTCGCTCGAGCCCGGTCAGGCGGGGATAGCGCGCCGTCCTGGCCGCGCCTTGCAGCCGGGCGGTCAGATCGTTGGGGGAAAGGCCCATGTCCAGGAAGGCGGCGAGTCCGGCCCGGGAAACGGCGGCGGCCAGGGATTCCCCCCTGGCCAGGGCGGCCTCGCCGAGAAAGGTCAGTACATTGCGCAAGGCGTTCCGCGACCAGCGCACCGCGCCCAGAAAGGGCTCCACGGCCGTGAGTTCCTCCCCGAGCCCGGCCAGGTCCGGGGCCGAGGCCAGGGTGACGGACCCGGCGGCCAGAAGGGCGTCGAAACGTCCGGGCAGGGCCAGCCAGGCCGCGAGATCGCGCGTGCGGCGGTCTCTGGGGCCAAGGCCCAGGTACGGCCCGGCCAGGCGGATGGCCTCCGCAAAAGGCAGCCGGGCGGCGAAATACCGTCCGGCCGCCACGAGCATGGCGTCGTCCGGGCGGCGCTCCAGGTTGGAGGCGAGATAGCTGAGGCCGAAGCGGACCTCATCGGGAAGCGGCTCCCGGTCCTCGTCCTCGCCTTCGCCGGATGCGAGGGAAACGGGCTGGGCCAGAAGCGTGGCCCCTTTGACGCCGCGCATGGCCATGACCCGGGAATACCCGGCCACCAGACGCGGCTTGTCCGGGGTGAAATCGGCCAGGACGGGGACGATCTGGCCCAGGCCGGCCAGGGACGAGGCCAGTTCCGGCCCGGGCTGCCGGGCCCAGAACAGCCAGGGGCCGGAAACATCCACATCCCGGGGATGGACGCGTATGAGCTCCACGCGGTCTCCTGAAAAGGATTTACGGTTTTTTCGCAAAGCCCGGCATTTCCGGGACTTACAAACTTGACAGAGGATGACGCCTATACATATATCCCTAAATTCGTGGAAAACCAAGATTTCACGACATCCGGCCCCGGAACGGGCCGGCGCAGCGGAGAGTACGCGGCGTGCGGCGCCGTTTTATTTACTGCGACGAAGTCGATTCCGTTCAACCGATTAACGTGTAGGAGTGGCTCATGTTGGACCTTCGGACCCAAAGAACCTATGCGCTCGTCGGACACGGGGGATGCGGCAAGACCTCCGTGGCCGAGATGCTTCTTTTCAACTCCGGCGCGATTTCCCGTCTCGGCAAGATCGAAGAGGGAAATACCACCCTCGACTACGAGCCCGAGGAAATCAAACGCAGGGGCAGCGTCCAGCCGGGCCTCGCGACGTTCACCTTCAACAAGAACCAGCATTACATGATCGACGCGCCGGGCGACGGCAGCTTCAACGGCGACCTTTCCTACATGCTGGCCGCCGTGGACGCGGTGGTCTTCGTGATCGACGCGGTGGACGGCGTCAAGCCGCTGACCAAGAAGCTCTGGAACGACGTGGCCAAGCTCAAGCTCCCCACCATCATCTTCGTGAACAAGATGGACCGCGACCGGGCCGATTTCGAGATGGCCCTGGGCGGCGTGCGCGACATCCTCGGGGTCAAGCCCTACCTCCAGAACCTGCCCATCGGCGCCAAGGAAACCTTCAAGGGCGTGGTGAACATCCTGGAGAACAAGGCCTATTTCTTCGACGAGAACGGCGGCGCGACCCTGGGGGACATCCCGGCCGACATGGCGGACGAGATCGAGGCCATGCGCGAGACCATGGTGGAGGACATCGCCACTGTGGATGAGGCCCTCATGGAGCGCTACCTGGAGGGCGAGGAGCTTTCCGTCGAGGAAATGCAGGCGGCCGTGCGCAAGGGCGTCATCTGCGGCGAGCTGTTCCCGGTCTGCTGCGGCGCGGCGCTCAAGGGCATGGGCGGCTCCAGGCTCCTGAACGCCATCCAGAGCTATTTCCCCGATCCGGTGGAATCCTGCGCGGGCGGCAAGACCGTCCTGGGCGCCGACGGCGAGGAACGCCCCGTGGCTCCGGACCAGCCCGTGGCCGCCTTCGTGTTCAAGACCCTTTTCGACCCCTTCGCCGGCCAGCTCTCCATCTGCCGGGTGCTCACCGGCACGCTCAAGGCCGACTCCACCCTGGCGAACGTCGCCAAGGACGCGAAGGAGCGGGTGGGGCAGCTGCTCCTGCCCCTGGGCAAGGAAACCACGGGCTCCAAGGAGCCGGTGGGTCCGGGCGCCATCGTGGCCTTGGCCAAGCTCAAGGAAACCGCCACCGGCGACACCCTGTCCGACGAGAAAAAGCCCTTCTCCATGGCGCTTCCCGAAATGGCCAAGCCCATGATCTCCTACGCGCTGGCGCCCGCCGAAAAGGGCGACGAGGACAAGGTCTTCGCGGCCATGGCCAAGCTTCTGGACGAGGACGTGACCCTGAGCCTCACCCGCGACGAGGAGACCGGGGACATTCTGCTTTCGGGCATGGGCCAGTCCCACATCGAAATCTCCGTGGAAAAGGCCAAGCGCCGCTACAAGGTGGACGTGGTCCTGAAAGCCCCCAAGATTCCCTACCGCGAGACCCTGAAGGGCAAGGTCGAGGTCCAGGGCAGGCACAAGAAGCAGACCGGCGGACGCGGCCAGTTCGGCGACTGCTGGGTGCGCATCGAGGGCCAGCCCAGCGGCTCGGGCTATGAGTACGTGGACGCCATCGTGGGCGGCGCCATCCCGCGCCAGTACATCCCGGCCGTGGACAAGGGCATCCAGGAATCCTCCGCGCGCGGGGCTCTCGCGGGCTACCCGGTGGTGGACTTCAAGGTCACCCTGTACGACGGCTCCTTCCATAACGTGGACTCCTCGGAAATGGCCTTCAAGATCGCGGGTTCCCTGGCTTTCAAGGCGGCCTGCGAAAAGCTCAAGAAGGTGCTGCTCGAGCCCATCGTCCTGGTGACGGTGAGCGCGCCGGACGAATTCATGGGCGACATCATCGGGGACCTGTCCAGCCGTCGCGGCAAGGTGCTCGGCTCGGATTCCACCGGCGGCATCACGGAAATCCAGGCCCACGTGCCCATGGTGGAGATCCAGGAATACGCCAAGACCCTGAGCTCCATGACCGGCGGCCAGGGCGCCTTCATCATGGCCTTCGACCACTACGAGGAGGCGCCGCCGCCCGTGGTGGAGAAGGTCGTGGCTGACAGCAAGAAGGAAGACTAACCGCACGCAATGCGGCGGCCGCGCCGGGAGCGTCCCGGCGCGGCCGCCCTTTCACGCCGCGCGACGCCGTTCGCCGTCCGGCCGCGCCTTCGCCGCGCGTCGGCCGGGCGATACCGCGGCCAGGTCGCCGCCGGAGACGCGCCTCATGGCCAATCTGCTCCTCGTTGACGACGACATTCTCATTCGCGAAGCCCTGCACCTCATCGCCCGGCAGATGGGCCACAAGACGCGCGGGGCCGGGAGCCTGGACGAGGCCCGGGATCTTCTGGCCCAGGAGCGCTTCGACGTGGTCTTTTTAGACCTGCGCCTGCCGGATGGCTACGGGCTCACCCTCATGCCCGACATCAAACGGGCGCCCTCCTCGCCCGAGGTCATCATCGTCACCGGGGCCGAGGACCCGGAAGGGGCGGAGCTGGCCATCAAAAGCGGCGCCTGGGATTTCGTCCAGAAGCCCGTCACCCTGAAGACCATCACCCTGCCCCTGACGCGCGCCCTGGAATACCGGGCCCAGAAGATATCCAAGCGTCCCAAGACCGCGCTCAAGCGCGAGGGCATCGTGGGCGCGAGCCCGGTCATCGAGGCGTGCCTCGATCTGGTGGCCCAGGCGGCGGACTCGGACGCCTCGGTGCTCATCACCGGGGAGACCGGCACGGGCAAGGAGCTTTTCGCCCGGGCCATCCACGCCAATTCCCGGCGCTCGGAGAAGAGCTTCGTGGTGGTGGACTGCGCCGCCCTGCCCGAAACCCTGGTGGAAAGCGTGCTCTTCGGCCACGTCAAAGGGGCCTTCACCGGCGCGGAGAAGGAACGGGACGGACTGATCCTCCTGGCTGACGGCGGAACGCTTTTCCTGGACGAGATCGGCGAGCTGTCGCCCTCCATCCAGAAGACCTTTCTGCGCGTCCTGCAGGACGGCCGGTTCCGGCCAGTGGGCGCGAAGAAAGAGGGGCAGAGCGATTTCAGGCTGCTGGCCGCCACCAACCGGGACCTGGACGCCATGGCCGCGGCGGGCTCCTTTCGCGACGACCTGCTCTACAGGCTGCGCACCATGGTGGTGGAGCTGCCTCCCCTGCGCCAGCGGCTTGAGGACATCAAGCCCCTGACCATCGAGCGCATGACCCGGTTGTGCGAGCGATACGGCCTGCCCACCAAGGGGTTTTCCGGCGAATTTTTCGACGCCCTGGCCGCCTACAACTGGCCGGGCAACGTGCGCGAGCTGTTCCACACCCTGGAACGCATGCTTTTGTCGCACCGGGACCAGCCCGTGCTCTATCCCAGGCATCTGCCCGACGAAATCCGCATCCAGGCCCTGAAGTCCACCGCCAGCCTGCGCGAGCAGGAACGGGCGGACCGGCCTGAACAGGGGGAGGCGTTTCCTTCGGATGCCTTGGATGGGGGCGCGCCAGGCGGAGGATCGTATCTGGAGGAGCCGCCGGTCCAGGGGCTTCCGGCCGACGCGCCTGGCGACGCCCGGCAGGAGGCGGGTTCGCCTTATCTGGCCGAGCGGGGGGCGCCGCCGCCTCCGTGGAAGACCTACCGCCGCCGCTGCCTGGAGGAGGGCGAGGAGCGGTATCTGCGCGAGCTCATGCGCCACTGCCTGGGCAACGTGGGCCGGGCCTCCCGCGTCTCCGGCCTCTCGCCCTCGCGCCTCTACGACCTCCTGCGCAAATACCGCCTGCCCACGCGGCTGTGATTGGGCATGGAGCGGTTTCCGCGTGAGACTGTCAAATTCTATGAAAACGTTGCGCCGCGAGCCCGATTCATTCCTGGCGTCCTCCTGGAGGAGAGATGAAGTTCGAAGAGTATGGATCCGGGAAATTCGTACAATAATACGAGTATAAAAGCTTCAGCCCGACGCTCATCAATCACGAATGGACCTGAGACGATTCCAGAATAAACACCCTGTTGGAAGAGGCGACGGCGGCTCTATCGCAGTTATCCACGTTTTCCCGTTTTGTGCCGGATGTGGACCGTTTCATCTACATGCACGTCGTCAAAGAGGCGAACACGTCGAGCCGTATCGAGGGGACGCGTACGGAGATGGACGACATTGTCGTGGACGAGGAATACGTCGCCGAGGAAAAGCGAAACGATTGGCGGGAGGTTCGCAATTACATCGCGGCGATGCATCAAGCTATTGAAGAACTCCAAACCCTTCCTCTTTCAAACCGGCTCCTACGGGATACGCATGCCCGCCTTTTGGCGGGCGTGCGCGGCGAAAGAAAAACGCCGGGAGAATTCAGGCGCTCCCAGAACTGGATCGGCGGGACCTCCCTTTCCGACGCGGCGTTCATCCCGCCGCATCAGGGCGAACTTCCCGAGCTGTTAAGCGATCTGGAGAAATTCTGGCATAATGAGGCCGTCAACGTACCGCATTTGATCCGCATCGCAATCAGCCACTACCAATTTGAAACGATACACCCCTTTCTTGACGGAAACGGAAGAATCGGGCGTCTTCTGATTACACTGTATTTATTAAACAAAAACCTGATCTCTAAACCGGCGCTCTATCTTTCTTCCCATTTTGCGCTACATAAAGGTCAATATTACAATGCCTTGACGGTAGTGCGTGATTCAAACGACATGGGGCATTGGGTTCGTTTCTTTCTCGTCGCCGTGCGGGATACGGCAAAAAAGGGGGTTGCGACGCTTCAAAATATCATGCAGCTGCGAGAGGATGTGAATTTACGTATACAAAGATTGGGTTTGCGGATGCATAATGGCGCACGGCTTCTTGAAGAAGCTTACTCTCGGCCAATTTTGACCGTCCCAACTATTTCTGGACTTCTTCATGTTACACAGGCAACAGCAAATAATCTTGTCACTAAATTCGTTGAACTTGGGATATTGCACGAGGTAACCGGATTTAAACGCAACCGTCAGTTCATTTTTCGCGATTATTACAATCTATTTATTGATTAGGAGGATGGCCTCGATAACTTCCCGGAAGCCCGACTTCGTCGCCATGTTTTATGAGTTTGCCGTATAGGCTGCTTATAATTTAACTGGCGGTTAAAAATTAAATTAAGATTTTTCTTAATTCACTCCAGCGCGGATAACGAACACGAGCGGCAAGTATTGTCGCTCGCGTTTAGCAACTCAGCCTCGTTCCCAGGCGCCGAAGCGATCCGGTGAAGCTGCGGCCAAGCGCGAGGGAGCCGGGCATGGAGGGCGCAAGCGCTTGAAAAGCCTCGAGCTCTCTTCCTCGTTCCGTCCGCGGGTTTTCCATAGGAAAGGCCGACGGAACGCCCGCTTCGCCCACGCTCGTTCCGATGAGCCCCCATGCGCTCGCCCCGAAACGGCTTCTTATCAAGCAAACCCTGGGTCAAGGGGGTCACTCTTCCACCAGCCCTTCTGTTATTTTCCCACAAGCCAGCAGCGCTCGGGATATCGATACGCTCCAGCCCTGGAACGTCTGCGGCCCGGCGCCGTTCAGGCCATGTTTCCTCGCCATTCTCGCATGCATTTTCTTTGCGCTGGCCGCGCGCTGTTGATTTTCCCGGATGAATTCATCTGAAATCAAATGCGCATTGCCTTGTGACGTATTCTTCACTACAAGATATCATCGTCTCAAAAATCCGCCGTCATGACAGGAGATGCCCATGAAACGTTTGGCATGCTCTGTTGTTTGCTCCATCCTGTTTCCGGTTTTCCTTGCAACGTCTTCCCTTGCCGCCCCGCACTGGGAAATCGCCTGGCGAACCGCCGGTCTTGATGCGCCCACGGCCGCCTATTACGACCAGGCGACCGGGGCCGTGTACGTCTCCAACCAAAATGGCGAGGCCTGGAGCGGCTCGGGCGGCTATATCGCCAAGCTCGATCCCGCCACCGGGGACCTGCTCACCCGGTATTTCATCGGAGACGCCTCCGAAGCCAGCCCGCTCACCGCGCCCAAGGGACTGACCGTGCTCGGCGATGTGCTCTTCGTGGCCGATGTGGACGCGATCAAGGCCTTCGATCTCGCCTCAACCCAGGCCTCGGGCGCGTGGACCGTCACGGGCGGTCATTTCGAGGACGTCGTCCTCGGTCCGGGCCGGGATCTCTTCGCCTCCGAATCCCTGGATGGCGACATATACCGGCTCGTCTGGAGCAATTACGCCTATTCCCTGACGCTGTTTTATACCTCCATGGCGGACCCCGCCCCGCTTGGTCTCATGGGCGGCAGCCTGCTCGTGGGCCTTGGGAGCGACCCGGACCGGGCCATCGCCAAGATCGACGTTTCCACCCAGGAAGCCTTCGACTACGTGCCCAGGAATCCCGGCGGCCTCGCCCCCCGAGGACTTGATACGGACGATGACGGCGGCGTTTTCTTCACCAGCGGCGAGAGCATCCTCCAGGCCGATCGCGACGGCGCCGCCCAGGTCATCCTGACCGAAACCGGGACGCCGTCCGGACTGTCCTACGCCAGGAGCCTGGGGCTCTTGCTCGTGGCCAACCCGGACGGCGGCATGGTGACCGCCTATCGCCTGACCGATCTCCCGCAACCGCCAGCCGGTATCGTGAGGCGTCCCATGGCCGCGGGAGGCGAGCACGGTCTGGCCCTCCCCGGCGCTCTCGGCCTCTACGGCTGGGGCTACAACAGTTACAAGCAGGCTTCGGTCGACTCGTCCCAGAACGTCGTCCAGACTCCGGAACGCATCGACGCGTCCACGGCCTGGCGCGTCCTGGCGGGCGGCTGGCAGCACAGCATGGGGATAAAGACGGACGGAAGCCTCTGGGGATGGGGCTGGAACTGGTACGGCCAGCTTGGCCTCGGAACCCAGGGCGGGGCCTACGAGACCGTGGGCGCGGTCACGCGGGTGGGGACGCTGACCGGCTGGACCGGCGTCTCCTGCGGCGATACCCACACCCTGGCCATCAGGGACGGGGCGCTCTACGCCTTCGGGAACGACGACTTCGGACAGATCGGCGCCATGCACGACCCCATCACCCCGGACAACCGGCCCTCGCCGGTCCTGGTGGACGCCGGGGGGACCAACCTCTGGACGCAGGCGGCCGCGGGCGGGCTGCACAGCCTGGCCCTGCGCCAGGACGGCGCCTTGTACGCCTGGGGCTACAATTCCCTGGGCCAGCTCGGGCTGACCCGGACAAGCGCCATCGACTACCGGGCCCAGCCAACGCTGATCGATCCCGGGCCGTGGCGCAAGGTCTGCGGCGGGACGTCCTTCAGCGCGGGCGTCAAGCAGGACGGGAGTCTGTGGGCCTGGGGCGACAACCAGTACGGCCAGCTCGGCCAGGGGATGACCAGCGCGTTCATCGACCATCCCGTCCGGGTGGGCTCCCAGTCCGATTGGACGGACCTTTCCTGCGGCCACAACCACGTGCTCGCCCTCCGGGGGGAGGGGACCTTGTGGGGGTTCGGGCTCAACAACTACGGGCAGCTCGGGCTCGGGGACATGACCAACCGTCCGGCGCCCGCGCAGGCGGGCGAACGGACCGATTGGAGCGCCCTTTCCTGCGGCAATCTGCATTCCCTGGCCATGACCCGCGACGGCGCCCTGTATGGATTCGGGGACAACCGCCTCGCCCAATTGGGCCGCTCCGGCGTGACCATGCTGCTTTCGCCCACGCCGCTCGGCATGTCCCTCCGGCTCCCGGCGGCGCCGCCGCCGCTTATGCTTCTCATAAGCGATTGACGCGGTTCGTCCCGCGTGAAACGCCGCGCTTCACGTTCCTGAACGTGAAGCGGAATAACGGCTTCCGGAAGGAGAAGAAAATCCAGGGGGGAGCGGACGCCCGCAAGACAAAGCGGGCGTCCGCTCCCCCCTGGCCGTCGCTGGCGATTGCGTGTAGTCTTTGGGGCATGCGGACATGGAGGGAAAGCGCGTGGAGGGAAGGGTGAGACGGTCTCTTGGATGGAATGCGGCGTTTTGGGCCGGGGCGATTGCGGCGTTGCTGCTGTGCGGTTGCGCCAAGATCGGGGTGACGCCCTATCCCATGGATCTGCGGCTCAAGCAGCTCAGCGCCACGGCGTTCAATACGGGCTCGCCCAGCGAGCGGACCATGCTTGTGCTCAAGCAGCGCGACATGGCGGCTTCCTGGCGTTCGGACATCCGCAGCGCCATCCTCGTCCTGGATGCGGATTACCGGGCCGAGCCCGAACGGGAGACGCTCTTCGCGCTTATGGAGCTGTGCTACGTGGGCGCCAGGATGCAGGCCTCCAATTCGCACGAGCAGGCGGCGTTCCAGCTCACCTGCGCGGTCTACGCCCATGACTTCCTGTTCGACCCGGATCTCGAACCGAGGCCCAGCCTGTTCGACCCGGCCTCGCGTCAGGCCTGCGAATTCTACAACCGCTCCCTGGCCGCGCTCATGCTCAACTACCGCGCCCGCCATTTCAAGGTGGCCGAAGGAACGCGCCTGCCTCTCATAAACGGCGTGTTGGAGCTGACCGGCCGCAAGTCCGAACTGGCCTGGACGCCCAGCGAATACGACAATTTCTTCGTGTCCTACGAGTTCAAGGTCAAGGGGCTCGACGAGGAATACGGCTCCTCGGGCCTGGGCGTTCCCATGATTACCCAGCGCACCCCCCCCCAGGATGGAGCGCGGCAGGCCTGGGAGCGCTATCTGCCCAAAATCCGCCAGACCTTTCCTGCCACGGTCTATCTGCGCATCGCCCCGGGCTTCCAGACGGGCGCCACCGGCGGCAAGGTGCGCAAGGCGGGCATAGAGCTGTACGACCCCGTCAAGACCTCGGAAATCCTGGTGGAAGGCCGCCATGTTCCCCTGGAGACCGACCTGACCACGCCGCTGGCCTATATGATGGAGGTCAATTCCCCGCCCCAGGGGCTGATCGGCCTTTTAAAGCCCGAGGAGTGGAACGAATCCCAGGGCCTGCATATGCTCCAGCCCTACGAGAAGGACAAGATTCCCGTGGTGTTCGTCCATGGGCTCATGTCCTCGCCCATCACCTGGCTGCCCATGCTCAACAATCTCATGGGCGATCCCAGGCTTCGCGAGCGCTATCAGTTCTGGTTTTTCATGTATCCCACCGGAAATCCCGTCTTGTACTCGGCGTCCTTGCTGCGCGGTTCCCTGGACGAGGCCCGGAGCATCTTCGATCCCGCGGGGAACGATCCGGCCTTCAACAAGATGGTGGTCGTGGGACACAGCATGGGCGGGCTGCTTTCGCGTACGCTCATCCAGGACAGCGGGAGCGTTCTGTGGGACGAGATAAGCAAGACGCCGCCGGAGGACCTGGGGCTTGATCCCAAGGAAGCGGCGCTCATTCGCGATGTGTTCTTTTTCTCGCCCAAGCCCTACGTATCCCGGGTGATTTTCATGGCCACCCCGCACCGGGGCTCGTCCCTGGCCACCAGCCCCATCGGGGCGTTCGGCGCCTATCTGGTCACCCTGCCCTTCAACCTGGTGAAAAGCGCCTTTTCCATCGTGGGCAAGATCGGAAGGACGGACGAGGCGGGCGCCGCCTCCCGGATGGCCGCCAAGCTGGGCCGCCTGCCCACTGGCATCGACGGCCTGTCTCCGGACAATCCCGCCTTGATCGCCGGTTCCAGGTTTCCCATGATGCGGCCCTTTCACTCCATCATCGGCGACAACGTGAAAGCCGGGAAAACGGACGGCACGGACGGCATCGTGCCGTATGCGAGCTCCCACATGGACGGGGCGCGCTCCGAAGTGGTGGTCTATTCCGGGCACAGCGTGCAGGACCGCCAGCCCTCCATTCGCGAAGTCAGGCGCATCCTGCTGGAGCACGCCGGATTGGGAAATGGCGAACGTGAAACCGCCGCCGCCCCGGCGCAGCAAGCGGCGACGCCGTAAAAGGGAGAAACCGTGGACGTCCCCGCCTCGTGGACCTTGCTTGAAAACGTGTTCCTGGATTTTCCAGGCTACAACTGTTTCGCCTGTTCTCCCTGGCACGCCCAGGGATTCCGGCTCTCCTTCTATCGTCTGCCCGATGAAGAAGCCGTGGCCGCCCCCGTTCCCGCGCCCGGTCCGGACAGGGCCGGGTTTCCGGGCATCCTGCACGGGGGCTTCCAGTCCCTGCTTCTGGACGAGATCATGTGCTGGGCGGCCTTGCATCTGGCCGGGAAGATCGTCTTCACCGGCGAGCTTTCCGTGCGCTTCAAGGCGCCCGCGCCCTCCGGCCGGGCGCTTTTGGCCAAGGGGTGGGTGGAGAAGGACGGCGGACGGCTGATCCGGGCGGGCGGCGTCCTTCTGGACGGGGATGCGGTCCTGGCCGAAGGCGCCGGCTCCTTTTTCGTCCCAACGGCCGAGGGCTTCGCCAAATCCCTCGGACTTGCGCGCGCGCCCGGGAAATATCTGCCCTATCTGCGTCCCTGAGACCGGTCCGCGCCGGTGAAAACACATGACGCCGGATGGGACCTGTGCTATTTTTCAGACAAAATCCACCGCAACCCGGAGCATGCCATGAAGCGCCTCATCCTGGCCCTGTGCGTGGGGGCGGCCGCGTCCCTGTGCGGCTGCAAGACCACGGCCGGGGTTTCCAGTCTGTCCGAATTCAGGGGGTTTTGCCTGACCGGAGGCCAGCACCGCAGCAACGCCTGCGACACGAACGCCCCGTGCCAGTCCTTTTCCGACGCCATGTCCCGGGATTTCACCTCTCTCGACGCCTGCCTGACCGTCTGCAACGAGGAGTATCAGCGGCAATCCTTCGGGAATTTCAATTGCGCGTCTGTGCTGGCCAAGGCCCAGCGGCTTTGCATCCAGTACTGCCGGACAAATTATAAAGAATAGCTGCAACACCGGGCGGGCCATGTTGGGATTTCGTGTCGCTTTCGCCGTTTTCACGGCGCTCCTGACTGTTTTCCCGGGAGGATGGGCGCGGGCGGCCCAGCCCTTCGCCGGGAAGACCATCCTGTGGGTCGATTCCTACGAGCCTGGCTACGCCTGGAGCGCGGGGCTGGAACGGGGCATCCGGGGCGTTCTTGCGGGGAGCGGCGTCCGGCTTGAAATCATCCGTCTCGACGTCAACCGCGCCGGCTCGGACCCCTCGCGCAAGGAGGCGGGCGCCCGGGCCTACGCCCGGCTGCTGGAAATCGCGCCCGACGTGGTCATCGCCTCGGACGACGCGGCCCAGGAGGACCTCGTGGTCCCCTATCTGCGCGACGGCGCCCTGCCGGTGGTGTTTTGCGGGGTGAACTGGGACGCGTCCATGTACGGCTACCCCGCCCCAAACGTCACGGGCATGGTGGAGGTGGAGGCCGTGGACGACATGGTCCGGCTCATGCGCCGGGACGCCCGGGGGCCGAGGATCGGCTACATAAGCGGCAAGACCTCCACGGACTACAAGATCTCCTCCATTTTGAACAAACGCTTTTTCGGCGGCGCCATGAAGACCTATTTCGCCGAGGATTTCGAGGAGTACAAGCGGCTGTTTTCCCTGGCGCAACGGGAAAACGACATGCTGTTCCTGCGCAACTTTGCCGGAATCGAGGGCTGGGACCACGACAAGGCGAGGGATTTCCTGGCGCTCAAAACCCGCCTGCCCACGGCCTCGCCCCTGGATTTCATGGCGGACTTCGTGGTCTATTCCATCGGCAAGGTCCCGGAGGAGCAGGGGGAATGGGCCGCGCGCGCGGCGCTTCGCATCCTTGGCGGGGAAAGTCCGGCCGGCATCCCCATGGCGGTGAACGAACTGGCCAAACTGACCGTGAATCTGGACATGGCCAAGGCGGCGGGCATCGACATCCCGCTCTCTCTGCGAAAGGCCGCCGAGGTCCTTGGACAAGGCCGCTGAGGCGGCGGGACCGGAAGGGCGCATGTGGCTGGAACAAGTCTGGACAACCTTTCGAAGACGCTGGCTGACGCTGCTTCGCGGCGGGGTGGAGATTCACGGCTCCTGCCGCCGGTGCGGGACCTGCTGCCAGCGGATTTATCTTGTGGACGACGGCAGGCCGGTGCGCAAGGAACGCGTCTTCGCCAGGATGGTCAGGCGCGACCCCAGGTTCTCCCGGTTTTTCATCAAGGGCCGTTCCCGGGAGGGGCTGCTGGAATTCGGCTGTACGTGGCTTACGCCCGAGGGCGGCTGCAGGGACCACGAAAACCGTCTGGAGCTGTGCGCCATGTTTCCTTCCCGGGCCATGTACTTTATCGGGGGCGAGCCTCCCGCATGCTGCGGCTATCGCATCGTGCGCACGCGGGCCTTCGAGAAAATGCTCAAGAAGGAGATACGCAAGGGAAAACAAGGGGTTCCATGATAGACGCGGGCTTTTCCCAGGGGGCCGTCAGCGCCGGAATCTTTACTTTGCCCGGGGAAAGGCCTATTTTTCAGGGAAAGGAGAAGCGGCCATGTCCATTAAGCTCGTTGACGGACAACTTGATTTCTGGAAGTTGACCAGCGAATTTTCCGAGATAAGCCACAGTCTCGCCTCCAACCTGTTTCGCGACTATATCAAGGCCGTGGAGACCACCCAGGCCATCGCCCCGGACGTGGTGCCGAGCACGGTGAACGTGCATCCCATGATCGAGTCCGATACGGGAAAACTGGTTACGGCCATTTCGTAAGCGTCAGCCCGGACGGACGGCTCGAGAGGGCGCGACGCGCGTTTTTTCACGCCCCGGGAATTCCCGGGGCGTTTTTGTTCGAACGGGATATCTTGTTCTTTCAGAGCGGTTGTGCTTAGAAAATGGATGCTCGCCGTATCGTACGGCCTTTCCCGGAACAAAGGAGGAAATGAGGATGAATCGCATCGTATCGGCGTTCGCCGTTGTCCTCGCGCTGGTTTTCTGCCTCGGCGCGGCCACGGCCTCGGCGCGTGAACTCCCGGTGGTGACCGGGGAACATTGGGTCAAATCCACGGAAGGCGAGCGAAAAGCCTTCCTGCTCGGCGCGGCCACCATTATCGGGCTGGAGTACCAGGTCCAGGGCGGCGCGCCCGCCGAGGACAAGACCCTGGTGGACACCTGGGTTCCGGGGCTTTCCCCCTACACCCTGGAGACCCTGGTCAAAGGCCTCGACGACTACTACAAAAACAATCCCGGCAAGCTGAACCGTCCCGTGATCGAGGTTTTGTGGACGGAATTCGCCTTGCCCAATGTGTATAAGAAATAACGGAGGCGCATCATGAAACGTTTCATCGCGGGCGCCGCGTTGATCGCGGTTCTGGCCGGCGGCGCCGGCTGCACCAATATGACCCCCACCCAGCAGGGCGCCCTGTCCGGAGCGGCCCTGGGCGCGGGCGCGGGCGCGGGCATTACCGCCCTGGCCGGCGGCAATGCGGGCGTGGGCGCCATCCTGGGCGGCGCGCTGGGCGGCCTGGCCGGCGGACTCATCGGCAACGAAAAGGAACGCTCCGGCAAATAACCGGGTTTATTGTCGCCCGCAAAACGGCCCTTCCTCCGGGAAGGGCCCGGGCTGCCAACGCATCCCGGCCACTGCGCAATCACAAAAGCCAGGCCCCGCGCATGACGATACGCGCCGGACCTGGCTTTTTCGCGTCTTGCCGCGAACCGTGAACGCGGTCCGCGCGAGAAGGACGATATCAAGAAAGCGGCCCTTCCTCCGGGAAGGGCCGCTCTTTTTGGGGTTGGATTCGCCAGGACGGCCCGGCCGGGGATCAGGAGCCGGGCGGGAGCGTGAAGCCGAACTGCGCGAAGATGTTCCGTCCCGTTTGGGAGAGCATGAAATCCTCAAGGATTTTCGCTTCCTCGCCAGCCGTTCGCAGGGCGGCCAGGCCGTAGGGACAGTCAATGGCCAGTTCCTCCGGCGGGACCACCACATGCAGCCCGGGGATGCGCTTCGCCGTCTGGGCGGCCGTGGTGGCGTAGCCGATGAAGACGTCGGTCAGGTCCTCCTCGAAAAGCCGGACCACGGGGCGCTTCACCATGACGCCGCCTATGGCCTTGGGGCCGCAGCCGCCCACCGCCTTGACGGCCTTGGCCTCGAGGGCGGCCCTGGCGCCGGGAACCGCGCGTTCGGCCAGGGCGAAGAACCGCCAGGCGTAGTCTCCGGACGGATCGGCGCCTGGGGTGGAGGTGGACAGGCGTATATCGGACCGCAAGAGCCAGGCGGCAAGGGCGGCCGGATCGGTCCGGGCGTTTTGCGGCGGTTCGGCCCCGGGCGCGGCCATGATCCGGATGGCGTTGCCGCAGAAGACGCGGGGCGCGTGGGCCAGCCCGGCTTCGTGCAGGACCTTTGGGTGGCCCATGTCCGCGGAGCACAAAAGACCGGCCGGATAGCCGTCCTCGATGCGCTTGCGCAGAACGCCCGACGGACCGAATTCCAGGCTGACGGCAAGCTCCGCCGCGAACCGGGCCTTGGCCGCAAGCTCCTCCATGACGTCGCGCAGGCTGCCCGCGCACAGGGCTTTCACGGATTGCATCTTGCTCTCCTTACATATCGCCGGTCAAAGGCGCGCAGATCCGGCCGCAGCCCGGCACGTCCGCCAGCCGCACCGCCACGCCGTAGGCCGCGCTCAGGGCTTTTTCGGTCAGGGCCTCCCGGGGCCGCCCGGTGGCCGTGAACCGGCCGCCCGAGAGAATGGCCGCCCGTCCGTCCGCGAAAAAGGCGTGGCCCGGGAAATGGGTGGTCATGATCACGGCCATGCCCTGGTCCGCCAGCTTGCGGATGAGGACCAGGGTCTGGATCTGGTTGCCGAAGTCCAGATGGGAGGTCGGCTCGTCCAAAAGCAGGATGCGCGGCTTCTGAGCCAGGATGCGGGCGAACAGGATGAGCTGGCGCTGCCCGCCGCTGGTTTCGGTATAGGGCGTGTCCGCCAGGTGGTCCACGCCCATGGCGGCCAGGGCTTCATGGGCGATGTCCCGGTCTTTGCGTCCGGGCGAGGCGAAAAGGCCCAGGTGGGGCGCCCGGCCCATGAGGACCACGTCCAGGGCGGTGAAGGCGAAGACCGCCTGATGGGCCTGGGGGGCGAAGGCCATGATCCGGGCGGCTTCCGCTCTGGGATAGCTTGTCAGGTCGCGGCCGGCCAGGAGGATTTTCCCGGCCGAAACCGGCCGCAGTCCGGCCAGGCAGGCGAGCAGGGTGGACTTGCCCGCCCCGTTGGGGCCGAGGATGGAAAAGACCTCGCCCGGGACCGCCGCCAGGTCGAGACCGGAAAAAACGGGCTTGCCGCCGGTCCGGGCGCCTGTTCCGGCGCCCGGATAGGCATAGGACGCGCCGCGCGCTTCAAGGGTCACGCCCATCCGAGCCGTCCTTTGCGCAGGAGCAGGGCGAAAACGGGCGCGCCGATCACCCCGGTCAGGATGCCCAGGGGGATCTCCGCGGAGGTGATCGACCGGGCCGCGTCGTCGATGAGCAGGAGGTAGCAGGCGCCCAGGGAGAGGCTGGCGGGGAGCAGCTTCCTGGAGTCCGGCCCCACGATCATGCGGGCGAGGTGGGGAATGACCAGACCCACCCAACCGATGATGCCGCTGACCGACACGGCCGCCGCCGTGATCAGCGTGGCCGCCCCCACGGTCAAAAGCCGCAGCTTCGTCGTATCCACGCCCAGGGACCGGGCCTCGTCGTCTCCGAGGCTGAGGGCGTTCATTCGCCAGCGCACGCTCAACAGCGCGCCCGCGCCGATGAGGATGGGCGGGACGATCAAGACGAGCTTGGCGTTCGTCATGGAGGCCAGGGAGCCCATGAGCCAGTAGACGATGACCGGCAGCTTGTCGAAGGGGTCGGCCACGTATTTGAGCAGGGAAAGCAGGGAGGAGAAAAAGGCCCCCACGATCACGCCGGACAGGACCAGAACCAGGGCGGGCGCCGTCTTGTAGACGCGCGCCATGGCGTAGCTCAGCAAGACGGCCAGGGCGCCGAAGGCGAAGGCCAGAAACTGCGCCCCCAGGGCGCCCGCCGAGAGGAGAATGCCGAGCGCCGCCCCGAATCCCGCGCCCGAGGCCACGCCCAGAATGAACGGCGAGACCAGGGGGTTGCGGAACATGGTCTGGAACGAGGCCCCGGAGATGGCCAGGCCGCCGCCGATGAGCGCCGCCCCCAGAATGCGGGGCAGGCGCACATCCAGCAGGGCGGCGCGGGTGATCGGGCTCCAGTTAGCCGTGACCAGGCCCGGAACGGCCTGGTCCAGGAGGATGCTCGCCGCCGTGCCCGGATCCACGGGAAAGCGGCCGTGGAGGAGGGACAACGCGCAGCAGGCTAGGGGCGCCAGAATCAGGAGGGCCGCCCGCAGGCGGCCCGATTGCACGCCGATAAGGCCGGCCATCAATGCTCGCCCTTGTAGGGGATGCCGTAGAAGGTCTCGTAATACGCGTTCACCAGGGCGGGCAGGTCCACATCCTTGAACTTCTCGGGATAGAGCTTCTTGGCCATCCAGATCTCGCCCAGGGCCATGGATTCGGGCGTGGGGTGTCCCCAGGGCTTCACGTATTCCGGGGTGATGAAGATGCGATCGTTTTTCACGGCGTCCACCTGGCTCCAGGCGGGGTCGGCCTTGATTTCGGGCACGATGGACTGGTAGCGGCTCTGCACGAAGACCACGGCCGGATTCCAGCGCAGCACGTCCTCCATGTTGACCTGCTGGTAGCCGTCGAGTTCGGCCGCCACGTTGCGCCCGCCCGCCCGGTCCATGATGACGCCGGTGTATTTGCCCGAGCCGTAGGTATGCAGTTCCGGGTTGGCCATGTAGCAGCTCACCCGCTTTTCATCGGGAATGCTTCCCAGGTGGTCGGCGATGACCTTGCGGTTGTTCTCGATGGTTCCGATGAGCTCCTTGGCTTTCGCCTGCTTGCCGTAGACCTCGCCCAAAAGGGCGATGCCTTCCTTCATACCCTCGGTATAGGCCTTGTCCGGATCCTTGAGCTTGGGATTGAGATGCGAGGCCTGCTCGTAATCCGCCCGGTACAGGGATACGGCCACCACCGGGATGCCCGCGTCCTCGATCTGCTTGCGCATGTCCTCCGGGGCGTAGTGGGTGACGATGACCACGTCCGGGTTGAGCGCCAGCAAGGATTCCATGTTCACCGTGGTCAGGTCGCCGGGAGCGGGCAGGGTCATAAGCTCCGGGAAGGCGTTGACCGCGTCGGGCAGATACTTTTTCCACTGCTCCATGACCCCGGCGATCTGGTCCTTGGCGCCGAGCTGGACGCCGATGTCCAGGGCGTGGTGCATGAGGACCACGGAGCGCTTCACCTGATCGGGCAGGGTCACGGTCTTGCCGTGCTGGTCGGTCACGGTCCGGGCGGCCAGGGCGGCCGGGGCGCAGATGATCAAAAGGGCGCAGGCCAGGGCCGCGCATTGCGGGAAACGCCGCATGAATAAACCTCCGTTGCGTAAAATGGTCCCGGCAGCGATCCAATATTAAAATGAGGTCGCTGCAAAGACACATTCTCTAGTTTGAAGATGGTGAATATGTCAAACATGATTCGACAGTGTGATCATAAGGCGTTTGACAGGAACGTTGACGGATGATCTCACGTATTGCGCCGGGCAACAAGGAGATGTCACTTGTTTTAGAGTATTCGTGATAAGTGAAAGCGGTTCACGTGAGGCGGTTTGCAGGGGGTGAGGAGGCCGCGCCCTTTTGGAAGCGTCCGGCGAAGCGCGCGGGGGAGGCTTTGGCGGAAAAAAAGGGCGGTCCGGGTGAGACGGGCCGCCCTGCATGGCGGTTATGGCGGTGAGAAGGGGCCGAGGGTGAAGCCGGGGAGCGTGACGGCCCAGGGAGGCCGGGGCGGCTTCCTGGGCTAGTGGATGGTCCTCTTTCCGTGGACGTGGCTATAGGCGGCGGCCTTGTCGAGCTGCTCGCTGCGCCGCCCGTTTTGCGCCTTGAACAGCTCCGAGCGGATGAATTCGCCCATGACCGCGACGGATTGGGGATCGGCGGACGGGGAGAGCCCGCAGTTCCTCAAATCCTCGGCCACCTGCTTTTCCATGCGTTCGGATTCGAGAAACATCAAATAGGCCAGCACGATGGCCGCGTCGCTTTCGGCCTGGCCGTCGCACAGAAGCTCCAGCTGTCCGGCCGGAACCGTCTCCATGAGCCGCTTGAAGAACATGAAAATCCATTTTTCGTACAAGGCGGGCAACAGGGGCGGGGCGTTGCCGGCCAGGATCTCGGCCGCGTCATGGTCCATGCCGGGCAGGGAAACCTTGAAATATTCGAGCAGGGCCTCGCGTCTGCGTCCGGCGTCCTGCGAAATTTTGTCCATGATGGCCTTGCGTATTTGCGTGAAAAGCGCGCCCGCGTCCTGTGACATGTCCGGTCCTCCTTCCTTGCGCCGGTTCCGGCGGGAACCGGGAGCCCGGGCATACAACCACAGACCGGACCGGCGGTAAAGAGCCGGGCGTTCCCCCTTGACCCAATTGTGAAAAGAGGGGCGAAATTTCTCTCGGGCATGTTGCCAAAACCCGAATTCTTCTACAAAATGCCCGAGGCGACGCCGGGAGGCGTTTCTCGCCGCAATCGACAACCATGCCGGGACGTTCGTCCGGTCCGCCTCATCCGCCGATGGACGGGCCAGGGCGGCGCCGCGCCCGGGGGTTGCGACGCGCCCGCCGCTAACGACCAACCCAAAGGAGACCCGCATGCCGGTTACCGTCGTGGACCACCCGCTCGTCAGACACAAGGTGGGCCTGCTCAGGCAAAAGGACATCAGCACCAAGGCCTTTCGCGACGTGGCCAACGAGATCGCCCGCCTTCTGTCCTACGAGGCCCTGAAAGACCTCAAGACCGAGCGGATGACCATCGAGGGCTGGGCCGGTCCGGTGGAAGTGGAGCAGATCAGCGGCAAGAAGATCACCATCGTTCCCGTGCTTCGCGCGGGACTGGGCATGATGGACGGGGTGCTCGACCTCATCCCCGGCGCCAAGGTCAGCGTGGTGGGCATGTACCGCAACGAGGAAACCCTCGAACCGGTGCGTTATTACGTGAAGCTGGCCAAAAAGATCCAGAAACGCACGGCGCTCATCCTGGACCCCATGCTGGCCACCGGCGGCACCCTCCTCGCCACCATCGACCTGCTCAAGGAACACGGCTGCAAAAAGATCAAGGGACTTTTCCTGGTGGCCGCGCCTGAGGGTCTGGCGCGCCTGGAAAAAGCCCATCCGGACGTGGACGTGTTCACGGCGGCCGTGGACGAGCGGCTCAACGAGCACGGCTACATCCTTCCGGGGCTGGGAGACGCCGGAGACAAGATTTTCGGAACCAAATAACAGGCCGGGGCCGGGATTCCCGGCCTTTTTTTTTAACCTTCCACAGCAAAAGGAACGTCGCGTATGAAAGGCATTTCCGCAACCGACTACCAGTTCCGCGCCAAGGACGCCCTGCTCGGGGCCCAGATGCTCTTCGTGGCCTTCGGCGCCCTGGTCCTGGTGCCGCTACTGACGGGGCTCGATTCCAACGTGGCCCTCTTCACGGCAGGCGTCGGCACCCTGCTCTTCCAGATTCTCACCAAGGGCAAGGTCCCCGTCTTTCTCGCCTCCTCCTTCGCCTTCATCGCGCCCATCATCTACGGCGTACAGACCTGGGGCATCCCCGGCACCCTGTCCGGCCTGGCCGCCGCAGGCCTGCTCTACGTGGTGATCAGCATCCTCATCAAACTGCGCGGGCCCGCCTTTCTCATGCGCCTTCTGCCCTCCATCGTGACCGGACCGGTCATCATGGTCATCGGGCTCATCCTGGCGCCGGTGGCCGTGCACATGGCCATGGGCAAGACCGGGGACGGCGCCGCCGTGCTCGTGCCGGAAAAGACCGCGCTCATCCTCTCCATGTCCTCCCTGGCCGTGACCGTGATCGTCTCCCTGTTCGGCAAGGGCGTGCTGCGGCTCATCCCCATCCTGTGCGGCATCGGCGCGGGATACGTCCTCAGCATCTTCATGGGACTGGTGGATTTCGCCAAGGTGGCCGAGGCTCCCTGGTTCGCCCTCCCCAATTTCACCTTCCCCGAGTTCAACATGGAAGCCATCCTGTTCATCGTGCCCGTGGCCATCGCCCCGGCCATCGAGCATGTGGGCGACGTTCTGGCCATCGGCTCCATCACCGGCAAGAACTACGTGAAGGACCCGGGCATCCACCGCACCATGATGGGCGACGGCCTGGCCACCACCCTGGCCTCCTGCCTGGGCGGCCCCCCCAACACCACCTATTCCGAGGTCTCGGGCGCCGTGGCCCTGACCAAGGTCTTCAATCCCGGGGTCATGACCTGGGCCGCCGTCACCGCCATCGCCCTGGCCTTCGTGGGCAAGCTCGGCGCCATTCTGGCCACCGTGCCCGTGCCGGTCATGGGCGGCATCATGACGCTGTTGTTCGGCGCCATCATGGTGGTGGGCATGAACACCCTGGTGCGGGCCGGGCATGACCTGACCCATCCGCGCAACCTGACCATCGTGGCGCTCATCGTCATCATGGGCGTGGGCGGCATGACCTTCAGCCTGGGCGAATTCCGCCTGGGCGGCATCGGTCTGGCCGGCATCCTGGGCGTGCTCTTGAATCTCATCCTGCCCGGAGCGGAAACGGAGGAGATGCACGGCGCGCTCGACTAGCGCCCCGTTCCCGGCAAGCGCGCGTTCGTCTCGAGAAAGGACGCGTTCCCTTGCTCCCGGTTTTCCTGGCGCGCCGTCCCGGCGCGCGACGCGGCCCAGCCGCGAACGATGATCATCCCAAGCGGCGCCCGCCGGATGCGCGCAAGCGCTCCGCCGGGCGCCGCTTTTTCGCGTCCGGTCCGCTTACCCGCTGGCGAGGCGCCCGGATTTGGGATAACGGCTTAGCCACGTATAAAGCGGGACGCCCCGGACACCTCGGGCGCCCCGGGAAGGAGATCCCCATGATCACGGCCACGCTGTTTCCCGGACGCTACGTTCAGGGCGCGGGCGCGCTTTCCAGGCTGGGCGCGGAACTGGCCAGGCTTGGCCAAAGACGCCTGGTCATCGCCTCCCCGCATCCCTTGAAGCATCTGCTCCCGGAGCTTCTCCCGTCCCTGGAGCGGGACGGGGCCGCGCGCCTGGAGCCTTTCGGCGGAGAATGCTCGGAAGCGGAGGTGACCCGGCTCACGGCCCTGGCCGAGGAATTCGGGGCCGACTGCGTGGCCGGCGTGGGCGGGGGCAAGACCCTGGACGCGGCCAAGGCCGTGGCCGCGCGCGCGAACATCCGGGCGGCCATGGCCCCCACCATCGCATCCACCGACGCCCCGTGCAGCTCGGTCTCCATCATTTATTCTCCGCAGGGGGTCTTCGAGCGGGTGGAATACCTGCCCCGCAACCCCGACCTGGTCCTTGTGGACACGCGGGTCATGGCCGAGGCCCCGGCGCGCTTTCTGGCCTCCGGCATGGGCGACGCCCTGGCCACCTGGTTCGAGGCCGAATCCTGCCGGATTTCCAGGGGCCGCAACATCGCGGGCGAGGGGGGCTCCATGACCGCCAACGCCCTGGCCCGGCTGTGCTACGAGACCGTGCGGGACTGGGGGCTTTCCGCCCTGACCGCCTGCCGGGCCGGGGTGGTCACGCCCGCGTTGGAGCGCATCGTGGAGGCCAATACCCTCTTAAGCGGCCTGGGCTTCGAAAGCGGGGGGCTGGCCGCCGCCCACTCCATCCACAACGGGCTGACGGCCCTTCCCGGAACGCGGGGCCTCTACCACGGGGAAAAGGTGGCCTTCGGAACGCTGGCGTCCTTGTTTCTCACGGACAAGCCCCTGGCCCTCATCGACGAGGTCTACGCCTTGTGCGCCGCGTTGGGGTTGCCCAGGACCTTCGAGGAGCTTGGGGTGGCCGGGGTTTCGGACGAGGAGCTGCTGCGCGCCGCCGAAAAGGCCTGCGCCCCGGAAGAGAGCATCCATAACGAACCCGTCGAGATCTCCCCGGAGCTGGTCCTGGCCGCCATGAAGGCCGCGGACGCCGAGGGCCGCCGGCGCGGGAAGGAGACGATACGAGACAGGCCGTCTTTTCAAGGCGCGCCATAGGCGTTTCACGAGATCCTCGGACGCGATTTCGCCGGGCTTTTCTCGCCGTTGCTTTGCGTTTCAGGGGCAAGAGGTTTGCGTTGCGCGCTTTCGGCGCGCCGCTTCCTTTGCCGCCCGCGCGTCTGTGCCGCCGGGCTCGGCATCCGGCCGGCGTGGGAGGCGGCGCGCCCCAGGCGCGTTCATCGCGGGGGGAATCAAAAGGAGGGTCAACGCCTTGACGTAGAAACGATCCGGTGTTGCCTCGCCCTGTTATTACTGGGAACGGAAAATACGTAACAACCCGCTGCCGCGGCATTCGCCGCAGGCCCCGCTCCGCGTGGCCGTTCTTATTACTTCGAGCAACAAAATGTTAAACATTTTGTGCTCTCAGTAATATGCGGTTGGGGACGTGAGATGGCGCGATGGGTCCCGCTTTTCATCCGTTTCGCGGACACGGCGTGCCTGGCCTCAGGTCGTAGGCGGAAACGGCAGGGTTGAAAGCGGGGGAGAAATGTTCCATGTGTTGGACAGGTATCTCCCCGGGGCGTAATGTCTAGCGCGAGTCGGCGGCATGCTTTGCTGAATGGTTTGAAAACAAGGGCGCGGCCATGGATCAGAAGTCAATTTTTCTTGGGGGCGAGGGAGACAACTATTTTGCCCGGAGAACGCGGACGACCTATCGTAGCGACGTCGACCCCGTGGTGGACATGATCGTCGAGTCGGGGCGATCCCCGGGGAGAACGCTTGAAGTCGGATGCAGCGACTCCTTTCGTCTCGGTGAACTGCGAAAACGCTTCGGAGGCGTCTATCACGGCGTTGATCCGTCGCCGCAGGCGATCGCCAGCGGCCTTGAAATGTTCCCGGAATTCGATCTGCGGGTGGGCTCGGCGGATGCCTTGCCATGGCCGGACGCGAGTTTCGATACGTTGGTTTTCGGCTTCTGCCTGTCTCTTTGCGATCGCAACGATTTGTTTGTCATTGCCGCCGAGGCTGACAGGGTCCTCGCCGACGGCGGCGCCGTCGTCATCCATGATTTTCATCCGCCATATCCCTATCGCAACCGGTATGCCCATACGGAAGGCGTCTTCAGCTACAAGCTGGATTATGCGAGGTTGTTCCTCTGGAACCCCGCCTATCATCTCGTGAAAATGTCTCTCGTATCCCTTGAGCATGTACGGCGTCTTGAACATGGGGACGATATGACCTCGGTGCAACTGCTGATCAAGGATATGAACGGAGCGTATCCAGACCGGCATCGGTGACGTCGTTACAAGGAGATGGCGCATGCCGTGGACGGAAGCGAAGCCGCCGCCCGCCGAGAAGACGTTCGCCGTGTAATTGGGAGAGGCTGGCATGACAGCTGATCGGCTCGTCCTGGGGACCGCCCAGATGGGCATGCGCTACGGCATAGCGAACAGGCGCGGTAAACCGGACGCGGGTCTTGCCGCCGAAATCCTGTCCGAGGCGTACGCTTCGGGAATCCGCGAAATAGATACGGCCCAGGCCTACGGCGACAGCGAGTCCGTCCTTGGGCGCGCCCTCGCCGCGACGGGCCTTGCCGGCAAGATGCGCGTCATTTCCAAGTTGGACCCCGGCGTGGACGCGGGCTCCCGGGACGCCGTGACCGCCGCCGCGCGGGCATCGCTCGCACGGCTCGGCTGCGACGCCCTTGCCTGCTTCATGCTTCATGATCAGGGTCAGATGGCCTTCTGGGACGCCGGCCTTGGAGAGGCCTTGCTGGGCCTGCGCCGGGACGGGCTGGTCTCCCGGCTCGGCGTTTCCGTCCACACCGTGATCGGTTTGCACAACGCTTTGCAAAATCAGGATTTTTCCTCTATCCAGTTTCCCGCCAACATCGTCGACGGGCGATTTTGGGACGTTTTCAGCGCGGCCCGGCCAGCCGGTGTGACGCCCTATGTCCGTAGCGTCTATCTTCAAGGCCTGCTGCTGCTCGATCCGGAGACGCTTTCCGGGAATCTTGTCGCCGCCGCCTCCGCGATTCGGGCCTTACGGGACATTGCCGCCGCGCATGGCTTGTCCGTGCATGAAACTTGCATGGCGTATGTCAGGGCGCGCTTGCCCGGAGCCCGGGTCGTCATCGGGGTCGAAACGCCGCGACAAGTGGCGGAAAACGCGGCGCTCTGGAAAAAGCCGGACGAACCGGACATCGTGGCGGAACTGGCGACGATTCAAGCAGGCTTCCCTCGGGAATTGCTTGATCCGTGGAATTGGAGACCATCTCAATCTCTTGGTGAATGAACATGGACGCATCCGCGAAAATGCAGCGCCGGGCGCTCGAGCGCATCCCGGGAATGACCCAGTTGTATTCCAAACGGCCGGATCTGTACTCCTACGGCGTGTGGCCCGCCTATTACAAACAGGCAAAGGGCGCCGTGGTCCAGGATCTGGACGGGCGCGAGCTCCTGGACTTTTCCATCGCCGCCGTCGGCGCGGCGGTGCTGGGCTACGCCGACGACGACGTGGACAGGGCCGTATGCGCGGCCGTATCCGCCGGCGTTTGCTCCTCGCTCAATTGCCCGGAGGAGGTTTCCCTCGCCGAACGGCTTTGCGGATTGCACCCCTGGGCGGACATGGCCCGCTTCACCCGCGGCGGGGGCGAAGCCATGGCCGTGGCCGTGCGCATAGCCCGGGCGGCCACCGGCCGGGACGGGGTGGCGTTTTGCGGTTATCACGGCTGGCATGACTGGTATCTGGCGGCGAACCTGCGCCGGGAAACGCTCGAGGCCCATTTGATGCGCGGCCTCGACGCCAGGGGCGTGCCTTCGGTCTTGCGGGATACGGCCTTTCCTTTCCGGTACAATCATCCGGAAGAGCTGGAGGCGATTCTCCAGGAGCGCGGCGGGAACATCGCCGCCGTGGTGATGGAGCCCATGCGCGGCGAACGGCCTGCGGACGGGTTTCTGGGCAAGGTCCGCAAGATGGCGGACGACGCCGGCGCAGTCCTGATCTTCGACGAGATTTCCGCAGGATTCCGGCTGCGTTGCGGCGGAGCCCACATGATCCTGGACGACGCGCGTCCGGACATGGCCGTGTTCTCCAAGGCCCTCGGCAACGGCTATGCGATTTCGGCCGTCATCGGACATCGGGCGATCATGGAACAGGCCCAGTCGAGCTTCATCAGCTCCACCAACTGGACCGAACGCATAGGCCCCTGCGCGGCCCTGGCCACGATAGACAAATTTGAACGGCTCAGGGTTCACGAACGCCTGATCGCCCTCGGCGAACGGATCAAGCAAGGATGGCTCGCGGCCGCCGCGGCTTCCGGACTCCGGCTGACCGTCGGCGGCATGGCGCCCATGGCGCATTTTTCGTTTCCCGACGGCGACGACGCCATACGCGGCGCGTATTTCACGCAATCCATGCTCGACAAGGGATTCCTCGCCTGCAACTCGTATTACGCCATGTACGCGCACGAGGACGAGATGGCGGACCGGTACCTGGACGCCTGCGCCGAGGCCTTCGGCGAAATGGCCAGGCTCGGATCCGGCGAAGCCGTGTTGCGGAACCTGAAGGGCCGTCCTGCGACGGAACGCTTCGCGAGACTGACATGAAGGCTTTTCCCCCGGATCTCGACATCATCGTCCAGGCCCGCATGGGCTCGACGCGCCTGCCCGGCAAGACCCTCATGCCCATGGCCGGCAAGCCGCTTTTGGCGACGCTGTTCAGGCGGCTCGCCGCCGCGCGATGCGCCAGGCGGGCGGTCCTGGCCACGACCGAATCCGCCAAGGACGACCCCATCGCCGCCTGGGCCGCGGACAACGGCGTCTTTTGTTTCCGGGGCAGCGAGGACGACGTGCTCTCCCGCTACTACCACGCCGCGAAAGCCCTCGGATCGCGCCACGTCATGCGGGTGACGGCGGACTGTCCGCTGGTGGATCCGGCGACGTGCGACGAACTGGCCGCGCTCTATCTGCGGGAAGGGGCGGCCTACGCCAGGACGTCGGATTCCTTTCCGGACGGCCTGGATTGCGAGATTTTTTCCTTCGAGGCGCTTGCACTCGCCCACCACGAGGCCCGGACGAAAACGGAGCGCGAGCACGTCACGGCGTACCTGGGGCTGCATCCCGAACGCGTCCCCCAGGTCCAGCTTGATTGCGCCGAAAACGGCGCGGATCTTCGGGTCACCATAGACTATCCCGAAGACTTCGAGGTGGCGCGGACCGTACTGGAAGCCCTCGGCCCGGCCGACCCCCTGTTTTCCTGCCGGGACATCATCCGGTTTCTTCGGGAAAACGGGGAACTGCGGGAGCGCAACGCGCAATACGCCAGGGATGCATCCTATTACGAGGATCTCAAACGGGACGGCTTGACCAACAAGGAAGGACGAAATGGCGAATAAAACCGGAACGGGCGGATTCGAACGGGTGGTGCGCCGCCTGGTCAAACAGTCGATCAACGCCGCCGACCCTTCGCCTGCAAGCGATCTTTTCCCCTCCCATATCCATATCGAGCCGACCAACGTCTGCAACCTGCGCTGCGTGCATTGCCATCACCATCTTGATGAAACCGGCAAATCCGCGTTCACGCGCAAACAGGGGCTCATGGACTTTTCGTTGTACGAAAAAGTCCTTGGGGAAATCGGTCCGCTTGGCTGCGCGATCACGCTGGATGTCCAGGGAGAGCCGCTTCTGCATCCGGACATCCTGGCCATGGTCGAGCTGGCCAAGTCGTACGGCCTGTACGTTTCGATCATCACGAACGCGACCCGTCTTGACGAGGAGCTGGCCCTCGAATTCCTTGCGCTTCGTCTCGACAGGGTCGTCTTCTCGTTCGATGCCGTCGAAAAAACCATTTACGAATCCATACGCGTCAAATCGCGTTTCGAGCCGACGCTGCGCGCCATCCTGGGTTTTCTCCGTCATAACGAGGATGCCGGACATCCGGCCCACGTGTGCATGTCCATGGTGCATCAGGCCCGCAACGACAAGCATGTGGAGGCCTACAAGGCCTATTTCGAAAAGCTGCCCGTGGACAAGGTGTTCATCAACCCCATGCTGAATCTGTGCGGCGAGGCGGGGACCAGCGGCGAGATCGATCTGAGGACCGTACAGGCGCCCCGGCGCGAGAACTGGCCGATCTGCCGGATTCCCTGGGAGGACCTCACCGTGAACTGGGACGGCCTCGTGACCGCGTGTCCCGTCGACGTATGCGTGAAATTTCCCATTGGCGACGCGCGCGAGGCGAGCCTCAAGGAGATATGGAACGGGCCGGCGATGCGGACCTTTCGCACGGCGCATCTTCAGCGGGAATATGGGCCGATCGAGGGCGGGGGAGCGCTGTGTAGCCGGTGCAATTGCTTGTTCGACCCGGAATATGATTTAAGGAGGTTCCCGGAATACGCGGTGAAGGCCATCACCAGGCAGGCGCTTCACTATGCCAGGGAGCTGACCGGAGAAGGGGAGCGTGATTGCGCGCGGGGGGCGGATGACGCCGCGGCGAAGTTTCTTGACGAGGAAATAAGGAGAGTGAACGGCCTGCTTCAGGGGCTCGACCGCGCTCCGCAAGCGAGGAAGCCACAATGAGTCTGAATGGGAAATGCGTTCTCATTACCGGCGGGACGGGATCTTTTGGAAAAGCGTGCACGAAATTGTTGCTGCGTGATCATTCTCCAAAAAAAATCATCATCTTCAGCCGGGATGAACTCAAGCAATGGGAAATGTCGCAGACCTTTTCCAAGGAGGAGTTGCGCAAGCTGCGCTTTTTCATTGGCGACGTGCGGGACGCCAAACGCCTGTACCGGGCGCTGGACGGGGTGAACGTAGTGATTCACGCCGCCGCCTTGAAGCAGGTCCCCGCCGCGGAATACAACCCCATCGAGGCCATCAAGACGAACATCAACGGAGCCTCCAATCTCATCGACGCCGCCATCGATACCGGCGTGGAAAAGGTCATTGCGCTCTCCACCGACAAGGCGGTCAACCCCGTGAACCTGTACGGCGCCACCAAGCTGTGCTCGGACAAACTGTTCGTGGCGGGCAACGCCTATGTGGGCGACGTCAACAAGACCAAGTTTTCCGTGGTCCGCTACGGCAACGTGCTCGGCAGCCGGGGCAGCGTTGTGCCGCTTTTTCGCGCCCTGCGCAAAACCGGAACCCTTCCCGTCACCGACGAGCGGATGACCCGGTTCTGGATTACGCTCGAACAGGGGGTGTCGTTTGTCCTGGCCCGCCTGGACGATATGCGCGGCGGCGAGATTTTCGTGCCCAAGATTCCCTCCACCAGGCTGGTGGACCTGGCCAAGGCCATCGGCCCGGAATGCAGGATCGAAATCATCGGCGTCAGGCCCGGCGAAAAACTGCACGAGGTCATGATCCCGGAAGACGAATCCCGCAATACCTACGAGTTTGAAGGCTATTACGTCATCAATCCCGCCTTCGAGGGCTGCAGGGACCGGTATAAAGGCTGCAAGGCGGTCAAGGCGCCCGAAGGCTTTCGCTACGCGTCCGACTCCAACGCCTGGTTCCTGTCGCGGGAGGAGCTTGCCGAGTTGCTGGAGGAGCTTGACATATGACGGTAAACATCGGGGCCGTCGTCGTCGCCAGGATGAATTCGAGCCGGCTGCCCGGCAAGTCCATGGCGGACATCCTCGGCGCGCCGAGTCTCGAGCATCTCTTGCGGCGCCTGGCGCGCAGCCGGCGGGTCGAACGCATCGTCGTGGCCACCACGACAGGCCCGCTGGACGACCCCATCGAGGCTCTGGCGCTTGGCATGGGACATCTGTGCCACAGGGGCTCCCAGGAGGACGTGCTGGGCCGGGTGTGCGGGGCGGCGCGCCTCGGCGGTTTCGAGCATGTCGTCCACGTGACCGGCGACTGTCCTCTGATCGATCACCGGCTGGCGGACCGTCTGGTCGAGCGGTATCTTGAACATGGGGCGGACTACGCCATTCTGGATCCCGACTTTTTCCCCGATGGATTCGACGTGGAGGTTTTTTCCGCGAAGGCCCTGTACGATGTGGACGCGCGGCACGCCGATCCGTGGATACGCGAACATGTGACCGAACCCCTCTATACCACGCCCGGCCGCTACAAGGCGATCAGGCTCGCCCCTGACGACGGCCTCCACTATCCGGCGGTCAAGCTGTCCATCGACGCGCCCGAGGACCTTGCCGCGGTCCGCCGCATTTTCAGCGCCCTGTATCCGCGCGATCCGGATTTCTCCATTGACGACGTGTTCGCGTTGCTCGCGCGCGATCCGGATATCGTGGAGAGCTCCCGGTTCGAAACCTGGCGGAAATATCGGGCGGGAGTGGTCGGTCTGGGGAACGTCGGGTTCAGGTACGACGAGCTTCCCGGCCAGCCCTTCGCCGTCAACACCCACGCCAAGGCCTTCCTCACCCACGGCTCCACCCGGCTCGCGGGCGCGGCCGACAAGGACGACGCCGCGCGGCGGGCGTTCGCGGACCGCTACGCCGTGCCGGCCGTAACGTCCTCGCTGGATGAGCTTTTCGCCGCGGGGCCCCTTGACATCGTCTCCATCGCGGCCTCGCCGGAGAGCCATTTCGCCCTGGCGGCCAAAGCCGTCGCGGGCGGGGCCAAGGCCGTCATCTGCGAGAAGCCCTTCACCGCATCCTCCGCCCAGGCCAAGGCGCTCTGCGCCCTGTGCGCCGAGAAGGGCGTCGTCCTGGCCGTGAACCATTGGATGCGCTTTTCGCGCCTGTACCGGGCTCTGAAGGAGCATATCGCCTCCGGCGCCATGGGCTCCGTCCAGTCGGCGCGGGTCCACTGCTGCAAGGGCCTCATGAACAGCGGGACGCACGCCGTCGATCTGCTGCGTTTTCTTTTCGGCGAGGTTCGCGGCGTGCGCGGGGCCGTGGCCAGACCCGTGGCCGGCGGGCTCGTGAACGTGGACGCCGTGCTGGTCATGGAATCCGGTTTGCCCGCGCATCTGAGCTCCAGCGATTACGCCGACCGGTTTTTCTTCGAGCTCGACGTGATCGGCGCCCGGGCGCGGGTCCGGATCGAGGATGACGTCGTTTCCTATTCGGTCTTCGGCGAAAACGGGCGGCAAGATTGCGATCCGCCTTTTGATGGGGCGCTGGGCGAGCCGTTTGTTTGCCTGGTGAACGAAGTCGTCGAATGCCTGCAGGGGAAACGTTCCGGGGTCGCCTGTTCGGGCGAGGACGGCCTGCGGGCTGTTCAAATCGCCGAGGCCTTGTTGGAATCAGCTCGCGAGGGCGGGAAAGCGGTGACCGCGCAGTCCGCATGAGGGGAACACGATGAACGAACTTGCCTTGTTGGGCGGCAGCCCTGTTTCCACGAAAGATTTCAGCTTCTACAACACGATCGACGAAAACGAGAAGCGCGAGGTCATGGACGTTCTTGAGAGCGGGATCCTGTCCGCCTTCGTGGCCTCTCCCGGGGACGCCTTTTTAGGCGGACCGCGCGTCCAGCGGCTGGAGCGCGACTGGGAGCGTTATTTTTCCGTGAAGCATGCGGTTTCCATGAACTCCGCCACCTCGGCCCTCATCGCGGCGGTCGCGGCCTGCGGCGTGGGACCGGGGGACGAGGTCATCCTGCCGCCGCTGACCATGTGCGCCACGGGGACGGCCGTCATCCTCAACAACGCCGCGCCCGTTTTCGCGGATGTTGATCCGCGCACCATGAACATCGACCCGAAAGCCATCGAGCCCCGCATCACCGCGCGGACCAAGGCCATCTACGTGGTGCATCTGGCGGGATATCCCTGCGATATGGACCCGATCATGGAGATCGCCCGGGCCCGGGGGCTGTACGTGCTGGAAGACAACGCCCAGGCGCCGGGCGCCCGCTACAAGGATCAGCTCGCCGGCTGTATCGGCGACATCGGCGTTTTCAGCCTGAATTGCCACAAGACCATCCAGTGCGGCGAAGGCGGGGTGGCCGTGACCAACGATCCGGACCTGGCCCTGAAGCTGCAGCTCATGCGCAACCACGGGGAAAAATGCGTGGAAGGCGTGGGGTTGGCGGGCAAATTCGATCGCGTCGGGTACAATTTCCGCATGACCGAGCTGGAAGCGGCGGTGGCCATCCATCAGTTGCGAAAGCTCGAAACGTTGAACGGCTGGCGCATCAGGCTCGCCGGCTACCTGGGCGAGGCGCTCGCCCGGGAATGTCCGTACGTCACGCCCCCGTATCGGGCCGACGATTGTTCGCACGTCTATTATCTCTACCACATGAGCTACGACGAGACGCAAACGGGCATCCCTCTCGATCTGTTCGCCGAAGCGGTCCGGGCCGAGGGGGTTCCGTTGTACTCGCGCTGGGGCGCGCCCATTTACGGCATGCCCGTCTACCAGCGGCGGGCGGCCTACGGCGCGTCGTCCTGCCCCTTCGGCCCCCCCTGCCATGACGGAACGATCTCCTACGCCAAGGGGATATGCCCCAACGCCGAGGCTTCGGATACGACGTCGCTGTTCCTCGAAACGGTGGTGCGCTGGCCTCAGACCGAGAAAGACATGGATGACGTGGTCGCGGCCATGACGAAGGTCGTCCGGAACAAGCGGGAACTGCTGGCCTTCGCGGCGAGCCGCTGATCCATGAACGCCGGCCCGCGATATCGAGCCGTTTTCGGATCGGACATGACAGGCGGGGCCGCTTGTCTGGCCCCTGTGGCGTCCTGGCTCGCGAAGCGCGGAGACGTGGACGCGATCTGCCTGGCCGGACCCGCGGCCATGACGGCCTTCGCCTCGCTGGGCGCGCATCCCGAGCCCGTCGGCGCCGGGGATGATGCGGACGCCGTTTCGCTTCTGCGTTCGTTCGCTCCCGACGTCGTGGTCGCCGGCGCGGTCGGCTCCATCGATCACGGCCTGGATTATCGCCTTGTCAGGGCCGCCGGACGGTTGTCCATCCCCCGCGTCATGATCCTCGATTCATGGATGCACCTGATCGCGCGATTCGCCCTGCGAAAGGGCCGGGTCGAACCCGATGCGCTCCCCGAGGCCATTTGCGTGATGGACGAGCCGACGGCGGCCGAACTGCGGGCGGGAGGCGTTCCGAGTAAGCTCGTGACCGTCACCGGACACCCCCTCGTCCAGTGGCTGCGCGCAAGCCAGGAGAAGGCGGAACCGCGCCGTTCGTCCCGCCCGCGATGGGTTTTCTTTTCCGAGCCCTTGTCAACCTATTACAAGGGCCGCGACGACGCGCCGGGATACGACGAGCATGAGGCGTTTTCCCTGGCGTGTTCCGCCGCGTCGAAGATTTCTCCCGCTCCTGAAATCGTGGTGAAAGAGCATCCCCGGCTGGCGACCCTGGCCGGAAGCGCTGTCGTCCAAGCGGCCCGCGTGGAGGGGGGAATCCTGTTCGCCCCGGTCCAGGCCGATCCCTATGCGTTGTTGCGCGGCGCGGACGTGGTCCTTGGCATGTCGAGCAGCATGCTCGTCTGGGCTTTTCTGCTGGGAAAAACCGTGATCGCCGTGCAACCCGGGATAACCCCGGATGCGGATTTCAATATTTTGACCCGTCGCGGTTTCCTGCGCAATGTTCAATCGGCCGAAGCCTTGCGCGACGCGGCGTTACGGGGAGTGGATCAAAAATTGCTTGAATCGGCCCGGGAGTTCTTCGGTTGGGAAACGCCCACCAGCGCGCGGTGCGCAACGGTGATCGACAAGGCCGCATCGCGCGCCTTTTCCAGACAAACGGGATAATAAACGAGGTGACTCCGTGATTCCAATTCTCTTCTGGGAAGCTTCCGACAACTGGGAAGACATTTTGCGGCGCATGATCGCAAGGAAGGAGATTGATCTGCGCGTCTGGGTGGGGACCAATCCCCGCTGCACGTTCCAGGTGCATTCCTTTGATTACGGCGATTTCCCGGACTACGTCTACGAGGGATATTCCAAGGATATCTATGACAAGGTATATCCGTGTCTGTACCGGTTCATCAACATGTACTCCCGGAACTATCGTCCCGACCGCCAGTACGCCTACGCATGCAAGACGGTGCACGACTTCGTCGACATCTTCAGCCAACTCTTGGAGGTTTTCGCGCAGATTCTGATCAAATCCGAAGTCAAGCTGGTTGCGTACTCCCGGATGTTTCATCTCGGCGCGGACTATCTCATGTACGAGACCGCCAAGGCTCTGGGCATTAAGACGGTGCTGCTCTACCAGTCCTTGTTCCCTAACAGGTTTTTTTATTTTTTTGATGAAAACGATTTCGGAACGTTCAAGAACGTCAAACCCGTTTCGCCTCCCCCTGACTATTTCAAGCTCCCGGAAACCGGACGGCATGAATGGTTTTTCATGAAAAAGGCCAAGAAGACCATTGTGGAAAATTTCGTGCCCTTTTCATTCGAGTCCGAGGATGCGGTGAAGCGGCGTTTCCCCTATGTCCATGTCGAGGATTACGCGGTCGAAAAGACCCATGCCGCCCATATGAACGCTCGCCAGAGGGCTTTTTTCGCAAAATTTCATGAAACCATTACGAATGACGCCGACCTGGACGCCAAATTCGTCTATTTTCCGCTGCACCATCAGCCGGAGATGTCCACGTCTTCACAGGGGGGAGAATTCTGTGACCAGCTCCTCGCGCTGGAACGTCTGCGGTTGAAATTGCCGGACGATTGGATGATCTACGTCAAAGACAAGCCGATACAGACCTTTTTCCAACGAGGCTCCTGGTATTTCGACCGGTTGAAGCGGATCAGGGGCGTGAAGCTGGTCCCAAACGAGTTCGATACCATTGAACTGATCCGCAAGTCCAAAATCGTCGCCACCATTACCGGGACGGCGGGATATGAGGCCCTGCTCGAGGGAACGCCGTGCATCTATTTCGGAAACGCATGGTTCGCCAATATTACGGGGGCGTTCAAGATGAGCGACGATCTGGACGTTCCCGGATTGGCGGAATTCCCCCTCGACAGAAGGCAAATCGAAAAGGATCTCAATGACGTTCTGGCGCTTACGGCCGAAGGCGTGACGTATTACTCCTATAGGCAGATGGTTCCTGGTTTTGATGAGACCTACAACACCGTCGTCGTGGCCGTCGCCCTGGCGAGCATAATGAGACAGGCGCTTGATCATAGCGCCTGAGCGCGTCCTCGGCGGCCGGCGCCGAGCGTTCCCTGACGCGTGCGGAGGATATGTTTCGTGTCCCCAGCCTATTCCGAGAAACTGAAACGCAAAGCCGAACGGCTGCAACGGTTGCGGACGCTGCGGGACCAGATGCGGCGATGCTCCGCCCCGGCTCTGAACGCCCTTGATGCGCGCATGGAGAAATATCTCGATTTTGACGGCGGCGTCTTCATCGAGGCCGGCGCCAATGACGGATATACCCAGTCCAATACCTACTACTATGAAACCGTCAGGGGATGGAACGGCATTCTGGTCGAAGCCGTTCCCGAGACGGCCGAGATCTGCCGCCTGGTCAGGCCAGGCGCCAAGGTCTACAACTGCGCGCTGGTGGCGAACGACTATCCGAATCCCACGGTCACGATGAAATACGCCAACCTCACCTCCATCGTGAAAGGCCTGTGCAACGATGACAAGCGCGAGGACCGCCATGTGCGGTTGGCCATCGAGCGGGGCTATATCGCGCGGACCTATGACGTCGAAACGCCCGCCCGGACGCTGACCTCCGTGATCGAGGAATCGGGGTTCGGGCATATTGATTTTTTCTCGCTCGATGTGGAGCATTTCGAGCTTTCCGTGCTCGCCGGTCTGGATTTCGACCGGTTCGGGCCCACCTTCCTGCTCGTTGAAACGCGACAGCCCGACGAGGTGGCGCGGATGCTTCCCGGCGCCTACCGCATGGTCGAGCGCATGACGGAAATGGATTTTTTGTTTTCCCGCAAGCCAGGATGACGGGGCGTTTGAGAGGAAACGATGAAAATACCCTACGGAAGGCAGTGCGTCGACGAGGATGACATCGCGGCGGTGGCGGAATGCCTGCGTTCCGAGTATTTGACCACGGGCCCCATGGTCGAACGGTTCGAGCGGCTGGTGGCCGAGGCCGTGGGAGCCACGCGCGCCGTGGCCTTCGCAAACGGCAGCGCCGCCCTGCTCGCGGCGGCCTTCGCCCTCGATCTTGGGCCGGGGGATGAAGCGATCGTCACCCCCATGACCTTCGTCGCAACGGCCAACTGCATCCTCGCCAGGGGCGCGACCCCGGTTTTCGCCGACGTGCTGCCGGACACCCTGCTGATCGATCCCCAAAAGGTCAAGGAACGCCTTTCCCCGTCCACCAAGGCCGTGTTCGCCGTGGATTACGCCGGACAGCCCTGCGACTACGCGGCCCTGCGGGAGCTGGCCTCCCCGCGCGGACTGGCCGTGGTGGCGGACAGCTGCCATGCCCTGGGCGCGACCCGCGACGGGGCATCGCCCGCCGAGATGGCGGACATGGCCGTCTACAGCTTCCATCCGGTCAAGCACATCACCACGGGCGAGGGGGGCATGCTGGTCGCCCGCGACCCCGAGCGGGAGGAGCTGGCCAGGATTTTCCGCAACCACGGCATCCGCGCGGACGCCCGGCAACGCGAGCGGGCGAACGCCTACGCCTATGATGTGGAATATTTATCGAGCAACTACCGGCTAAGCGACATCAACTGCGCCCTGGGCGTGAGCCAGATGGGGAAGCTGCCCCGCTTCCTCGCCCGGCGCGAGGAGATCGCCTCCCGGTATGACGCCGTTTTTTCGGGGCACGAGCGCATCCGGCCCCTGCGCCGCGAAAAAGGGCACGCCAATCATCTGTATGTGGTCCGGGTTCCGGAAACCATGCGGGACCGGGTTTTTTACGCGCTTCGGGAACAGGGGATCCTGGTCAACGCGCATTACCGGCCGGTCCACCTTTTCAGCTTGTACAAGAAGACCCTGGGCGTCGGCGAAGGCCTGTGTCCCGTGGCTGAACAGGCCTGGCGCGAAATTCTGTCCCTGCCCATCCATCCAAGCCTGACCGGCGAGGAGCTCGAGATGACGGCGGCGGCGTTGAAAAAGGCCGTGGAGGCATGAACAGCCTGCATTACCAAAGCTATCTCGGCGCTGTGGCGGGCGTGGCGCGCGACGACTACGCCGCCCACCGGCGCGCGGTCGAAAGCGGCGAGGCGATCGAGGTCGCTTCAAAGGACGGACGCGTCCGCATGGGCCTGGCTCCCCTGCCCTGGGATTCGGACATCCTGGGGATGCCCGCCATGCGGGTCCGCGACGTCTTCCACGCGCCCGGCGCGGCTGGCGACTACGCAGCCTGGGACCAGGCGGCGCGGCGACTGGACGCCGCCCTGCGCAAGGCGGGCGCGGCCTTCGCCGACGCGCGCATCCGCCTGGGCGACTACGCGGCCCTGGAAGCCTTTGAGGCGAACGGCTGGAGGGTGAAGGACGTTCTCAACATCTACTACGCGGCGCTCGCGGGACGAACGTTGAATGAAACGCCCCGGGAGGATCAGAACGCGATCATGTGCGCGCCCATCGGCCCGGTCGAGGCGGCGGCCGTGTTTTCCCGATGCGGACGGCTTTTCCCCGAGGCGCGCATGCGCAACGACCACGTCATCCCCCCCGAGGTCGCGGATGCGTTCTACGCCCGCCTGTTCGAATCCGTGACGGCCCGGGAAGGCGGCGTGGCCTACGGCGCCGCCGTGGACGGCCAATATGCCGGCGCGGCCTTGTACCGTGAGGACGACGGCCTGCGCGACCTCGGATTCGGGCTGGCCTATCTCTGGGAGATCTTCGTCAGGCCGGAATACCGGGGACGGGGTTTGGGGCGCCGGTTGCTCGAGGCCGTCTTGCGCGACGCGGCCCGGCGCCACGACGCCTTTGAAATCGGCACGCAGGTTTCGAATCTGGCGGCGAACGGACTCTACTGCGCGGCGGGCATGCGTCTCGTCGCCAATGCGATAACCCTGCACTGGAGAAGATGAGGAATGACCGCGCCGGGCGGTGGCCCGCGCCTTCCCGGCCGGGCGGAATCAAAGACATAACCATGTGGGTGTAACCATGCGCCAGTATTTTCTTCAGGGAGACAAGGCCGGCCTGCGCGGGCTCGCCCGCGAGGATGTGGATGGAAACTGGTTTTCCTGGTTCAACGACCGCCGGGTCGTCAAGTACATGTTCAACGGGTCCTATCCCAACACGCGCGAGGGGTTGCTGGATTTTTATGAGACGCGCTGCGTGAACAATCCCGGCCACCTCGTTCTCGCCATCGAGGACCTGGAAACCGGGACCCATGTGGGCAACATCGGGCTTCACGAGATCAACCAGCTCTATCGCCGGGCCGAGCTCGGCATCGTGATCGGGGAAACCGGATTCTGGGGGCGCGGCATCGGCGGGGAGGCCTGCCGCCTCATTTGCGACCACGGCTTCGCCCGGCTCAATCTGCACAAGGTCTATCTGCGCACGGAAGCGGAGAACGTGGGCGCGATACGCGCCTTCGAGCGCGCCGGGTTCGCGCGGGAGGCCGTGTTGCGCGACGAGATCTACAGGGACGGCGCATACAGGGACTCCGCCTACATGAGCCGGTTCAGCCCCTACGATGAGCCCCTCGCCGGGGAGGACGGGCGGTGACGTCCTATTACCGGCGGCTCATGAAGGACGACATCCGGGCGGAATACGACGCGTCCGCCACACGTTTTGCGGAAGATTACCGCAAGGGCAAATGGGGGAGCGAAGCGAGCATGAACGGGCGATTCCTGGCCGCCATGCGGCTGGTGGATTTCGCCGGCGTGAAACGGTGGCTGGACGTGGGATGCGGTCCGGGGGCTTTTTTCGCCGTGGTCCTGCGCGCCCATGGGCGTTTTTCCTCCCTGGTGGGGATGGATATATCCCCTTGCATGATCGAGGAGGCCCGGAAAAAGACGTTTCCCCCCTTTGTTTCCTTTGTGGTGCGGGACATCGCGGACATCCCCGAAACCTGTGATTTCGACCTGGTCACCATGACGGGCGTGCTCCAGCAATGCGCCATGACGCCCAAAGAGGCGCTGTCCTGCGCGCGCAAGGCCCTGCGGCCCGGCGGCCTGCTCTATTTCACCACCAAGCATATGGGGTGGGAGGAGTTCGTTTCCGGACGCCTCGAACCGGAGCGGAGCCATTCCTGGTTCGACATGGAGGAACTGCGGGAGGCCCTGCGCCAGGCCGGGTTCGGCATACTGCGCGAAGGGGGGCTCTTGCCCGCGACCTGCGAGTTCACGGAACCGGAACGATCCCACACCGCGTATTTTCTGGCGGAGCGCGCATGACGGTTCTGTCCATCCATGTGTTCGCATCGGCCGGTCAGCGGGCCGGCTACGGCCATCTGACGCGCATCGCCGCCCTGCTGGAGGCGATGCGCGGCATGCGGGCCTGCGACGTGGCGTTCCACACGGCGCCTGACAGCGACCTCAAGGCCCTGGCGCCCCACGCCGGCCGGGTCCTCTTGTGCGGCGACCCCGCCAGGGAGCGGATCGAGGATCGGGGCGCCATGGCGATCGTGGACGATTATTCCATAGGAAGCGAGACGCTTCGCCGGCTTGGCGGGCAGGGGCTTTTCCGGACGGCTTATGACGACAACGGCATCCGGGGGGACAATCCCTGCGAAGTCCTGGCGACGGCCAGCGCCGGGGAAGCCAGGGACGCCTATGCCATCCCGGCGGGAGCGCTGCACTGCCTGGGGGTGGAATTCGCCGCCATCAGGCCCCAGGTCCGGAAGGCGCGGGGACGAAGCGCTCAAGGCGCAGGCGCCGTGACCGTCACCATGGGCGCGAGCGACCCGGACGATGCGACCGCCCTGTGTCTGGAGGCGCTTCGCGGCCAAGGCTTTCCCCTTTCGGTCATCCTGGGCCCCTGCTACGCCGGCCGCGTCACGGAGAAGGACGCCGCTTTCGGTCTTGCGACGTACCGCGCGCCCGAGGATATGCCGGGCATCCTGGCCGCCTCCGGCCTTGTCGTCTGCGGCGCGGGCATGACGGCCCTGGAGGCCGCCTGTCTCGGCCGTCCCATGCTGCTTACGGCCCTGGGCCCGGATCAGGAGCGCTCCGCCAGGGCCTTGGCGGATGCGGGCGTCGCGGACTACCTGGGCCGTCTTCAGGATCTCTCCCCGGGCGACGTCCGTCGGGCGGCTGCCGCGCTCCTGTCCGCTCCCGGAAAACTGGAACGGATGTCCCGGGCCGGGGCGGCGCTTGTCGACGGCCACGGCGCGGAGCGGTTGGCCCGGGCGGTTCTGACCGCCTACGACGCCTGGAGGGCGGCTCATGCGGATCATTGACGCCGAAACCCATCTGTTGCCGCCGGAGTGGACGCGGCCCGGCTATTTTCCGGAACCCGGGGAAACGATCATCAGGCCCGCGATGTACGAACATCCGCAACGGGAACAGGCCATGCGCGGGGCCCATGCGGATGGGCTTCTCGCCGAAATGGAGCGAAGCGGCGTTTCCGGGGCGATCATCATGGGGCTGCCGTGGAAAAGCCCGGAGCGGTGCGAGCAAAACAACGCCTATGTCGCCGAGACGGCGCGCCGCAACGGCCGGATCTTCATGGCCTTTGGGCTGTTGCCGCCGCCTTGGGCGGAGCCGCCCGAGCGGGCCGCGCTCAGGCTTCGCGACCAGTACGGCTTCGGCGGGATCAAGGTCATCCCCTCCTGGCACGGATATCGCCTGGACGATCCCGCGTTGGAGCCGATGCTTGCGGTCATGGAAAAGGAAGGCATGATCCTCTTTCCCCATACCGACCATTTATTCCGTCCCCACGAAGACGCCGACGCCCCGTATTCGCTTCTGACCGTGGCCCGGCGGCATCCCGGGCTGACCATCTTCGCGCCCCACCTGGGCGGCCTGTTGTGCCTGTACGCCCTGCACAAGCCGCTGGCCGGCGTCCTGCGGAACATCCTGTTTCTGGGATCGGTCTCCGCCACCCCGGACATGATCGCCTTCGCGGCCAAGGCCGTGGGATGGAAATCCCTGGCTTTCGCCAGCGACTTTCCCTTCAACCACGACAATTCGATGAAAAACCATGTGAAGACCTGCATGGAGCTGTCGATGACGGACGAGGAGCGGCGGCTTTTTTTCGCGGAAAACGTGGAGCGGTTCAGGGGACGCCTGTCGTGCGCGTAGTCTCGGGCCATCAACCCGTCTACCTGCCCTGGCTCGGGCTGTTCCAGAAACTGGTCCTGGCCGACGTCTTCGTGGTGATGGACGATGTCCAGTATCTGGAGCAGGATTGGAACAACCGGAATTACATAAAGCAGAAAAGCGGCCGCCTCCGCCTGACCGTGCCCGTAAGCGCGAAGCGCTCGCATAGCGGCCTCATACGGGATATCCGCATCTGTTCGGATGGGGATCTGGCCGGGTCGGGCCACTGGCAGCGCTCGCATTATCGGGCCATCCTCTCCTGCTACGCCAGGGCGCCCTATTTCGCCCGGCACGCCCCGTTTCTGGAAACCCTGTACCTGGCCGGGAAATGGAAATGGCTGCATGATCTCAACCTTAAGATCCTGCGGTATTTCATACGGGAGCTCGGCATCGACGTGGAACTTGTGATCGCCAGCGAATACGGATTCAAGGGCGCCAAGTCCGGCCTTGTCCTCGATCATTGCCTGAAGCTCAACGCCGATGTCTGCGTGCTCGGGGAGCACGGGAAAAGCTACATCGACCGCGAGTCGTTTTATCGCAACGGCATCTGGCTGTATTTTCAAAAATACCGGCACCCGGAGTATCCCCAACTGTTCGAACCCTTCGTCAGTCATCTTTCCGTCCTTGACCTTCTGATGAACGCCGGACCGGAAAGTCTCGATATCCTGATGCGGGGGAACGCGTCGCGGCGGCTTCTTCTGGAGGCCGTCGAACGCACGGATCGACCGGCGACCGTATTGCGGGAAGAGGATCATGACGCGAACGACCTTGTTTAGCCGGGCCCGGGATGGCGCCGAGCGCGCGTATCTCATCGCGGAGATCGGCATCAACCACGGCGGCGATTACGGGCTTGCCTGCAAAACCATCGAGGCCGCCGCCAAGGCGGGGGCGGACGCCGTGAAGTTCCAGAGCTTCAAGGCGGACGAGTTCATGGCCGACAAGGAGCTGCTTTACGCCTATGAAAGCGGAGGGCGGGTCGTTTCCGAGTCCATGTACGCCATGTTCAAGCGCCTGGAATTGCCCGCATCCTGGCACGAAAAGCTCCAGCGCTACGCCCATGCGCACGGGGTGGAGTTTCTGTCCTCGGCCGCGGACGCCGCCTCGGCCTCGCTTTTGGCCCATCTTTGCGTTCCGGCCATCAAGCTCGCCTCCGAGGACCTGATCAACATCCCTCTTCTGCGGCATGTGAACGCTCTCGGCCTGCCCACGCTGCTTTCCACGGGCATGGCGGAGGCGTTTGAAATCGAGCGGGCCTTGGCCGAGCTTTCCTCGGTGGAAATCATGCTGCTGCACTGCGTCTCGCTGTATCCGACCCCGCCGGACCAGGCCAACGTGTCGCGGATAACCGCGCTCAAAGCGCGTTTCGGCCTCCCCGTGGGCTATTCCGACCACACCCTGGGCGTGGACGCGGCCGTGGCGGCCGTGGCGCTGGGGGCCCGATGCGTGGAAAAGCATTTCACTCTGGACCGGGCGCTTTCCGGTCCGGATCACGCGTTTTCCAGCCCTCCCGAGGAATTCGCGCTGCTGCGCGAGCGCATCGACGCCTGCCTTCTCCGGCTGGGCGATGGCGCCATCGCCCCGGGGGAGATGGAACGCGCGGCGCGGCTTGATTTCAGGCGCAGCGTCGTGGCGGCGCGGCGCCTGGAAAAGGGAACGGTTCTCGCGGAGTCGGACCTGAAACTGCAACGGCCGCACACGGGATTGCATCCGTATGAAATGGAGAAGATCGCCGGAAAAACGCTGCGCGTGGCGATCGAAGCGGGCGGCCAGCTTGCCTGGGATATGGTCGAATAGGGGGTATGGACATGCAACATTCCGAAAATGCCGTTCGCGATGAGGCGTTGCGTCAACGATTCTTCATCTTTGGGGCGGCGCGCAGCGGAACGACCTTGACCTCGAATCTTCTTTCCCAGCACGAAAACGTTCATGTCCTTATAGACAGCATGCTCTACCAGAAAATAAAGCGGGCGTATGAAATGCTGCAAAGACGCTGCGCAATCGATCCGCGCCTGCCCGCGGGAGATACGGAACTCGACTACGACGACGTCAAATATGTCGCGGCGATCGTCATGTTCTGGCTCCTCGATATCCAATACGACATGCCCATGCGCGACCCTATCTACGGCTCGTGGCTGAAAACCTATCGGGAGAGGATCGATCCCTACCCGATTCTGGAGGAAGCGCGCGGTGGAAGGATGAAACTGCGTCGTCTCATGGACCTGTTGTACTTCCAGCTCGTCGGTGAAACGCCGAAGAGCGTATATTGCTTCGGTGAAAAAACGCCTTCGAATACTTTGTGCTCCAGGTGGATTCTGTCCACGCATCCCGAGGCGAAAGCCATCGTCATAACCAGAAACCCCTACAAAAATATCGCATCCATCTATAACCGGTCTTTTCCGCTGCATGACCTTGATTACGCCATCACTGTTTTCAATGATTTCTACAAGCATATCGTCGCGCTTAAAGGCGACGAACGGGTTTTTTTTGTCAGGTACGAAGACGTCATTCACGACAGGGTGGCCACGGGCGACGCTATCTTCGCTTTTCTCGGCTTGCCCGGGCACGCCCTCGAGGAACGGTTCACCCCGATACTGCGCGGCGAGTACACGGGCAGCGTCGTGACGACGGAAAAGGACCGCAAGCTGGGCGAGGTCTTTTCCGCAACGCAGACGGCAACGATCCGGGAACGCTGCCGCCCGATTCTTGAGCGGTTTTATCCCGAACTGGCATAGCCGGAAGCAAGCCTAAGGGGCTCGGTGGAATATGAACAAACGGATACTGGTCGTGGCGGCGCATCCCGATGACGAGACGCTGGGCTGCGGCGGCGCGCTGGCGAAATTCGCCGATGCGGGCGCCAGGTGCATGATCCTTCTTCTGGGCGGCGGCTTGGCCGCCCGGGGGGTGACGGACAGGGGCGAGCTTTCCCGGATCCGGCGCGACGCCGCGTCCGCCGGGGCGGTACTCGGCGCCGAACGCGTGGAGGTCCTGGATTTCCCCGACAACGCCATGGACGCCGCGCCCCTGCTTCACATCGTCCAGGCCGTCGAGGCGGCCATCGCGACCTTTGAGCCGGATACGGTCATCACGCACCATGCGGGCGATCTGAACATCGACCACGGCCTGGCCTGCCGGGCGGTCGTCACCGCCACCCGTCCCTTTGCGGGCGTTTGCGTCCGGGAGGTCTGGGCGTTCGAGGTCCTCTCCGCCTCGGAATGGGGCTTTGGCGCGACGGGCGAGCGCTTCACCCCGCAGATTTTCGTGGATGTGAGCGGGACATTGGAGCGCAAGCTTCAGGCGCTGCGCTGTTATCCTTCCGAAATGGGCGCGTTCCCGCATCCGAGAAGCGAGGAGGCCGTGGCCGCCCTCGCCCGGCGCCGGGGGGCCCAGTCCGGCTTTCAGGCCGCCGAAGCCTTCCAGCTGATCCGGGCCCTTCGCGGCTGAGGATGCGCGAAACTCGCCGCGCGCGAGGGGCAAGGACCCGGGCCGCCTGCGGATCGGCGACTCCCGCCTGGTGTGGCGTCCACGAAAAAAAGTGGACACTTATCTTGCAGGCAATACGCTGAACTCGTTGTTTTTCCTCGAAGAACATGAACATGTTTTTCGAGGACGCGCCCCTAGGACGCGCCCCGCAAGGCCGCGTCTCTCCTGCGGATGAGTTTTTCCAGGGGGCGCATGGTGAGATAGGCGAAATAGGCCTTCAACACCCCCTGGCGGGTCACGCCGGGAAGGTTCTTGGCGTGCCGCAGCATGCCCATGTTGGCCCAGCGCACATAGTCCGGGTTGATGATTTCACGCAGCAATTCGGGGTCCAACGGGTCGGGCGGGGAAAGCAGGATGGCTTGAAGGTTCAGGGTGTTGTCCTTGTCCTCGGCGAGTCCGGCCGATTCCACGTCCAGATTGCGGCGGGCGAAATACTCTTTTTGCCACAGCCGGTCCTGACGCCGGTTATCGGGCAGCCGCAGCATGCCCATGCCCACGTTGATATCCAGGAACGGACTCCAGGGCGCGAAACCGAAAAGGACCGGGGTCACCATCAAATAGCGCAAGAGCATCATCTTGTTGCGCAACAGTTCCACGATGCGGTAGCTCTCGGACGCGAGAAGGTCCCGCCTGGACCGGTAATACTCGTCGAACAGGTCGCGCGTGGCCGGAAGCAGGCACTGGCTGGAGTCCGCGTTCAGGCCATAGGTCAAAAAGAGCCGTTTGACGCTCTCCACGTCCGTGATGGGGGGCACGCGCACCTTCCCGGAAAAGCCGTCCCCGATGATCCCGCTCAAAAAGGGCGCCCCGGTTCCGAGACGCTCGCGGATGCGGTCGTAGAACTCCATGTGGTACATGCCGTGGGCATGGGCCGAGGGGCCGAAGACCGCATCCCAGCGGTCCAGATATCTGTGGTACAGGCCGAGGTCGATGCGTTCCCAGCGCACGCCCAGGCGCTTGCAGACCTCCTGTGCGCGCACGCTTTCGAACGACTGTTCCTGCAGGGTGGAAATGCCGTAGGTGAACGCCCGGATGCGCTCCTTCTCCTCGATCATGGCGTTCAAAAGCCGTGAATCGTAGCCGCCGCTGGTGGGGATGACGATGGGGCCGTCCACGCTTTTCTCCCAGCGCCGGATGGCGCGCTGGATGTAGGCCAGGAGGGCGTCTTCCCGCGATTCCTTGTCCAGCCATTTGACGGCCGGATCCGGGGACGCCTTCACGCAACGCGCCTGCGCGTCCCAGACGGCGTTCGGGGGGAGAAAGCGCACGTGACGGACCGGAGTCACGGTGAAGGCCGCGTAGCCGCAGTCGAGAAAGGCGCGCAATCCGTCGGGATCGAAGTCGAAGTCGGCCGGATCGATGACGTCGTGGATCGAATGGCTCGCCGTCCCCGTCGCCTCGTTGTAGAAAACAGGCCTGGAATTGATCCAGTCGGTCGAGAAGACGCCGTTGTTTCGCATAATGACCGCCAGGGTTAATCAGTCCTTCGAGCCGGTTTCAGGACATCTCCTCTTCGGGGCCAGGGCAAGGCCGGAACACCTCATGGCCAGGCGGCGCGTTCAGGGCTCGCCGCGGTTTTCCGCGTCCATCGAGGCCGCGGCGTAGAGCCGTTGCGCGGCCTGCAACCGTCCGGACAGCAAATCCTCGTAGGCCTGGGCGCCCGGGGCGTTGCCGCAGGCGTTCAGGATGGTCTTGAAATACGCGAAGATCGGCTCGCCGTCCTGGCGCTCCTTGCCCGCGCGGGACGCGCGGTCCGCGATCGTCCGTTCATAGAGCGCGAGATGGCGCTCAGCGATCCTGGCCGCGCTGAACCGCTTGGCGGCCCGCGCGGCGTTTTTCCCGAACGTCTCGCGCACCACGGGTTTTTCGAGAAGAATTCTCAGGTTTCGCGTCAATGCGTCCAGGTCCCCGGCCGGGCTCAGGAGACCCGTCTCTCCCTCCTTCACGAATTCCGGAAGCCCTCCGGCCCGGGAGCAGGCCGCCGGCAAGCCGCAAGCCATGGCTTCGAGCAAAGGCAAGGGGCGGCTTTCCGCCCGGGCCGGGTAGGCGAACGCGTCGGCGGCGGCGTAGATGACGGCCAGAAGATTGGGATCAGCGATGGCCGGAAAGGCCAGAACGCCCGGCGGATTCGTCCCCGTGGCGCAATCCGTGGCGATCAGGGTCACGTTCAAGCCCATGCGCCGCAAGGCCTCCAGGGCGGCCTTGAGCAGGTCGCCGCCCTTTTCCCGGTTTTCCAGGCCATTCTTGGCGGAAAAGGCCAGAACCAGGGCGTCCTGGGGCAGTTGCAGCAGCCGCCGGGCCTCCCCCTTGGGCAGGGGCCGGAATACGTCCGTGTCCACCGCCGGGGGGATGGTCTCGCAGGGCGCGTCCTTGAAGGCGCTTTGGGCGATCCGCTCCTGCAGCCACCGGGAGGCGGTCACGATCGTCGCATCGGCGCTGCGGGCCACGAGCGTCAGATGTTTCCGCAGGAGCTTGACCGCGTCGGGCGCGGGCGGCGCGTTCGGGTCCTCCACGGGCCAGGCTTCGCCATCCTCGGGAAAGGCGCCGCTCCCGATCAGGGCTTCCATGTCGGGCATGGTCCAGACGCAGGGTTTCAGGGCGCTCAACAGGGGGATGGCCAGCGGATTGAGGCATCCGCCGAACAGGCCGTGCAGGTGCAGGACGTCGCTTTTGACGAAGGGGCCCTTGCGGGGGAGAAGAAAACAGGAGGCCAGCCCGTGGTCCCGGGGAAGGTCCGCCCGGCCGGCCGCCCCGTCGAGCTTGTCCAGGTACAGGCGCTCGAGCCAGGCGGGCTCGTTTTCGCAGGTCCTGGCGTAGGCCCTGACGTCGCAGGCCATCCCCGTCAGCTCCCGGCACAGATTCGAAACCGCGCGGTCGACGCCCCCGCCGCCGGCGTCGGCGTTGACCAGGGCCAGCCGCAATCGCGGCGCGGCGCCGGGATTGACGACAAAGCGCAAGACCGGATCATCCATGCGCAGATGTTTGCCGGGGCGGCGCAACAGCTCCTGATGTACGGCCAGCTGTCCGCGCCGGTACCAGGGACTGTCCGCCAGGCGCTTCACGTCGTCCATGGGACGCAGGTCCACCCCGAGGTTTCCCGCCAGAGCGTCCTCCCACATGGCCAGCGCCTGGGGAGGATGCGAGCCGCCGTAGGGGACCGCCCAGCCGGGATGGTCGTTGACGTTGTGCAGGTTGAAGGGGTTTGAAAACCGGAAATACTGTTCCTGCGCCCAGTTGGGCATGTCCTTGTGGGTCCGCACGTTCCAGGTTCCGTAGTAGACGACTTTTTCCCGGACCTGTTTGGGAAAAAGCAGGGAGTAGTGGTAGAGATGGACGCCGGCTGCGGCCAGGGCCTTGGGATCGAGGGGATTGACGTCGCGCAGGTTGGTTCCGGCCCGGTCCACGACCGTGGGCGGCCGGTGGGTCGCGTAGGCGAATCCCGGCTCCCAGCGAAAGAGCCGATGGTAGTATTTGGCGCCCCATTCCAGATAGGTCGAGTCGCAGACATAGTCTGGTGAACCGAAAAAGGTCTTCTGCTCGAAGGACGCCGCTGTGACGTAGGGTTCCGTCGCGAGCAGGTCCAGAATGAATTCCATGTCCCTGGGCTGGTAGAACTCGTCGATGTCCACCTGCCACAACCAGTCCCCCGTGGCCATGCCTGCGTAGGCCTGTGACTGCTGGTCTTTTTCCTCCCAAAAGCCGTCCCTGACGATGAGGCGCACCTTGTCCTCGGGGTCTTCCTCCTCCTTGAACCGGCGCAGGGTCTCCAGCGTGCCGTCGATGGAATGCCCGTCCCGCGTGGCGATGGCGCGCGCCCCCTGCACCGCGCCCTCGGCCACGATGATCTCGTGGGCGTAGGGATACAGGGAGCGCAGGCAGTACCGCGTGAACGGTTCGCCGTTGAGGACGATGATTCCGAAGCTGACTTTGGGGTATGCGATCATGGAATCAGCCAAGTTCTCTCGTTTTCGGTTGGCCCGGGCGACGTTCCTCGCGCCTCAAGCGCGGGCCTGGAGCAGTTCCCGGTACAAGGCCGCGTAGGCCCTGGCCTGATGCGGGAGGGTGAACCGGGTCAGGACGGTCTCCCGGCAGCGCATCCGCATCCGCGCCCTATCCTTTTCCGGCAAATCCCGCAGCCAGGCGATACAGGCCGCCAGCTCCCGGCAATCCCCCGTGGGCGCCAGGCGGCCGGTCTCGCCGTCCGTGACCATGTCCGGAATGCCCCCCGTGGCGAATCCGGCCACGGGCAGACCGCAGGCCAGGGCTTCCAGGGCCATGTTGGGAAGGTTGTCCTCCAGGGAGGGCAGCGCCAGGCAGTCCGCGGCGTTGTAGGCCATGGCCACCTGGGTTGGGTCATGCAGGGTTCCCAGATGCAGCCGCCTGACGGGCAGCTTGCCGAGGTCGGCATTGTCCGCATTTCCGAAGGTCAATACGAGCGGCGCTTCGGGCGAGGCGTCCCGCAGAAGCTCCAGGGCGGCGGCGAGCTCCGCGTAGCCCTTGCGCCGGGTTTTGAGATAGTCCGCCCCGAAAAGCACGGTGAACGTTCCCTCGGGAATTTCCAGGGCGCGGCGGATGGCCGCCCGGTTGAGCGGCTTGAAGACGTCCGTGGGCGCGCCGTTGGGAATGACGTGGACGGCCGCCTTGCGAAACAGCGTGCTGCGCCTGGCCAGTTCGGCCAGCCAGCGGCTGGGGCAGACCACCGTGATGTCCAGCTCGCGGTAGGCCGCTTTCTTGCGCAGCCATTGCTCGCGGGAATAGTCGTTTTCCTCGGAGGAGCCCAGTTGCGGGCAGCGGCCGCAATAGCGTTCGAACCCAAGGCAGCCCTCGGCGTAGTGGCAGCCGCCGGTGAAGGGATTCAGGTCGTGCAGGGTCCACACGATGGGACGGCCGCGCAGGAATTCCACGTCGCGGCAGACGTCCACCGTTCCGGCGATCCAATGCAGCTGGATGATGTCCGCCGCGTCCATGCCCGCGATGTCGCTGATGCGGGCCTGGGTGGCGCTTTCGGTGAAGATTTCGCAACCCTGCGGGCGGCCGGGATAGGCGGCCAGCCGGGCGCGGCTGTCGGCGAAAAGCTTCGTCCAACCGCTGTGGGTAAGCGTTCCGGCCGCCTCGTCGCAGGTCAGGGTGGCCGTTCCCGAGGCCGGAATCACGGCCACCCCGGGCGACGGAGCGCCGCTTTGGGCCACGTACAGGAACGAGGGGACGTCGATGGACGCAAGCCCCTCGTGCAGGCGATGGGCGGCGCCGCCCGCGCCTCCGGAGTCCTTCATGCAGAAGCCGACCACCCGGGGAAAGTCCACGCCGGGGCCTTCCGGCTTGCGGGCTTCGAGGTACATGGAGTCCGGCTTGCGCGGCAGGCCGTCCGGCGCGAGGTCCAGGCCGTAGCGCGCGAAATCCGGGATGGCCGATTCGGCGGCGCCGGCCACGCGCACGTCCTCGAATCCGGCGTCGCGCAAGAGGCGGCTCAGGGAGCGGCCGTCGTACATCCAAAGATGGCATTCCCCGGACAGCCGGAACCGGCCCACGTTGAACTCGTCCAGGTTCCGGGACGGCGGATTTTCGGGCTTGCGGGGGGCGTCCAGGTGACGCCTGGCCTCCATGCCCACCCGGGACAGGATGAAATCCCGGACCGGAACGGGATCGCGCTTCCAGAACCGGGCCATTTCGCCGCCGCGCTCGTGGCGGGTCAGCTGATCCACCAGTTCGACCACCATCCACTCGTGGCGCTCGTCCGCTTCCGGCTCCCCGCGCCTGGCTTCGTCCAGGGCCGCAAGGTACGCCCGGGCGATGTTTTCCAGGTCCGGCGCCGCCACCCGCAACGTCCCGCCCGGCGCCAGGACGCGCAGGCATTCCCGGATGAAGATCGCGGCGTCATGGCGCGTGAGATGTTCCAGGACATGGGAATGGTAGACCGCGTCGAACAGGCCGTCCGGATAGGGGATCCCGCGCCGCAGATCGCAGCCCAGGACATGGGGGGGCTTGGGGGCAAGCTCCAGATTCACCCAGTCCGGGTGGAAGACGTCTCCGCAACCGAGATTCAGCAAACGCGGCATGCGTTCCTCCTGATTCCGCGAAAGGGCGGGGGGCTTGCCGGCCGATCAGGCCTGCGGGCAAGGCGTCGGCCGGTCTTGCCGGACGCTTCCTCCACGCGTCGCCGCCGTCCCATGAAGGCCGGCGCGATGCGCTGTTTCAGGTCGTTTTCCTGTTCCTTGACAGGCGCGCCGCGCTTTCCGCGCGAGGGCTCCCGCCGCGCTTGACCGGCGCCGGGGCGCCCCGGGGAGACGAATCCCCGGTCTGTCCGTCCAGGACCGGGCTCCGGCGATTCGTTAGGCGATCAAATCCAATGTGTTAAAGTCATATCCCTTGATCGCGCCCGGGGTCCAGCGATTTTGTCCCGCATGCGCTCTCCAGCCGCGCCCGGGAAAAGAAAAAAGTCCCCGCCGTATGACGGGGACTTCCACAATGCGTTGCAGCCCGCGAATGCCTGTCTCCGGGCTGGCGCCATGATGAGGGCGCGCCGCTAGTCCAGCAGCTCGTTCACCTTCGTCATGACCGCGAAGGCGTCGGCCACGTAGAGCACGTCGGCCTTGCCGCGCGCCCAGCCGCAGTTGGGATCGAGATTCACCGCCCGGCGCTCGCTGACGAAACGCCAGCCCACCACATGGGGCTCCTCGCCGTGGCAGCAGGTGGCCAGGCCCTTCTTGTGGCGCGGCGTGGCGCCCGTCTGGCCCACCTGGTGCAGATGGGTGAGAAACGGCAGCACCGGCTGGCCGTCGCCGCCCATGTCCACCAGGGACTTGCTGCTGCCCAAGGACGCCTTGGTCTTGTCCAGAAACCCGAGGATCAGCGTCCCGGCCACGTCCGCATGGGCCGCGCCGTCCGCCTGCTTCTTGGTCCAGCCCGCGCCCGCCACCAGGAGCATGGCCGCATCCGGGCGGATGGTCTGTTCCCCAGCCGACGGCGAAAGGATGGCCTTGACCGTGGTGCGTCTGGCCGCGTCGGGAAGCGCCACGTCCACGGCCGTCACGGCCGCCTCGCCCGCGCCTTCGTAGGCCGCGAAACAGCCCGGCGAGACCGTCATGAACCAGGGACGCTGCTCGCGGGTGAGCTCCGCGTACATGCGCTGGCGGTAATACCAGCGCGTGACCACGGGCTTGCCGTCCCTGGCCGCAAGGCCGGTCAGGTGGGTGTCGATCTTGCCGCCCAGCCGTTGGGCGACGCCCGGCAATACCCGGCTCATGCGCGAGGAATCCGGGCCGATGACCATGCCCGCGTTCGCCGCCTTGCAGATGGCCTCGATGGCGGCCGCGTCCGAGGCGTAGCGGGAATCCGCGAATTCCGCGCCGGAAACGCCGTAGATGGCCGTAACGCCCGCGCAGGCCTTGGCGGCGGCGGAAACGTCCGCGCCCACGAGCCCGGCGCAAAGCGACGCCGAAAGACCGTCGGCTAGCGCCTTGGCGGCGCCGAGCGCCTCCAGGGAGGCCTTGGAAAGACCGCCGTCCGGTTCGACGGCGGTGATGAAAAGGATGGTGTCCATAGTGGTATGCCTCCGGCGGCCAGGGGGAAGCCTTTTGAAAAAGGTTTCCCCCTGGACCCCTTTCGAAAACTTTTAGCGGGCTTCGCGCTCGGGCGCGGTGAGCCGTCGCGGAGTTAGGCCTTGATCCAGTCGATGATCTCTTTGGCGATCTCGTCAACCGGGGCGTCCTTGACGATGCGCGTCTCGCGTTTCTGCTGGGGCTGGGCCACGGTCAGATACGAGACGCCGGCGGCGCCCACCTTGGCCGGGGTCGCTTTCTGGAGCGCGGGCATGATGAACCGCATGTTCTGCATGCCCACCTGGGGGTTGTTGGGCGGCTCGGGCAGTTCGCCCGTGGCCCATCCCAGGACCGCCGGAGCGCCTGCGCAGACCGAAACCTGATAGCTGCCGCCCTCGATGCGTTCCATGACCTCGAAGGAGCCGTCCGCCGCCGGGGTGATCCTGTCCACGCCCTGGAACTGGTCGACGACGCCGAGCCGCTCGCCCAGCATCTGCATGGTGGCGCCCGCTCCGCGCGAGGCCGACTGCCAGCCGCCGAAGACGAGCAGCTTGGACTTGTCCAGACCGGCGATGCCCTCGATGGCGCCCGCGAGCGCCTCGGCCGCCTCGCCCGCGTCCACGAAGCCGCCCGCAGGACCGTCCAGCACGACCAGCTCGAACGGGACTTTTTGCGCCACGCTCATCATGACCTGCTGCAATTTGGCCTTGGGGCCGATGCTCACCAGCCAGACCTTGGAATCCGGCTGGGTCTTGGCCAGGTTGGCCGCTTCGTACAAGGCGTGGGAAGCCCACGGATCAAGAATCGCGGGCAACATCAATTCGTTTTTCAGTCCCGGACCCGCAGGGGTCTGGGCGGGCTCCAACGTCTGCAACGGATCAGGCACGATCCCGCCGCACACGACGATATGAAATCCAGCCATCAGAATCACCTCTCATTGGGATGAATAAAGGCGCGAAGGCCTTCGGCGACCAGAGATC
>CALGYO010000164.1 GCA_937934715.1 uncultured Desulfovibrionaceae bacterium | reverse complement strand
GGGGCGCCGCCCCTCTGGACTCCCCGCCAGGGGGATGATCCCCCTGGACCCCCGCCGGCGCTTCGCGGGATCTTTTGCCCGCCAGACGGGCGGGCAAAAGATCCCGCGAAGCGCCGGTAAAGGTCTTGGAAAGGGGGCCAGGGGAAAACCTTCTCCTTAAGAAGGTTTTCCCCTGGCCGCCGGAGGCAACCTGGAGGGAAACGCATGGGTTATTTCAACGAGCAGCAGAGCAAGTGGATGGACGCCCTGGTCAAGGGCATCCTGGTGGGCGGATCGGTGGGCGTGCTCGGCGGCATTTTCTTCATGGACATGCGCCGGGGTTTTGTTTTGGGACTCATCGGCGGATTTTTCGCGGCCGCGACCAAGCTGGCCATAGAAAACAAGAAACGTTGAATCCTAGGCCGCTTGTTCGGCTCCGGCCTCCCCGGCGGGCAGGAGGATGGTGAATGTCGTCCCCTTGCCGGGTTGCGAGTCGAGATAGATCGACCCCTCGTGATTTTGCGTCACGATGAAATAGGACACCGACAGTCCGAGTCCTGTTCCCACGCCCGGGGCCTTGGTGGTGAAAAACGGTTCGAAGGCCCGTCTGCGCGTCATCTCGTCCATTCCAGGCCCGTTATCCTCGACCTCGATCCTGACCCGGTTTCCCTTTAGCGCCGTGCGCAGGACGATGCGCGGGGCCTCCTCGCCTTCCCGGGCGCCCAGGGCCTGGGCCGCATTGCGCAGGAGGTTGAGCAACACCTGGGTGATCCCGGTCTGGTTGATGGCGGCGCGCGGCGGCGTCTTTGCGTATTCCCGGACAATCGCGATCCGCCGTCCCTTGCCGTCCTTCACGGACAGGTCGCCCCGGGCCAGTTCCACGGCCTTTTCCAGGACGGCGTTCACGTCGCAAACCTCGAGCCGTTCGCTGTCCTGCCGGCTGAATTCCAGCATATTGCGCACGATCCGTGCCGCCCGTTCCGCCGCCTCGGTCATGCCATCCAGAATCCGGGGCGCCCCGCCGGTCTCGAGAAAGGCGTCCAGGGCCTGCGGATCCAGGCCGAGGGTCTCGGCGCGACGGCGCGTCTTGGGAAACGCCGGCGACAGCCTGCGGGTAAGATTCTGGCAGGAGGCCAGGATGATGCCCAGGGGGTTGTTGATCTCGTGGGCCATGCCCGCCGCCAGGCCTCCCACGGAGAGCATCTTCTCGGTTTGCGCCATGATCTCTTCCATGCGCTTGCGCCGCGTGATGTCCCGGAAAACGCCCTCCACCCCCACGGGTTCCCCTGTGGTCGGATCGCGCAACAGCCTGGAATTGGCTTCGGCCGTGAAGCATTCGCCGTCCTGGCGTCTGAGCCCCGCCTGGAATCCCTGCACGCTTCCTTCGCGCAACAGGCGTTCCATGAACCCGGACCGCTGGCCGGGATCAGCGTAGAGCTGGCTCAGTTCCCATCCCAACGCGTCCTCCGGCTTCTCGTAGCCGAGCATGGCGGCGGCGGCCGGGTTGCACCAGACCACCCGTCCCTGCATGTCCGCCTGATAATAGCCGTCCATGATATTTTCGAACACGGCGCGGTAGCGCTTTTCGCTCGCGATGAGGGCCCGCTCGCTTTCCCGGCTTGCGGCCAGGACCCGGGAAAGGGCTTCCGTTTTTTGCGCCACCTTGCGCCTGAGCGACCAGTTCCAGACGAAGGAGGCGGCGAAAAGCGCGAGAACCGGACCGGCCGCCCAGACGGCGTAGCGCAGGGTCAGGCGGAAGGCGGATTCCCGCTCGTACGCCCCGAACCATTTTTCGTAGATTTCCTCGTAGCGGCCGGAGCTGCGCAGTATGGCCAGCCCTTCGTTCAGTTTGGCGAGAAGCCCAGGCCTGCCATTGGCCACGGCGAAGCAATACCGCATGGGCGACAACGGCGGCCCCACGGATTCGACGTTGGTCAGATGAAGCTTGTGAATCCAGTAGAGCGCCTGGAGCTTGCCCAGAAGCGCCGCGTCATATCCATCCTGGGACAACAGCCGTAGCGCCTGTTCCTGGGTCTTCACGGCCGTGATGCGCGCGCCGGGATAATGCTCCTTGGCGTAATCGTCCATGATGTCGTCTTCCTGCACGAGGATGCGCGCCGTGGCCAGGTCCTCGGGGCCGCGAACGGAAGAGCCGTCCTTGACGAATATGGCGTGGGAAATGACGATGAGGGGTTCTGAAAAATCGACCAGTTTGGCCCGGTTCGCCGAGTAGATCATGCCTGTCACGGCATCGATTTCGCCGTGTTCGAGTTCGGCGCGGACCGTGCTCCAGGCATCGAGCCGGATTTCCACGTCAAGCCCCATGACCCCGGCCACGGCCCGCATCACATCCACCTCGAACCCCGTGGGGACGCCATGGTCCAGATAGGCGTAGGGAGGATAATTGTAATCCCCGCGAACCTGGAGTTTCTCAGCCAACGCCGGCCAGGGCCAACTCAGCGCGAAAGACAACGCCAGGAAGGAGAGGGCTCGGGATAATCGTCTCGAAAACAGGCGACTGCGCATTTCTTCTCCCGCGAGGTGGATGGAAACGTCCACGAAACCCAATAGCACGAGCGCCATGAAAAAGAAAACCTCCCGAACCGGAATGCAAATAAAACGCCGGACCGGAAAGACTCCGGCCCGGCGTGAACGGCGGGATTGTCCGGCGAAACCTACTGGGGAATGAGTCCCAGGTTCTTGCGGCCCATGGCCACGTAGATGTCCGCCAGGGAGCTTTGGTAGTCTGATAGCGCCTGGGTCAGCGAGGATTCGGCGCTGCTCACCCGGGACTGGGCGTCCAGCACGTCCGTGTTGGTGCCCACCTGGGCCTGGTACCGGGCCACGGCCATGCGGTAGCCTTCCTTGGCCGCTTCAAGACCCGTCCTGGCCACGGAAATGCGCTTGGCGGCGTCCTGGATGTTCAAATGATAGGTCTTGACCTCGTACCCCACGTCCAGGCGCAGCTTGGCCAGATCGGCCATGACCTTCTTGGTGTTCTCCGAAGCCTGGCGGTATCCGAAGAACGTGGCGCCCCAGTCCCAGACCTGCCACTGGGCGGTCACGCCCACGGCGGTCACGTCCGGCGTGTAGGTGGAGGATTTGCGGTCATTGTCCAGGTCGGGATTGTCCCCTTCCTTGGTGTAGGACGCCTGGGCCTGCACCTGCGGATACAGGCCGCTGGCGGCGATGGTCTCGTTTTTCGCGGCGATCTGCACGCTTTTCATGCCGATCTGCAGGTCGGGACGGTATTTGTAGGCCTCGTCCAGGCACTGCTGGATGGTCATGGAAAAGGGGACGTAGGTCAGTTCGCCCACATAGCCGGGGTCCTGATTGAGCGGCAGGTTCAGCAGGGAGTTGAGCTGGGTGGTCTGGGTGAGCACGCTGTTCTGGGAGGTGAGCAGGGCCTGCTCGGCCGTGGCCAGTTCGGCCTCGGCCTGCAGGACGTCCAGGCGCGGTTTGAGGCCTACGTCGTAAAAGGCCTGGGTGACCTTGTACTGGGATTCCAGACGGGCCACGGCGTCCTGGTTGCTTTTCACGTCCGCCCGGGCTTTCAGCAGGGCCAGGAAGGCCTTCTGCACGCTCTTGATGAGCGTAAGCTCGGTGTAGGTCATCTGGGTTTCGGCCTGTTCCTTGGCCAACTGGGCTTTCTGATAGTTGCTGAGGAGCTTGAAACCCGTGAAGATCGGCTGGGTGGCCGTCAATTGCAGGGTATAGACGTTGGCCCAATAGCCCTCGGTGGTCCGCACGCTCTGGGTCGACGTGCCCGTGGAGCTCGTGGGGTCGGTCACGGTGGCGCTTCCCGTGGAGAACACCTGGCCGTCCACGCGCTGGTAGCCGTAACTGACCGTGCCCACGGGGCCGAAATTGGCCATGGCCTGGCGGCGGGCCTCTTCGGAGCCGCTGATGAGCTTGCGCGCCGATTCCATCTGAGGGTTGGCGTCCAGGGCCCTGGACACGCTTTTCACCATGTCATAGTCGCCGTCGCCCTTGACCGAGAAATCGGCGGCCTCGGAATGGGTGAAATCCTGGCCTTCCTTCACGAACGTCGGCGGCTGCACGGCGTCGATGGCCTTTTCCACCCCGAAAAGAGAGGTCTTGGCCTTGGATTTGGCCAGAGGGTCCACCGCGGCGCCGTAGCGCGATTCCACCATGGCGGCGTCGTCCTGGGCCATGGCCGGCCCCTGCGATACGATGAATACGCAGGCCAGCATCGCGGCCGCCGCGGCCAAACGCGAAAAGCTTCGAATCATGAGCGTCATCTCCATAGAGACGTTGAAGGCTATTGTTTCAAGACATGTCCGATTAATATAAAGCCCGCTGAAAGTACAGCCGCCCTTGTCAAAAAATTCCGGCCCGGCCCGCGCCGCGCCTTTGTTTGAAACAAATCCGGCCAGGTTGCATGGAAAAGGCGTCTGGCGTACAAAATCGCGCCAAGGCGATCGCGCAAATCTGCGCGACGCGCAAACAGCGAGGCTCGCATGTCCCTTACGGAAAAATTCGATTTCCAAAACGATCCCGTCTACCTCATCGACGGCAGCTCGTTCCTGTACCGGGGGTTTTACGCCTTCGGCGACCTCTCCCGGTCGGACGGATTCCCCACCAACGCCCTGTTCATCGTCATGCGCCTGCTCCTGCGCGTGCTTCGGGAGGAGCGTCCCCGGTACGCCATGTTCTTCCTCGACGGCAAGGGCCCGAATTTTCGCCATGAGCTCTATCCGGAATACAAAGCCAACCGTCAGGCCATGCCCGAGCCCCTGGCCGCCCAGATCGACCCCCTCAAGCAGGGCGTGGCCCTGCTCGGACTCGGCGTGGCCGTGTCCTCGGGCGCCGAGGCCGACGACTATATCGCGACCATGGCAAGCCGCCTCAAGCGCGAACGCCCCGTGATCATCGTGGGATCGGACAAGGACCTGCGCCAATGCCTGGACACAAACGTCATCCTCTGGGACCCGGCGGGCAAACAGGAGAAAATCGTCACCCTGGACTCCTTTGCGGAGGACTGTCCCATCGCCCCTTCCGCCTGGCCGGATCTGCAGGCCCTGACCGGCGACGCGAGCGACAACATCCCCGGCGTGCCCGGCATCGGCCCCAAGACCGCCATGGACATCCTGTCCAACTACCCGGACCTCGAAGCCGTACGCGACCACCTGGACGCCTTGAAGCCCGCCCAGCGCAACAAACTCGCCGGCCACATGGACAAGACCTTCCTCTACAGGGAGCTCACCCGGCTGCGCACGGACCTGGACCCCGGCGCCCTGCCGGACGACCTGTCGGTCAAGGCCATGGACCCGGCCGCGGTCAAGGCCTTTCTCCTGGAATACGAGTTCCGCTCCCTGGCCCGGGAGCTGCCCCAGACCGGCCCCGCCGCGTCCCAACCGGCCCCCAAGGCCGCCAAGGCCGCGCCCGGCCAGCTCCAGGGAAGCCTCTTCGACGCCCCGGCCCCGGCCCTGAAAAAGACGGACGATGACGCCCCAAAGGATACGCCCCTTTCCCTCGGCGAGCTGGAAGCGGCCGCGCCCGCGCGAATCGGCCTGGTCCCGGCGGGCGAACCCGGCGGCGGCCTGATTCTCGGCGTGGACGGCGAGGAACGCCTGTACCAGGGCGATCCCGCCGCCCTGATCCCGGTCCTCGCGAAGGCCGAACGCATCGCCGTCCCCTCGTACAAGGACCTGCTCGGCGAAAACCCCGTCTGGGGGGAGATTCCCCTGGACAAATGGATGGATCTCGAATTGTGCGCCTACCTGCTCAATCCCGAGCAGCGCAACTATTCCTGGGAACGCCTGCGCGACAGCCTCTACGCCGACCCCGCCTTCGACCACTCGGCCCTGCCGCCCGGCGCCCGGGGGCTGGCCGCCCTAGCCCTGGCGGACATCTACGCCCCGCGTCTGGAACAGGCCGGACTCGTCCCCCTGGTCCGCGATCTGGAAATGCCGCTGATCCCGGTGCTGGCGCGCATGGAAAAAGCTGGCGCGCGCATCGACCGCAAGGCCTTCGCCGCCTTTTTGCAGGAAGCCAACCAGGGTCTCGATACCCTGACCGCCGAGATCACGCGGCTGGCCGGACGCCCCTTCAACCTGCGCTCCAGCCAGCAGCTGGCCGAAATCCTCTTCGACGTCCTCGGCCTTAAACGCCAGGGCAAAACCCCGGGCGGCGCCGTGTCCACCTCCTCGGAAGTCCTGGAAAAACTGCGCGGCGAGCATGAGATCGTCGGGAAGATCCTGGAATACCGCAAGCTCGAGAAGCTGCGCTCCACCTACCTGGAGCCCCTGCCAAAGATGGTGGACGAAAACGAGCGCCTGCACACCACCTTCAACCAGCTGGCCACGGCCACCGGGCGCCTCTCCAGCTCCAACCCCAATCTCCAGAACATCCCCATCCGGGGCGAATTCGGCCGGCGCATGCGCTCCTGCTTCATCGCCGCCCCAGGCATGCAACTCGCCGCGGCCGACTACTCCCAGATCGAACTGCGCGTGCTGGCCCACCTCTCCAAGGAGCCGACCCTCCTGGCCGCCTTCGCCGAAAACCGGGACATCCACGCCGGAACCGCCGCCCTGCTCTTCGACAAGCCCCTGGACGCCGTCACCCCCGACGAACGCCGCAACGCCAAGACCATCAACTTCGGCCTGCTCTACGGCATGGGGCC
>CALGYO010000163.1 GCA_937934715.1 uncultured Desulfovibrionaceae bacterium | reverse complement strand
AGCGTTCCTTACGCGCCCCACGAAGCCAACGTCCCGGATAACCGCCCCGACTCCTCGCCATAATCCCGACAATCAGCCCTTCCCAGCCTCCCGGGCCGTTTGCGCGCTCTTTTCGCCTGATTTTTCACCCTATTATTAAGAATTTTAGAGGAATTAATAATTCCCTTGACAGATTTCCATGTCCATGGAGTAAAAGAAAAGGATGTATGCTCCGAACCGGCCGTTTTTTTGGCCGCGAGCGTCCGTTATGCGCGACTGGAAAGGAATACAGCGAGACGATTTCACCTGGGAAATACCGAAAACGGGCCGCATGCGGGTTCCGGGCCTCCTTTTCGCCTCCGGGACGCTGCTTTCCCAAATCGAGGAAACGGTCATCTCCCAGGTCCGCAACGCGGCCAGCCTCCCCGGCGTCGTGGACGCCGTCATGGCCATGCCGGACGCCCATTCCGGCTATGGCTTTCCCATAGGGGGGGTGGCGGCCTTCGACCCTGACGAGGGCGGCGTGGTCTGCGCCGGAGGGGTGGGATTCGACATTTCCTGCGGAGTGCGCGCCCTGGTCACGAACCTCGCCCCCGAAGACGTGGAGGCGGCCGGGGACGCCCTGGCGGACGCCCTGTTTTCCCGCATACCGGCAGGAGTCGGCGTCGCGGGCGAGGTGCGCCTGACCGGCAAGGAACTGGACGCCATGCTTGAAGGCGGCGCGGTCTGGGCCGTTAGTCGCGGTTTTGGAGAAAAGGCGGATCTTGCGCGCATCGAGGACGGCGGCCGCATGCCGGGCGCCCTGCCCCGGATGGTCTCGCAAAAAGCCAAGGACCGGCAACGCGACGAGACGGGCACTCTGGGCTCGGGCAACCATTACCTGGAAGTCCAGCGGGTGGAGGAAATTTTCGATCCCCAGGCGGCCGACGCCTACGGGATTTCCAAGGGCGCCGTCCTTGCGTCCCTGCACTGCGGTTCGCGCGGCCTGGGGCATCAGATCGGCGTCGACTATATGGAGCGCATGCTGCGGGAGGCCGCGAAACACGGCCTGGATTTGCCGGACAAAGAACTGGCCTGCGCCCCGATCAAATCGGAGCTGGGAACGCGGTATCTGGGGGCCATGCGGGCCGGGGTCAATTGCGCCCTGGCCAACCGGCAGGTTCTGACCCATCTGGTCAGGGAAACCTTCGCCTCGGTCCTCCCAGGATCGCGGCTGCGGCTCCTTTACGACGTTTCCCACAACGTCTGCCGGGAAGAGACGGTGGAGACGAAAGACGGAGCAAGACGTCTGTTCGTCCACCGCAAGGGCGCCACCCGATCGTTGGGACCGGGACGTCCCGAATTGCCGGAGGCGATGCAAAGCGTCGGCCAGCCGGTCCTCGTGGGCGGGAGCATGGGAACAAGCTCCTACATCCTGGCCGGAGACGGCCGGGCCATGAAACGATCCTTCGGCTCCACCTGCCACGGGGCCGGACGGAGCATGAGCCGAAAACAGGCCGTGAAGCGCTTTCACGCCCGGGATGTTCAAAACGGTCTGGCCCATGCGGGCGTGATCGTGCGGGCCAAGGGCCTGCGCGGCCTTTGCGAGGAGGCGCCCGGCGCCTACAAGGATATAGACGAAGTCGTACACGTCTCGCACGCCCTGGGACTGGCGCGCAAGGTGGCGAAATTGCGTCCCATGATTTGCATAAAAGGATAAAGGCCGGCGCGAATGCTGGATAAGATATTTCCCCAATCCTCAGAAATCCTCAAGCTCATGGGCGAAGCGCTCCTGGTGGTGGACGCGGGCGGCATCATCCGTTCCGTCACGCCCCCCGCCGTGGAACTCTTCGGAACCGAGCCTGAAGCCCTCATCGGAACCCATTTCGGCGTCCCGGTCACGGCCGGGGACTTCTCGGAACTCGACGTCATTTCCAAGACCGGCGACATCCGCATCGTGCAGATGCGCTCCATAAGCGCCGCCTACGAGGGCGAGCCCGTGCATGTCCTCACCCTGCGCGACGTGACCGCCCAAAAGCGCCTGGAAGAGGAACTCCAGAAGGCCCGCGAGGGCGCCTTGGCCGCCGACAGGGCGAAAAGCAATTTCCTGGCCAACATGACCCATGAAATCCGCACGCCCATGATCGGGGTCCTCGGGATGACCGAGCTGACCCTGGCCACCAAACTCGCGCCCAAGCAACGGGAATACCTGGAAATGGTCCGCCACTCCGCGGGCTCTCTCCTGGAAATCCTCAACGACATCCTGGACTACGCCAAAATCGAGACCGGCGCCCTGGAACTGGCCGACCAGCCGTTCGATCTCCCGTCCACCGTGGAGGACGCCATCCGGGTCTTCCTGCCCCTGGCCGAGAAAAAGGGCATCAAGCTCAGCTGGTTCGTAGCCAAGGACGCGCCCTCGGCCCTTTCGGGCGACGCGAGCAGGCTCAGGCAGATCCTGGTCAACCTGGTGGGCAACGCCGTGAAATTCACGGATATGGGCATGGTCCGGGTGGAGGTCACCCTGGCCAAGGGCAGGCGCGAGGACGGTCAGGTCCGCCTGTTTTTTTCCGTCCAGGATACGGGCATCGGCATTCCCCAGGACAAGCTCGGCGCCATTTTCGACAGCTTCACCCAGGCGGACGGCTCCACCAGCCGCCGCTACCAGGGAGCGGGACTCGGGCTTTCCATCTTCAAGCATCTCGTGGACATGATGGGCGGCGAAGTGGGCGTGCGCAGCGAGGAAGGACGCGGCAGCGCCTTCACCTTCACCCTGCCCCTGCGCCTGGCGCCAGAGACCGAAACCGTGATCAGGGAAGCCCCCGCCGCTTCGGCCCTGCCGCCCATGACCATCCTTCTGGCCGAGGACAACCCGGTCAACCAGATCTTCATCAGCGAGCTGCTCGAACAGCAGGGACACAGGGTCATCAAGGCGCACACCGGCCGCAGGGCGATCAAGGCCCTCAAGGAGCGCGACGTGGACGTGGTGCTCATGGACATCCAGATGCCGGAAATGGACGGGATCGAGGCCACCAGGATCATCCGGCAATCGGCCGGGGGCCATATCAAGCCGGACATTCCCATCATAGCCCTGACGGCCCACGCCCTCAAGGGAGACCGGGAGCGCTTTCTCAAGGCGGGCATGGACGATTACCTGGCCAAGCCCGTGGGCCTGGAGGAGCTGCAGGCCTCCCTGGCCAGGGTTCTCGAGCGCAAGGCCGCTCCGGCGCCTTCCGGCGGTTCCAGGGAGCCGGTTTCCCCCGCCCCGGCGGACCGGCGGGCGGGCCCGGCGCAGGCGCCCGACCAGCCCGACCAGTCTGGTCAGCCCAAGCAGGATGAAAGCCTGGAAACCCTGGATTACCCCTGGCTTTTGGAAAAGGCCCGGGGAAACACGGAATTTCTGGCCCGTCTGTTCGCCGCCTTCGTCACCGACCAGCCCAAAACCCTGGCGGCCATCACCGCGGCGCTTGCGGCCAGGGACATGGAGCGGCTGGGATTCCTGGCGCACTCCCTCAAAGGCGCCTCGGCCACCATGGGCGCGCGCAAGCTGCGCGCCGCCTGTCTCGCGCTGGAACAATCGGCCAAAGCCGGACGTGAGGACGGGCTCGAGGCGGAGCTCAAGGATCTCAAGGAAAACATGAACCAGGTGGTGGACGTCATGAAAGGCCACCTGGAAAACCAGGGGGAAGCGCCCGCCCCAATGCGCGCGCCCGCCCCGGCCATGGCCCGGTAGTCTGACGGCGCGATCGGAAAGGAACCCCCGGCGGCCTGAGAACCGGCGCCTGGGGACGACCCGGACCGTCGGAGAAGAACCAGGTACGTCGTGACATCAAAAAAACAGGGCCGGCGCGTATCGATCTACGCGCCGGCCCTGTTTTTTTCACGCCTTGCGTCCTCCGTTGCGCCAGCGGGTCCGGCTTCGAAAACGCCCGCCCGCGTGACGTCATGGAAAGCATGACGCTCTTTTTCATAGAGAGCATGCGTCCGGCGCGCTCTCCGCAACAAGCGCATGCGCCTGTTTTGAGGACGCGGGATCAGCCCAGCATGTCGAGCATGGAATAGAGCTTGCCCGGCTGCTGGGAAGAAATCCAAAGGGCCGCGCGCAAGGCCCCCTGGGCGAAATTCTCCCTGGTATGCGCCCGGTGGGTGACCTCGATGCGCTCGCCCGGACCGAAGAAATAGACCGTATGGTCGCCCACCACGTCCCCGCCGCGCAGGGTCTGGATGCCGATTTCATCCGTCGTGCGCGGACCGATGATGCCCTCCCGGCAGCATTTCTTGACCTTGTCGAAATCCTGTCCCCTGGCCTCGGCCAGGCACTGGCCGAGCCTGATGGCCGTGCCGCTCGGAGAATCGGCTTTCTTGTTGTGGTGGGTTTCCACGATCTCCAGGTTGTAGGCCGGACCGAGCTTTTCGACCAGAAGCGGCAGGACCGTGAGCAGGGTGTTGATGCCCACGCTCATGTTGGGCGCCCAGAAAATCCGTCCCGTCCTGGCGGATTCGGCCACCAAGGCCTGCTGCTCCGTCGAAAGCCCCGTGGTGCCGATCACCGCCGGGTTGCCGTGCCTGGCCGCCTTGGCGGCCACGTCCACGGAACAGACCGGGGCGGTGAAGTCGATGATCACCGCGCCCGGGACCTTGGGCAGGACCTCGTCCAGGTCGCTTCCCTGGACGCAGTCGTAGCGGGACAGCCCGGCCGCGTTCTGCGGACGCTCCAGGACGGCGGCCAGCCTGTGGTCCGGGCTGGCCTGCGCCAGCGCGGCCAGGGTCGATCCCATCCGTCCCAACGCTCCCATGATGACCACATCGCAAACGCTCATACGTCTCCCCCCTTGTTCGCGCCGCAATCGCCGCTCCGCCGGGAACGGCGCATATCCGGCGTACCGTTGTTCATGAGTCCTCGTCCATGCGCCGCGTCAGGGCGCGCCGGGAAGGCGTACCCGCGCGGCGTTCAAAAAAACGGGGCTTTTCAGGAAATCAACGCGCTCACGCGGCGCTAGCCGAGCGCGCCGATGATTTCGGAAACCTCGGCCATGACGACGCCCGCCGCCCGCATCTTGTCGATGGCCCGCTTGGCGTCGCCCGGGGCGAGATCCACCCCGGCGATGGCGTCGATGGCCGCCGTGACCGCGAATCCGTCAGCCACGCCGTCCAGGGCGCAATGCAGCACGCAATACTCCGTGGCCACCCCGCACAGGACAAGCTCGTCGATGCCGCGCCCGCGCAGGATCTCCGCCGCGCCCTCAATGGTGAACATGGACAGGGAGTCCTTTTCCAGGACGAGATCGCCGGGCCTGGGGGCGAGTTCGCCGATGACCCTGGCCCCGTCGGTCCCGCGCAGGCAGTGCGGGGGCCAGGAATCGAACTCCGCGCTGTCCTCGGGATGGGCGTCGTTGTCGTAGACGACCGGCAGTCCGGCGGCGTCGAAAGCGTCCCGAAGGCGCAGACACCCCGGAATCGCCTCTTTTCCCTTCTCGAAAAAAAGCTTGCCGCCCGGAAAAATGAAATCCCGCAACATATCCACGATAATCAGCGCCTTTCCCATGGTTCCTCCACAAGGATGCTTACAACGCGCGCGCGAGCCGTGGGTTATCCACATAGCCACGGCCCGTCTTGGCCAAATCGGCCCCTTCGATGCGCACGATATCCGCCGTGGCGAAGCGGGATGCGAACAGGCCGCCGATGCCCAGAGACGCGTAGAGCGGTCCTCGCTCCCGTTCGTCCCGGGCGAAAACCTCCAGCTTGTCGCGTTCGCCGAAGCCGCTGGAGAGCACGATGTTCACATTCGAAAACCCCGCCTCGTCCAAGGCCCGGCGGACGGCCCGGGCCGACTCCACGGTCACGCCCTTGCCGGTGACGTGCTTCCTGCCATCAAAAGGAAGGCCCCCCTGCCCCACGCATTCACCGGCCGTGTCCAGGCGCACGCCTGCGAGCCGGTCGCCCAGTTCCCGGGCGCAGGCCAACGCGTCGTCGATCTCGTGGTTGAAGGTGTCCACAAGGGCGATGCGGGGGAACTCGGGCGCGATATGCCGGTCGAAGGCCTTGACCGACTCGGCCGTGGCCCGCTCCCGGCCATGGGCGTGGGCGTAGACCAGGACCAGGGCGTGGGGGATGGTGCCCACGCCCGCCGGGAGCCCGGCGGCCTGGGCGCCCACGTCGGTGGAGCAGGAATCGAACCCCGCCCCTACCACGGCCTTGCTGATTTCCGCATCCATGGACCAGTGCCAGTGGCGGGCCCCGAAGTACATGAGATGCTTGTCCGGCTGGAGTTCGCGGATCATGGAGGCGTTTGCCGCCGCCTCGCCGGGCGTGACGGACCGCTTGTCGTTATACTCCGTGGTGGCCGCGGTCAGCGCGCCGAGATACATGGTCTCAAGCTCGATGAAATCCTGGATCGGCCCCTCGATGTGCATGAGGGGCTCGCCCGGGGCGTATTCGGATCCCTCGGGCAAGGCCATGACCCGGAGGCGGGAAGGGTCCGGAGCGTAGCGTTTCAGGATATCCACGGCCTCGTTCACGCCGAAGACCTTGCCCGGTCCCTGGCGGATGAACACCCGCATGAGGACCTGGGGATTGAGCCCGTCCTTGACCAGAATGTCCCGGGACCGCAGGAAATACTTGTCCGTATAGGGGACATGGGAAGGGGGAAGCGTCATGGCGCGTTTCCTTTGTTGGCGTTTCTCGCCGATCTTAAAACTCAAGATGGCGGTAGGTTCTCGGAAAAGGAATGACGTCCCGGATATTGGTCACGCCGGTCATGAGCATGAGCAGGCGTTCGAACCCGAGGCCGAACCCGGCGTGGGGAACGCTGCCGAACCGGCGGATATCCAGGTACCACCAGTACTCCTCCTTGCCGAGCCCGAGTTCGCTGATGCGGGTTTCCAAAACGTCCAGGCGTTCTTCGCGCTGGCTGCCGCCCACGATCTCGCCGATCCTCGGAACGAGCACGTCCATGGCCGCCACGGTCTCGTTGTCGTCGTTGAGCCGCATGTAGAAGGCCTTGATGCCTTTGGGGTAGTCATACACGATAACCGGCTTTTTGAAATGCTCTTCCGTGATATAGCGCTCGTGTTCGCTTTGCAGGTCCAGGCCGAAATCTACGGGATACTCGAATTTCTTCCCGGATTTCTTCAGGATGTCCACGGCCTCGGCGTAGGGCAGGCGCACGAAGGGCTCGCGCAGGATGTTCTCCAGGTTGCCCATGAGCTCCTTGTCCACGAATCTGGCGAAAAGATCCAAATCCGCCGCGCAGGAGGTCATGGCGAATTCCGTGAGATATTTGAGGAGATCCTCGGCCAGGTTCATGTTGTCCGTGATGTCGGCGAAGGCCATCTCCGGCTCGAGCATCCAGAATTCGGCGGCGTGGCGGGAGGTGTCCGAATGTTCGGCCCTAAACGTCGGCCCGAACGTGTACACGTTGCCCAGGGAGCAGGCGAACATTTCGGCGGAGAGCTGGCCGGACACGGTCAGGTAGGCGTCCTTGCCGAAGAAATCCTTGGCCCGCAACTCCTCCTTGGCGCCCTGAGCCTCGTCGAGGGAAAGCGAGGTGACCCGGAACATTTCGCCCGCGCCTTCGCAGTCCGAACCCGTCAGGATGGGGGAATGCACGTAGTAGAAGCCCCGGCCGCGAAAGAAATTGTGGATGGCGAATGCAAGCTCCGAACGGATGCGGAACATGGCCCCGTATTTGTTGGTGCGCGGACGCAAATGGGCGACCCCGCGCAGGAACTCGTCGGAATGGCGTTTTTTCTGGAGAGGATAGGTCTCCTGGTCCGCGCCGCCCACGAGGGCGACCCGCTCGGCCTGGAGTTCCCACTTCTGCCCCTTGCCGGGAGAAGCCACGAGCTTTCCCGTGACCGATACGGCCGCGCCCACGCCGATATCTTTCAAATCAGCGTATCCTTCGGCCTGCTCGTCCACCACGGCCTGGATGTTGGCCAGGCAGGAACCATCGTTGATTTCGAGAAAAGAAAAGCCCTTGGCGTCGCGCCGGGTGCGCGCCCAGCCCATGACCGTGACGGCGTCCATGGGGGCGGATGCGTCCAGCGCTGCGGCTATGCGGATGCGTTTCATACGGGTAAACTCCTTGTGCGTCGCGTACTATCCGGACATTCTACCTGAAAAGGCCGCACTGAGTAAATCCACTGATTGCGGGCGGCCCGGGTTTCGCGTTGCAGCTGCGGCGCCCGGTTGCCTCGCGGCCCGCGAAAGGCTACTGTGTCGCCGCTTTTTCCGGCGGGCGCCGTCATCGCCACAAAATCAAGCCAAGAGGATGCATAATGGGTTTTTTCTCAAAGATAAAGAAGCTTTGGAGCAAGAAAGACGCGGAACCCCAGGTTCAGGACGAAGCCGGGCTCTCCGGGGACGCGCAAGAAACCCTCGAGGCGCAACCGGCGGACGCCGCCCCAATCGCATCCGCCGCGCCACAGGAAGCCCTTTCCCCGCAAGCCGCGCCCGCGCCGGAAGCCGCCCCCTCCACCGCCACAGCGCCTAGCCCGGCGCCTGGCCCGGCGCCCGGTGAACAGGCCGCCAAGCCCGCATCCGCGACCGGGGACGATGGCAAGGACGTCTGGAAAAACAAGCTTACCCTTGAATTGCGCCAGGCGGAACCCCGCCTGTCCGTGTGGCTGACCATCCTGCTCGACGGCGTGGCCCAGGCCGGGCCGCTCTTGTGGGAGCGTCTGCGCTTTTTGTTCGTCAGCCTGGAAGCGCCCGAGTCCGAGGCGGACGCGTTTGTGGAAAAATTCCGCAAATGGGTCGAGGAGATGGAGTATGAGGATGTGGACGATTTCCGCTCCGAGCTCCAGTACCGCCTGGCCCTGGCCCTGGACCTGGAAGACGAGGAGGATGAGCGCAACCGTCTTTTCCTCAAGCTTTCCGAAGGGCTGGCCAAAACCAAGGAACAGATCGCCAAGCGCATCGACGGGCTGCTCGCCTCCCACGACAAGATGGACGATTCCTTCTGGGAGGAGCTTGAGGAAATCCTGATCATGGCCGACGTGGGTTTCGAACCCGCAGCCAAGCTTCTCGACAACCTGCGCGGCCGGGCGCGCAAGGCCGGAACGAACGATCCGGCGAAATTCCGCGACATCCTAAGCGAGGAGCTGGCGGAAATATTCAAGACCGGCAAGACGATCAAGGCCATCAACCCGCCGGAGGTGGTCATGATGATCGGGGTCAACGGCGTGGGCAAGACCACCACCATCGCAAAACTGGCCCACCGCGCCCAGATGAGCGGCAAGAAGGTCCTGATCGCGGCGGGCGATACCTTCCGGGCGGCGGCCATCGAACAGCTCAAGATCTGGGCGGACCGGGTGGGCGCGGGCTTTTTCAGCAAGGGCGAAAACGCCGATCCGGCGGCTGTGGCTTTCGAGGCCATGGACAAGGGACTGGCCGAGGGCTACGACATCATCTTCCTGGATACGGCCGGGCGCCTGCACACCAAGGTCAACCTGATGGAAGAATTGAAGAAAATCCAGCGGGTTTTGGACAAGAAGCACCCCGGCGCGCCGCACCGCTCCATCCTGGTGCTGGACGCCACCACCGGCCAGAACGCCCTTTCCCAGACAAAACTCTTTCACGAGGCCGTGGGCGTGGACGAGATCGTCCTGACAAAGCTCGACGGCACGGCCAAGGGCGGGGTCATTGTGGGCATCGCCCTGGAATACGGCGTACCCATCACCTTTGTGGGACTCGGCGAAAAAATGGAGGACCTGCGCCCCTTCCACGGCCAGGACTTCGCCCAGGCCCTGCTCTCCAGTTCCTGAAGCCGCTCCTCTGGGCCCGCGGGCGAATCCGCACGGCGCCCGCCCCGCTCCTTCCGCTTCCGGCGCCCGGGCGGCATTCCATCAAAGAACGCCGCCCGGGCTCACATCTCCGAAAAGACGCCCGTAAGCGGCAAGAAAAGTACGACCGGGCGACGCGGGAAAGCCCCTCGTCAACAGACAGGCGCGGCGAACGGCGTTCGCGTCGCCGTAACGTCTCGCTCTAATGCGAGGGGGCGACGCTTCTCTCGCGCTTCCTTTACGCAAGCGTCCCTCCCTTGTGCGCATTCCGCATGGGAATGCGGAAAATTCGCGCCACAATCGCGAATACATGCTCACAAAGGAGAGCCTTGCCTCCATAAAAAAGCAAAAATATTGCGTTAAGACCGGAAAGCATCGTCCGCCGCACAGGGGAGGAACGCATCCCTTTTGCCACAGAGTGAAAAAACTTCCATGACAAAGAGCCTCCGACGGGAAAAACCAGGATATCACGAATTGCCAAAAGCGCTTGTATCGTGTAACAATTGTCTATTCTGAGGCTGGTTCAAGCGCTGTTTGGCTTTGGCCGCCTGTTTCGCCTGAACCGAGGAGGAAAACGGCATGCCTACGGACAAAAACATGCAGGTGCTCGTGGTGGACGATTTCTCCACCATGCGCAGAATCATCAAGAACATTCTGCGCCAGTTGGGCTTCACGAACATTCATGAAGCCGACGACGGGACCACGGCATGGGAAGCGCTCAATAAAAGCAAAATCGACTTCGTCATTTCCGACTGGAACATGCCGCAGATGACCGGCATTGATCTGTTGCGCAAGGTGCGTTCCAGCGAGGAGTTCGCCACCCTCCCCTTCCTCATGGTCACGGCCGAGGCGCAGCAGGAAAACATCATCGAAGCGGTCCAGGCCAAGGTGTCCAACTACATCGTCAAGCCCTTCACGGCCGAAACCCTGGGGCAGAAGATCGACAAGATTTTCGAGAAATAAACCGCACGGCCACGCCCGGCGCCCACCCGCTCCGGACGGCCCTCCCGGGCCGCATCCCGAAATCCGCGCGGGCGAAAGCTGAAACACGCGTGAAGGAAGCGCCGTTCCTCCCGGCGAGGATACGGTTTTCAGGGAACGCCGCCGCGTTGGCCGCCGCATCGTTTGAAAAAGCCAGCTCCTCGCGCACCTGGGTTCGCGGCGGATCTGGCTTTTTTCGCGCCCTGAAAGCGAGGACGTCCGCCGCGCCCCGGTTCGCGCGGCGGACGTCGCGCTTCGGTTCGCGCGGGTGAAAGCCGCGCCCGGTTCGTCGCCCGGCGTCCGCCTGAACCCTATTCCGAGACGATGCGCAATTCTCCGGCAGCCTGCAGCTGCGTTATCGACAAGCTATAACCACTCGAAATGATGATGGGGTTCCAAGGGGCGATAGCCCTTTGGCCGCCGGAGGCCTCTTCCCCAACCACTTACGCATTGATCTCATTCCATGATGGTTTTCAGCAGCGCGGCGGGCGTCTTGTCCGGCAAGGGCAGGCGTTTGTCCGGGAAAGCCGTCTCGATCACCCGCTCCAGCCATTCCCGGGAGACCTTGATCCGGCCGAACGACAGGTACGCCTTCCCGTTCTCCTCCACAAAGGCGTAATCGAGAACCTCGAAGGCGATAGGCTCCTTTTCCCCAGCGGGCAGGACCTCGACGAACAGGGTCCGCGTCCTGGAATCAATGCGCAGATCGAGCATGCGGCAACCGTCCTTCAGGTAATGCGTCAAAAAAAGGGACAAGACCGTGGAAACGGCCTTGTCCCGCAATAATCCGACGTTGACGTTCTTGAAATACCCGCGCCACTCTCCCACAACCGGCGCGTCCCGCTACCAGGACAAGGCGATGTCGTTCTCCAGGCACATCTTGGTCCCTTCGCCGCAGGGCGGAATGGGATAGTCGCCGTTGAAGCAGGCCAGGCAGTATTTGGGGTCAGCCGGATCGGCGTGTACGGCCTTGAGCAGCCCCTCGATGGAAAGATAATGCAGGGAATCGAGCCCGATGAAACGGGCGATTTCCTCGGTCTTGTTGTTGGCCGCGATGAGCTCGCCCTTGGAGGAGAAATCGATGCCGTAGAAACAGGGGAAGCGGATGGCCGGGCAGCTCACCCGCATATGGATCTCCCGGGCGCCCAGCTCGCGCAGCTTCTTCACCCTGGTGCGGATGGTGGTGCCGCGCACGATGGAGTCCTCCACGATGATGATGCGCTTGTCCTTGATCATCTTGCGCACCGGATTGAGCTTCACCCGCACGCTGAAATCGCGCATGTCCTGGGAGGGCTGAATGAAGGTCCGGCCCACGTAGTGGTTGCGGATCATGGTCATCTCGAAAGGCAGGCTGGAGCGCTGGGAATAGCCCACGGCCGCGTAGATGCCCGAATCCGGGAAGGGCATGACGTAGTCCGCATCCACCGGGGCCTCCTCGGCCAGAATCTCGCCCATGCGCTTGCGGCGCTCGTAGACCACCTCTCCGAACACCTCGGAATCGGGCCGGGCGAAATAGACCAACTCGAATATGCACTGCTTGGTGGGCGTTTTTTCGAGCAGGCTGTAGGAACTCAGGCATTTGTTCTGGATGACCAGCATCTCGCCGGGATTGATGGGCCGGATGCATTCGGCCTCCAGCAGATCGAAGGCGCAGGTTTCCGAGGCCAGGACGTAGTGGTCGCCCACCCGGCCCAGCATGAGCGGCCGGAAGCCGTGGGGATCCTTCAGGGCGATCATCTTGTCGTTGACCAGGATAATCATGGAATAGGCGCCCTTGACCTTGGCGCAGGCCTTCTGGATGGCCTCCTCGATGGTGTTGCCATTGAGGTTCTTGGCGATGAGGTGGACGAAGACCTCGCTGTCGTGGGTGGTCTGGAAGATGGAGCCGTCGGCCTCCAGCTCCTTGCGGAGCTCAAGGGTGTTCACCAGGTTGCCGTTGTGGGCGATGGCCAGGTGCATGCCCCGAAAACGCACCAGAAACGGCTGGCAGTTGCGGATGAGCGAGGCGCCGGTGGTGGAATAGCGGATATGGCCCACCGCGATATTGCCTTTGAGCTCCTTGCCCAGATGCCGCTCGTTGAACACGTCGGCCACCAGCCCCATGCCCTTCTGCTCGCGGATGTTGGCGCCGTCCCAGGTAACGATGCCCGCGCTCTCCTGGCCCCTGTGCTGCATGGCGTAGAGACCGAAATAAGCCATCCTTGCGGCCTCGGGATGGCCGTAAATGCCGAACAATCCGCAATACTCTTTTTTCATGACCGGCCCGCCGGGCGCGTACGCCCTGCGCCCAATGACCGCGTACGGTCTGGGCGGATGAAATGAAACCAGCGGAGGGCGCCGTCTGACGCCCTCCCCCCCATTCGTCCCGGCGCCTTAGGCGCCGTAGTATTCCTGCAAGCTTTTCACGGTCAGCCCGTTCCGCTTGAGTTCGGAGATGGCCTGCGCGATGGCCTTGGCCCCGGCCACGGTGGTGGCGTAGGGAATGCCGTAGAGCAAGGCGGCCTGGCGCAAGGTGATGGAATCCTTGGCCGTGTTCTTGCCGTGACCGGAAGCGGTGTTGATCACGAGATCGATCCGGCCGTTCTTGATGTAGTCCACCACGTGGGGCCGTCCCTCGTAGACCTTGAGAATGGATTCGGCCTTGATGCCGTGGCCGGAAAGGAACCGGGCCGTCCCCGAGGTGGCCACGATGGCAAAGCCCTCGGTCTCGAACATCCTGGCCACGGGCAGCACGGCGGCCTTGTCCTTGTCGTTCACGGAAATGAAGACCGTGCCTTCCTTGGGCAGGTTCTGTCCGGCGGCCAGCTGGGCCTTCATGAAGGCCAGGGCCACAGAGGCGTCCACGCCCATGACCTCGCCGGTGGAGCGCATTTCAGGCCCGAGCAGCACGTCCACCCCGGGGAAGCGGTTGAAGGGAAAGACCGATTCCTTGACCGCGTAATGCCCCCGCTTGCGCATGGACCAGGGGTCCAGCTCGGCGAGCGGAACGCCCATAATGATCTTGGTGGCCAGCTTGGCCAGGGGAACGCCCGTGGCCTTGGACACGAAGGGCGCGGTGCGCGAGGCCCTGGGGTTGACCTCAAGGATGTAGATCAGGCCGTCCTTTATGGCGAACTGGATGTTCATGAGGCCGATGACGCCGAGTTCCAGGGCCAGAGCCCGCGTCTGGCGCTTGATCTCCTCCACGGTTTCGGGGCTCAGGGTGTGGGGAGGCAGCACGCAGGCCGAGTCGCCGGAATGGATGCCCGCCTCCTCGATGTGCTGCATGACCCCGGCCACGTACACGTCCTTGCCGTCGCAAAGCGCGTCCACGTCCACCTCGATGGCGTCCACCAGGAACTTGTCGATGAGGATGGGGTGCCCCTCGGAAACGGTCACCGCCTCCTTAAAGTAACGCTTGAGGTCTTCCTCGTCGTACACGATTTCCATGGCCCTGCCGCCCAGGACGTAGGAGGGCCGCACCACCACGGGGTAGCCGATCGTATCCGCCACTTTGGCCGCCTCGGCTATGGACATGACCGTGCCGTTGGCGGGCTGAAGCAGATTGAGCTTGTTGAGAAGAGCCTGGAAGCGTTCCCGGTCCTCAGCCCGGTCGATGCTGTCCGGCGAAGTGCCCAGGATCGTGACCCCGGCCTTCAAAAGGGGCACGGCCAGATTGAGCGGGGTCTGGCCGCCGAACTGGACGATGACGCCTTCGGGCTTCTCGTGCTCGATGATGTTAAGCGCGTCCTCCTTGGTCAGGGGCTCGAAATACAGGCGGTCCGAGGTGTCGTAGTCCGTGCTCACGGTCTCGGGATTGGAGTTGACCATGATGGACTCCACCCCAAGCTCCTTGAGGGCGTAGGAGGCGTGGACGCAGCAATAGTCGAACTCGATGCCCTGGCCGATGCGGTTGGGTCCGCCGCCCAGGATGACCACTTTGCGAGCGTTTCCGGGTTCGATCTCGTGCCCGGTTTCATAAGTGGAATAGTAATACGGAGTGTACGCCTCGAACTCGGCCGCGCAGGTATCCACCAGATAATAGGTGGGCTCTATGCCTACTTCCTTGCGCATGGCCCGCACGTCGTCCTCGGTGATGCCCCAGAGCTTGGCCAGCTGGGGATCGGAAAATCCGTCTTGCTTGGCCTTGCGCAGAATCTCCTTGAACCTGTCGCTTTCCCTGGTGACCTCGCCGCGGGGGAATGCCCGAAGCTCCTCTTCCATATCCACGATCTCGCGGATCTGGCGGATGAACCAGGGGTCGATCTTGGTGACGTCGTGGATTTCCTCATTGGAAAGCCCGCAGACCATGGCCCGGCGCAGATCAAAGAGGCGCCTGGAATGGGGGGTGCGCAGCTTGGCCAGCAGCTCGTCCTTGTCGATGCCTTCGCATACGAAGTCCTTGCCGAGACCGGTCTTGCCGATCTCCAGGGAGCGCAGGCCCTTTTGCAAGGACTCCTTGAAGTTCCGGCCGATGCTCATGGCCTCGCCCACGCTCTTCATGGCCGTGGTCAGGATGTCCTGGGAGCCGGGGAATTTCTCGAAGGTGAACCGGGGGATCTTGACCACCACGTAGTCGATGGTGGGCTCGAAGGAGGCCATGGTTTCCCGGGTGATATCGTTGGGAATCTCATCCAGGGTATAGCCCACGGCCAGCTTGGCCGCGATCTTGGCGATGGGGAAGCCCGTGGCCTTGG
>CALGYO010000162.1 GCA_937934715.1 uncultured Desulfovibrionaceae bacterium | reverse complement strand
GAGAGGGAACCCCTTTCCTCAAAAGGGGTTCCCTCTCCCCCAGCCGCCGGAGGCGGTTACAGCGCGATGTCGAAGAAGAGCAAAAAGAATCGGGTAGCGCCGGAGTCGTTCGGGTTGGCGCGGGTTGGCGTGGAGTCGCATGCGCATTTGGACATGGAGGGATTTGCGCCGGAGGAGATTCCGGGCGTTCTGGAGCGCGCGGCGGCGGCCGGGGTGGCCCGGGTGGGGAACGTGTTTTTGGGTCCCGGGGCGTATTTTCGCAACCGGGCGCTCTTCGATGCGCACCCCGAGGTGTTTTTCATTTTGGGAACGCATCCCACGGATTGCGCCGGGTATGTGGACGGGGATATCGGGGGGCTTGAGCGGGCGTTTTCCGAAGATCCCAGGCTTCGGGCGGTGGGCGAGATCGGCCTGGATTTTTATTGGGACGACGCGCCGCCGCAGGATCAGGAGCGGGCCTTTCGCGACCAGCTGGCGTTTGCCAGGGAGCGCGAACTGCCGGTGGTGATCCACTGCCGGGACGCGGAGGCGGACGCGTTTCGGATTCTTCTGGACATGGGATTTCGGGACAGGCCGCTTTTGTGGCATTGTTTCGGCGGCGACGCGGCCATGGCGGAGCGGATTTTCTCGTACGGCTGGCGGTTGTCCGTGCCCGGGCCGGTGACGTACCGCAAGAACGAGGCCTTGGCGGCGGCCGTGGCGGGCATGGATTTGTCGCTTGTGATGCTGGAGACGGATTCGCCGTATTTGACGCCCGAGCCGTACCGGGGCAAGCGCAACGAACCGGCCTATGTGGTATTCACGGCGGTGAAGGTGGCGGAGCTTATGGGCAGGCCGCTGGATGAGGTCTGGCGCGCGACGGGGGAGAACGCGCTGGCGTTTTTCGGGTTATGAGGCCGCGAGGGCGCGCGATAAGGGATGGATTCGCGGCGCGAGACCTGTTACAGGATGAAGAAGCCGTTCGTCCGTTCGTGGGCGGGAGGCGTCGATACGTTCAACCAGGCGGGGAGTCCGATGAAACTTTCGATCAAGACGTATGGGAATCTCGAGCAGGTCGTGGTCTCCAGGATGTCCAAGGCGTTTGTGGCCCGGATTTTCCGTCATTGCTGGGGCAAGAACAACACGCCGTATTTCGCCAACAATTGCTTCAAGGGAATTCTCTATTTCGACGAGCGCTTGGCGGCCAAGTACGCGGAGGACGTTGGGACGAATTATTCCACCTGGCTCGAGCAGGACTGCTTTTATAGCCGGGCCGGCATGGCTTACGAGAGCGGTTTGGAACTCACGGTCACGCTTCCCGGCGGCGAGTGGATGACGCTCAATCCGGCCGGGCTTCGCATCGAGCGGACGGTCATCGACCGGGCGCCCGCTCTCGAGCGGCTTGGGGACGAGGAAACGGCCGTGCTGATGGGTTCCGTGGACAAGGGCGGACTGGTTTTCACCCTGGACGGGGTGGAGGGCGAATTCGACCCGGACAAGCTGACCTTGTGCCTGGACAGTCTTGAGGAATTTTATTTCGAGGACGCCCTGGCGGTGGGCATCAAGTACGACGGCCGGGAATTCACGATGGAGATGGGCGAGCGGCGGGGCAAGAGCATGATCGCGCCCATCCTTATTTCCAAGGAAGGCCGGGAGCTCGATATGTACGATTTTTCCTAGACCGTCGCGGACCGGGTTTTTCAGGCGCGCGGGACAATTGTCCCGCGCGCCTTTTTTCTTTCCGGGAGGGTTCAGGGCGTCATGCGGGAGCCTCTGGTGAAAAGGCGCAGCAGGGCGTCCGTGAGGAAGAACAGCAGGATGGGGACGCTGAGGAAAAGGAGCGTCAGGATGGAGGCGGTGGAGCGGTCCGAGGAGGTCAGGTAGGGGAAGAGCAGGCCGGAGTAGGAGGGCACGGCCCCGCCGCCGATGAGGTAGACCAGGAAATATTCCGAAAAGGCCACCAGGAAGACCACGCTTCCACCGGCCGCCGCCGCGGGCGCCAGCAGCGGCAGCTCCACCCGCAACGCCACGGTCAGGGGGCCGGCGCCGAGGTTTTGGGCGCACAAGGCGTATTTTTCGCTGAAGGCCCCGTAGCCCGCCGTGAGCGCCCGCAGCATGTAGGGGAAGGAGAACATGGTCAGGACCAGGATCACGCCGGGCAGCGTGTCGGCCAGACCCAGGCGGATGAAGGCGTAGTGGGCGCCCATGGAAAAGGTCATGGACGGGACCAGGGCGGGCGCCAGAAGGGCCGCCTCGAGCAGCGCCTTGCCGCGAAAGCTGGTTCTGGCGAAGAGCTTGGCGGGCGCCAGGCACAGGAGGAAGGAGAGGACCACGGCCGCCAGGGAATAGAGGATGGAGCCGCCCATGGCCAGGGCGATCCGGGGACCCTGGGCGGCCAGCAGGGCGAAGGCCCGCCCGGACAGCCGGGCGGGGATGATCTCGGGAAAGGTCCAGCCCGGAGCGGCGGCGTATCCGGCCAGCACGCAAAGGGGCAGGACGAAAAGGACCGTGAAGGCCGCGAGAATGAGCCGGGGGGAGCGCATCAGAGTTTGCGCTCCGTGTTTTTCATGCGCGAGGCGATCCTGGCGTAGAGCGCCACGAACACGGCCGAGAACAGGAGCATGATGGTGAGGGCGGCCATGGCTTCGGGCCGGTTGGCCAGGTCCCGGTTGAAATAGAGGTTGTAGGTCAGGATGGAGAGCATGCCCGGGTTGCTCTCTGAGAGCAGGTAGGGGATGTCGAAGCCGCCGAAGGCGTAGAGGAACAGGATGATGAACGAGGCGCCGAGCGCCTGGGCCATGTGGGGCAGGGCGATGCGCGTGAAGACGATGAAGGGGCCCGCCCCGAGCATGCGGGCGGCGGCGATGAGCCTGCGGTCGAGCCGGGACAGGACGGCGTAGGCGAGAAGGATGACGAATCCCAGGCCCTTGTAGGCGTAGGCCGCGATGAGTCCCAGGCCCGAACCGGAATAAAGCAGGGCCGGGAAGTCCGCCGGGGTTTCGACCAGCCCCAGCGCGTGACCCACGCTCGCCAGGAAGCCGGACTGGGAAAAGAGGATGAGGATGATGAAGGCCACGGCGATATGGGGCAGGATCAGGGGGATTTTGTAGATGGTCGCGGCGGCGCGAAAGCCGCCGGGCAGTCCCCAGACCAGATAGGCCATGAAGGCGCCGAGGGCCGTGGACAGCGAGGCCGAGGCCAGGGCCACATAGAGGGTGAAGAAGAAGGAGGCCGGGAACAGGCCGTGGAAGAGGGCGGCGTAGCCGGAAAGGGTGGGCGCGTCCGCAGATAGGGCGGGCAGGGCGGGCAGGGGGGAGAAATAGCCCAGGGATTGGGCCGCGGCCAGGACCAGCCCGCCGCAAAAGACGGCCAGGAACGGGATGGCCAGGGGCGCAAGGCGCAGGAGGATGGTCGTTTTCGCGGGCATTGCCGGGTTCGGGGGCCGGGACCGGCCGCCCGCCTCGTATCGGGTCCTGTCCTCGAAACGCGGCGGTTCGCGTTTCGGGGACGCGTATCAGGGCGTCGCCATGTCTACGGAAAAGCGCGTTTTTTACGCGGGGCGCGCGCCCCGGTCTTTCCTAGCGCAGCACGTTTTCCTCCCAGCCTTTTTCGAGAGCTTCCAGGTATTCGGACGGGATTTCCGGGACGGCGACGGCTTCCAGGGCCTGGGGCGAGAGGGTGGCCGGGCCGAGGTTGACGGCGTTGAATTTTTCCCGCCACTCTTCCGGCAGCTTGGCGATGTCGATGGCCGGGAAATCGCCCCAGTTTTCCGGCTCGAACTTGGAGAGCTGGGCTTCGGGAGAGAGCAGGAAATTGGCGGCGACCATGGCTCCGGCCTTGTTGGGGGCGTTGAAGGGGATGGCCGTGAAATGGGTGTTGAAGATGGAACCGTCCTTCATCACGAAGGTGCGGGCGGTTTCGGGGTAGCTGCCTTCGATGATTTTCGCCTGGGCGTGCGCCGGGTGGTAGCCCATGCTCATGTCCACCTCGCCCCGGGCGAAGAGCGTGTCCAGGGCGGCGGAATCCTTGGGATAGCTTCGGCCTTCCTGCCACAAGTAGGGCTTGAGCGCGTTCAAATAGGCCCAGAGCTTGGGGGCGTTCTGGTCGAACAGCGCCTGGTCGAAGCCCTGCTGGTATTTCTCGTAGCCGCCGGACACGGCGTAGAAGGCCTGGCGGATGAAGGCGGAGCCGGTGAAATCGGGCGGCTGGGGATAGGTGAAGCGGCCGGGATGCTCCTTCACCCACACGGCCAGGGCGGCGAAGGAGTCCGGAGGCGACGGGGTGCGGGCGGCGTCGTATTCGAACACGAACTGGGCCCGGCCGTAGGGCGCCTCGAAGCCGTTAACCGGGTAGCCGAAATCGTATTGCGCGCTCTCCTGGTTCACGTACATCCGGTCGTTGGGGAGCCTTGCGGCGAAGGGGCCGTAGAGCAGGCCTGCCTGCTTGGCGTTTTTGAAGTTCTCCCCGTTGATCCATAACAGGTCCATGGAGCCGTCCTTCTTTCCGGCCTGTTTTTCGGTGAGGAGCTTGTTGACGAAGGCCGGGGCGTCCATGGGCGTGCGGACCAGCGTGATGTCGTAGCGGTCCCGCAGCTCCCTGGCCACATAGCCGTCGATCCAGGCGTTCACGTTGGCCATGCCGCCGTACATGAAAAGGCGCACGGTGGTTCCGGCCGCCATGGTCTCCAGTTCCGCGAAGGCCAGGTTGTCCACGGATTTCTCCTTGGATTTTTCCGGCTCCGAGGAGCAGGCCGCGAGAAGAAGGCAGGCGAACGCGGCCGTCAGGATGCGGCGGACGAGGGACGGGGAATCGTGGCGGGTCATGCTGTCTCCTTGATCGGCGTTGGGGGCGCGGCCGGGGCGCTTTCACGGATGAACAGGCGCACCCGGTCTCCAGGGACGATGCCGTTTTGCAGGCTGTGCACGGTGAGCGGGCCGTCGGCCAGGGCGACCTCGTAGATGTAGTAGCGGCCGGTGAAGGCCCGGCCCTGGACCAGGGCCTCGCCTTGCGGGTCCTTGCGCAGTCCCAGGTCCTGGGGGCGCAGGTACAGGGCGCCGCCGGACGTGAACCCCTGTCCTGGGCCTGGCGCGAGAGCGAGGGAGGCCGGAATCCGGTTGACCGGCCCGAGAAAACGGGCCGCCTCCAGCCCGCCGGGATTCTTGTGAATCTCTTCGGGCGTTCCGGTCACGGCCAGGGCGCCGTCCAGCATGATCGCGATGCGGCCGGACATGACGAAGGCCTCGGCCAGGTCGTGGGTCACGGCCACGGTGGTCACGCCGAATTCCCGCTGGGCGCGTTTGATGAAGGCGGCGGCGTCCTGTTTCAGGTTGGGGTCGAGATTGGCGAAGGGTTCGTCCAGAAGGAGCAGGGAGGGGCCCGGCGCCATGGCCCGGGCTATGGCCAGACGCTGCTTCTGGCCGCCGGAGAGTTCATCCGGGTAGGCGTTCGCCTTGTCGGCGATCTGGAAATAGTCCAGGGCGTCGCAGACCCGGCGCCGGATCTCGTCCTTTTTCATGTTCCGGGCCCGCAGGCCGAAGGCCGCGTTCTCGAACACGGTCATGGAGGGAAAGAGCAGGTAGTCCTGGAAGACCATGATGACCGGACGCTTTTTGGACGGCGGGACGGCGAAGCGCAGCTCTCCGGAATCCGGCCGGTCCAGTCCGGCCAGGATGTTGAGCAGGGTGGTCTTGCCCGCGCCCGAGGGGCCGATGACGCTTACGAGCTCCCCGGCCTGGACCGTGAGGCTCACGCCCTTGAGGACCGGCTTGTTTCCGTAGGATTTCGTTATGTCGCGGCAGGCAAAAAACATCGGCGATTGTCCAGATAACGTTCGATGACGGAGAAGACGCCAGGGTTTTTGAGGGTTCTTTCCGATACGGCGTACTCATGCCATGCCATATAGCACCAGCTTAAGCCGCGCAAGACGATGACCTTGGAAAGAAGCGCCGTCCCGCGGGTCAGATCGGCCAGGCGCGGCGATCCGGCGCCCAGGGCGTCAAGTTCGGCGGCGTAGGCGCGCAGGAATCGCCCGATGGCCTCCTGGTCCAGGGTCAGGCCGGTTTTCCACAACGTGGTGGTGGGGCAGACGAAATGCCCGAGATCCTGATAGCGGCTGGAGACCGCCGCCTTTTCCCAGTCCACCAGCCGGGCCGTTTCCCCCTCGACGAGAAAATTGCCGGAATTGACCTCGGTGTTGACCATGACCGGCGCTTCGGCCCTGAAAAAGGCCTGGTTTTCCAGGCCCAGCGCGGTGACGCGCTCGTGGTAGGCGAGAAGGTCGTCCAGGACGTCCCGGCGGGGGTGGTCCGGGAAGCGGCGCAAGAGGCGCAGGCTTTCCGCCGCGATGTCCGCCACGGGATCGGTTTGCGCGATAAGGGCGTCCGAGGGGGCCAGGGCGTGGATGCGGGCGAAGGTCCGTCCGGCCTTTTCCAGGTCCGTGCGGTAATCGAGGGCCCGGCCCGGGAGATATTCCATGAGCAGGACGCCTCCGGGCAGGCCTTCGGGAGCGGGATCGGCGAAATGGGGTCTGGGCGTGACCCCGGAGGGGGCCACGGCGGCCAATGCGGCGTATTCATAGGAGATCTGATCGGCAAGGCCGAGCTGGCTTCCGAAATTGATCCGAAAAACCAGGCGGGCGCCCCCGGTCTCGATCAGGTAATTGGCGTTGTATTCCCCCTGGGCCAGAAACGAGACCGCGAGGGGAGCGCCGGGCGACGCGCCGGGCAGGGCGGCGAAGGCCGGGCTGGCCCGAAGATAGGCCGCTATGCGGTTTTCGAGGGCCGCCGGTTCGGATGTGCGCATGGGGTTCTCTTGCTGAAACAGATGAACAGGCGCTCCAATTGAGCCGGGCATCTTGACGCGTTTCAGTCCAACAGGTAGAAAAGCGACGATACGTATTTTGCCGTGTCGCCGCAAGGGGTCGAACTGAATGGATTTTTTCTTTTGGGAAAAACGCTTACAGGCGCGCAGCCAAGGCGGGAGACATGAGCCTGATACTGATCGTCGATGATGACCCAAGCATTCGCGGCTTTATCCGGCTGTACCTGGAAGAGGCCGGGCACGGCGTTCTGGAGGCCGAGGACGGCAAGGCCTGCATGCGCCTTTTCGCCGGAAACGCGGTGGATCTGGTGATCCTCGACATCTTCATGCCCGAAAAGGACGGCATCGAAACCATTCAGGAAATCCGGGACAAGAATCCGGATTGCAAGGTGCTGGCCATCTCCGGCGGCTCGGTCAAGATGGGCATGGGCTTTTTGCACCACGCCAAGGCCTTCGGAGCCAACGAAATCCTGGTCAAGCCGTTCAGCGAGGACGAGCTGCTGGGGGCGGTGGGCCGGCTTCTGGGCTAGGCCCGCGCAGGGCAAAGAGGACATGGAGCAGGCGTCCGGTCCGTCAGATCGAATCCTGTCTTCCTGAAACGCCGTTCTCGTCTTCCGTCTCCTCCCGTTCCTCGAAATACACCGTGGTCCGCGACAGCGCGTCGTCCAGCTCGTCCAAAAGCCCCGCGATTTTCGCCGCATCCTTTTCTCCGGCCGCCTGTTCCAGGCCAAGTCCACGCTCGCCAAGGCGCATCAGTCCGTAGGTGCGGGCCGCGCCCTTGAGACTGTGGCCGAGACGCCTGAGCTCCTCGAACTCCTCCCGCTTGAGGGCCGCCCGCATGCGCCGGGCGTTGTCGAAGGCCGTCTTCACGAAAAGGGGCGCCAGGGGGCGCAGGCGCAGGGGCATGACCTCGCGGATTTCCGCGCGGCCCTCGCCGGGAAGAGTATCGCGTTTTTCCGGCGGTCCGGAAGACCGCGCCTCAAGGGCGCCGTTCCCGCCGTTCGCGTCCGTGAGCGCGCCTTTTTTCGCGACGCCGAGCCAGAGGGCGCCAAGGGACGCCAGGGTGAGCAGGGCGAAGCGCCAGAGGAGCAGCCCGGCCAGGGGCTTCGTATCGGCCAACAGCTCCAGCCGGAAGGCTTGGCCGCCGTCCCGGGGGATGCGGCTTGCGTAGCGGACGTAGGGATAGCCGGGCGCGACCAGCCCGAGGGGTTCGTCGAAGGCGTTCTTGTTCCCGGCGGCGACGATCCGGCCGTCGTTTGTGACGATCCTGGCGGCGGCGAAGGGGGGCGTTTGGATGATGGCGGCGAGTACGGCCGCCAGGGGGCCGTCCTCATTCCCCCGCAGGTCCCCGGGCGCCAGGACCATGGCCATGGCGAAGACGCGTTCGGCCTCCCGGTCCAGCGCCCGCCCCGCTTCCCGCAGATCCAGCAGGAAAAGGAGCGCGCACAGGGCCGCTACGGCCAGCCCGCAAAACGGGGCGAGCCAGGATCGGGCGCGCGGACGCCACGCGGGCCGGACCATGGGGACGTCTTTCTGGAGCATGCCTTTTCCCTAGCCGTCTTCACGGTCCAGGGCAAGGGGGGGCGGACGTTCCCGGATCGAACCGGACGCGCAGGCCGGGCAAATCCCGCCCGGCCGCGTCGAGAAAGGCGTTCACGCGCGCCCGGTCGTCCGGGGAGAAAAGCATCCTGACCACGCAGGCGAACCGGTCCACCACGGTCAAAAGGGCCAGGTTGTCCCAGCCCTCCATGATGAACTTGAAGTACGCCACGTCCTTGGGCGCCAGGCTGAGATAGAGCCTGTCCGAGCGGACGGGGGAGACGCGGGGCGGCCGTTTCCGGGCGCGCCTTACAGCGTCCGGCATCCGTCCTCCGTGACCACGACCATGTGCTCCCAGCGCACGCCGCCCCATTCGGGGTAGTAGAGCCCGGGCTCCACCGTGACCACCATGCCCGGGGACAACGCGCCGTCCAGGTTGGGGTTGAGGCTCGGCGGCTCGTGGGTCTCAAGCCCGATGCCGTGGCCCAGGGCGTGGGTGAAAGCGGCCTCCACCCCGTGTTTTTCGAACACTCCCCTGGCGGCGGCGTAGGCTTCCCGGAAGGTCAGTCCCGGCCGGATGACGTCCATGGCGGCCTGTTGTGCGGCCTGGACCAGTTCCAGGGTCCGGGTGAAATGCGCGGGAGGGTCGCCGCCCGCCCAGAAGGTCCGGGTCTGGTCCGAACAGTAGTTCTCGAACCGTCCGCCCATGTCCACCAGCACGGAGCACCGTTCCGTCACGGCCTTGTCGCCCGGAATGGCGTGGGGCAGGGCGCCGTTCTCGTCCACGGCCACGATGGGGGAAAAGGCCAGTTCGCTCGCGCCGAATTCGCGAAAGAGCTTCTCGAACTCCCAGGCCAGCTCCTTTTCGGTTTTTCCCGGAACGATGAGCCCGGGCATGCGCTGAAAGACCTTCTCGTTGAGTTCGGCCGAGCGTTTCATGGCGGCGAGCTCCGCCGGTTCCTTGATGAGCCGCAAGGGCTCCACCAGGTTGAGGCTCGGGATCAAGCGCATATGGTCGCTGTAGCGCGCGTGGGCGTCCACGCTCATGGCCCTGGACTCGAAGGTGACTTCCTTTACGCCCATGGCTTTGAAGAAGCTTGCGATCTCGGCGTGGCGCCGGGCGCCGTAGATGAGGATGTCCTCCTCGGGCCACAGGCGTCTGGCCGCGTCCAGGTAGCGGGAGTCGGTCATGAGGATGTCCCGGCCCTTGGCGGTGACGAGCAGCATGCCCGCGGATTCGTTGCACTGGGGATCGTGCAGCTCGAATCCGCTCAGATAGAAGCGGTTGGCGGCGTGGGAAACGAGCAGGGCCTCGATGTTCATCTGGCGCAAGCGGTCCCGGAGTTTTTCGCGACGGATGGCGTAAGTTTCTGTGGTTATTGAGGAAGCGCTCACGATCACCTCGTTTGTTTGTGGCGGCGGATGGTTCCGCGCGGGTTCCTGTCTTTTCAGATGCTCCCCGTGAAGTCAACGGCGGGCGGCGGGCGCATCCCGGCTTTGCGGGGGCCAGGCCGCGCCGGACCGGCCTGTGTCGCCTCCCTGGAGAACATGCCCATGGTATCAAGGAAAAAGAGAATATTTAAATGGAGCATCCTCAAAACCCGTATCCGCTCCTGTTGAATACGCGACGCTAGAGCGCGTAGACCGTTTCCCCGCTTCCAAGGACCATGCGCTCGGCCCACTGGGCGCCCTGCATGAGGCAGTGGTCCATGTTGCCGGTCTCGTATTTCCAGCCCCCGAAGCGGCCGCGCGAGAAGATTCCGCGCTCCTCCAGCCAGGGCTGGATCACGGCCAGGGCGGCGTCGCGTTCCAGGCAGGGGATGGGGTAGGAGTAGTCCACGCGCATCTCCCAGCGGGAGACCACGTTTTCCCGGTCTTTTGGAGTGAGAAGCCCGGTATTGACGAGTCCCTCCAGGGTCCTGTCCAGGTGGCTCGCCTGATCCTCGGGCTTTTCCGGGGAAAAGGAGACCTCGGTCATGAGAGCCCGTTTCCTCGGGCGCATGCCGTCCGGGTCCGGGGTGTTGTTGGGCGAATAGATGTGGAAATTGGTCACCCGGTAGAAGGGGCAGTCCGCTTCCGGAAAATACATCCAGCACCGGGAGTCCGCCGGGACGCCCGAGACGCCGAGGCCTCCGATCAGGGCGCCGCTGTGCTTGAGCTTCCCGGCCGCCTCGCGCACGGCGTCGGGCGCCCCGTCCGCGATCGTCCCGGCCAGGATGTCCAGGGGGCCGGTGTTGAGGAGGGTCTCGTAGCCAAAGACCTGGCCGTCGGCCATGATCGCGGTCTTGGCGACGGGGTCCAGCCGGACGAGCTCGCGGCCGGTCAGGACGCGGTCCGGAAACCGCGCGGCCAGACGGCGGTAGATTTCACCGGTGCCGCCGCGAAGGGGGAAGGAGAAGGCGTTGTTGGGTCCCCAGGCCTTGTCGTCGCGCTCCAGGATGATGTTCTTGAGGGCCCTGTCCAGATCGATGACGCTGACCCGCTCCCCGATCCATTTGTGGGACAGGGCCTCGGGCGGATAGGCCCAGACCTTGAAATTGTAGGGCAGCATGAAGACCCGGGCCACGCCCTCGCCGAAGACCCGCAGGATCCAGTCCCTGAAATGGGCGAACGGGGCGCCGCTTCGTTCCCGCGCCGCCTTGAGCAGACCCTCCACGCATTCCCAGACCACGTCCTTGGGCAGATAGCGCAGGTTGTTCTGGAAGGGGTAGGGCGTCCAGGCGCCGCAGGCCCTGATCCAGGATTCGCGCTCGTGGCTTAAGACCTCGTCCCCCAGGACCTCGCTCAGGATCTTGTCGAAATAGCCGTAGTGGGAAAAGACCACATGGCCGCCCACGTCCCAGGTGAAACCGGCCTTGTCCGTGAAGCTTGCGGCAAGTCCGCCCACATAGGCGTTTTTTTCCAGGACCAGGAAGGCGTCCTCCCCAAGCTCCTGGAGCCGGTTGGCCGCGCCGAGGCCGGTGGGACCGGCGCCGATGATCAGATGTTTCACCCGCATGCGCGTTCTCGCCTTGGTTGACGTGAAAGGGGGAAGGTCAGGGCCGTATGGGCGCGAGCCCGGCGAGACCCAGTTTCGCGCCAAGATCCTGGGCGGCTTCCCGGGCTTCCTTGAGACTGGCGTAGCCGCCCACAAGCACCCGGCCGAAGGAGGCCCGGCCGCTCACGGACACGGAATCCGCCCTGGCCGGGACGCCCTTGGCCCCAAGCGCCGCCGCCCTGTCCTTGGCCTTTTCCAAAGAGTCCCAGGTGCTTTCGAGCAGGGCGAAGGAGGCCTTCTTCGCGGGCGCCTTCGATTCGGACGCGGACGCCTTCGATTCGGACGCGGGCGCCTTCTGGGGGGCGGGCGTTTTCGGCGCGGCGGTGTTGGCCGTCTCGCGTTCCGGCGCGTCCTTGGGCCGCGCCGGAGTCTTGTCCGGCCCGGCCGGCCCGGCCGGCCCGGTTGGTCCGGTTGCCGGAGGCGGCGTCTTGGCGGGTCTGGCAACGGTTGTTTCCCGGGCCGGGGTTTCGATCTCCTGGAGGAGGGCGCGGGCCTTGGCCAGACGTTCGGCCTCCTCCCTGGTCAGGCCGGACGCGGCGGCCAAGGCGTCCACATCCTCGTCGGATTCGGAGGCGGGCATGACGCCCGAGATGGTCTCTCCCGGGGCGGGGATGGGGGTTCCCGCCAGGGGAGCGGGAGGAGCGGCGGGAGCGGCGGCTTTGGCCGTGGGCGCCTGGGGGGCCGGGACGGCCTGGGGAGCCGGGACCGGCCTGACGGGGGGCGCGGCGCTTGCGGGCTCCTGGAGCGTCTTGCCAGGATTCGGGGCCGCGGCGATCAGCTCGCCGCTTTCCACCTCGATCGGGGCCTCGTTCAGGGCGGCTGGGGAAAGGGCCTTGTCGTGGGCGCGCATGATGAGCGAGGCGGCCAGATCCTGTTCCCCCTTGGCCAGGGAGATGACCGCGAAACATTCCTCGGCGAAAAGCTCCTGGCGGCCCTGGGAGCGGTAGATGCCCGCCAGATAGGCGTGGGGCGGCCAGAGGTTGGGATCGAGGAAGGAGGCCTTTTCGAAATACCCGGCGGCCTCGGCCAGCCTGCCCATTTCCAGGGCGCTCACGCCCGCGCCCTCGTAGGCCGGAGCGTAGTCCGGGTCGGCGGCGAAGGCTGCGGAAAAGGCCTGCATGGCGCCCGGCCAGTCTTTATTGGCCATGCGCTCGCGGCCGGTGAGGCAGGCCTTGCCCGCCGGAGCGTCCGGCGAAGGGATGAACAGGGGAACGGGGGGCGCTGCGCCGCCGGGCTGGACAGCGGGAGCGGGAAAAGCCGTCGCGTCCCTCGCTTCCCCCATGGTCGATGCGCCGGGAACGGCGGGGGCCGGGACGGGGGAGGCGGTCTTCTTTTTGGCCGAACAGGCGCAAAGAACCACAAGGACGAGGGCGGCCGTCAGAATGAGCCGCAGGGCAAGCCGCGAGGTGCGTCGAGGGGCGGCCGCGAGAGGTGGGCGCGGCGTTCTCGCCGGGCGTGGGCGGATATTTCGCATGAACGTTCTCTTTCGGCGCCGCCGGGGCGGCGCGAAGGGCTTTACGAAAGCCTTCTCGTTGGATTCCGGACGTGGCGTCCGCATCGTGGGGAGACGCGCGAGCGCTCCCGGCGCCGTCATGGGACGCAAGCCTAGCATCGGCCGGACCCAAGGGGAAGATTGTTTTTTTCTCCTTTCCAATAACGGACAAGACGAGTAGAAATGAGAGGATGAAAAGATCAGTCGTACGTCCCGGCGGGCGAACCGCAGCTTCGGGCGGGCGCGGTCCGGCAGGTCCGGCGGAACCCGCCGGACCTGCCGGATTCGCCTGGCTCGCGACGCGCGGGACGGGACCGGCGGCAGCGGGGAAGGATCGCGTTTCATGAAATGGAAAAGCATTCGGGCGCGGCTTTTTTTCACCTTCATGGCTCTGGCCGGGGCGCCCCTGGTTCTGGTGGGCGCAACCCTGGCCTGGCGCAGCGTGGTGGTGCAGAAAAGCCAGGCCCTGGCTCTGGAGCGCCAGACCGTGGCCGCCGTGGCCGACCGCATCCTCTCCCGCGCCTCTTCCCTGGAAAGCCGGCTTCTCCTGGCCGGACGGATCGAAAACCTGATCGCCGCTTCGCCGCAAAAACGCCAGGAGGTTCTTGACGCGCTGTTGCGTTCCAAGGACCCGGCTTTCGCCGGTCTGGTCCTGCTCGACGCCAAAGGCGAGGAACTGGCCAGGGCGCCCAGCCGGGATTCGGACGGTTCCGCGGAGTCCTGGCTCGAGCGGGACGCCTGCGCGGCGCCGCTTGTGAGCGGCAAGACCTATTTCAGCCCGGCGCGCTACGATGCGGCCCTGCATGCGCCGGTCATGACCGTGTCCGTCCCCTTGAACGACCCAACGGGCGGGAGCGTGACGGGCGTTCTCGTGGCCGAGTCCTCGCTGGCCGGGGCGGCGGGGCGCCTCGACGCCCTGGGCCGGGACAGCGGCGAAACGGTTTTCGTGACCGACGGGGACGGATACGTGGTCCTTCATCCGAATCCGGCCGCGCCCATGATCCGGCCGCGCTTCATTCCTCCCCGGGAGGACGGCTTCGCGACCGGACTTTCCGGCAAGCCGGTCATCCTGGCTTCCCAGCGCGTGGAGTTCGGCGGCCGCGTTCTGACCGTGACCGCCCAGCGCGGCCTGTCCGGCGCCTTGTCCCTGGCCAAGGAAACCATCCTGGTGATCATCGTCCTGCTCTTGGCGGCTCTGGTTTTCGGGGCGGGGCTGGCCTACCTCCTGGTGCGCCACGTGGTCCGGCCCATCAGGGAGCTGGCGCTTACGGCCAGGGCGGTGCGCAATGGGGATTACAGCCGCCGGGCCGAAGTGGTCATGGATGACGAGATCGGCGAGCTGGCCCAGGCCTTCAACGGCATGACCGAGCGGCTGACCGAGACCATGCGCGGGCTTGAGGACAAGGTGGCGGAACTGACGGCCACCCAGGAAAAGCTGCGCGAGTCCGAGGAAAAATACCGTCTGCTGGCCGAGAATTCAGCGGACGTCATCTGGACCGTGAATGCGCAGCTGCGCATGGTCTATTGCAGCCCGTCCATGGAGCGGCTGACCGGCTATTCCCCCGCCGAGGTCCGGGACCGGTCCATCGGCTTTCTGCTCTCTCCGGGCGCCTGGAAACTCATCCAGGCGGCCCACGCCCGCCGCATGCGCGAGGAAAAGACCGGGCGTCTGGCCGGGCGTCCCAGGATTCTGGAAATCGAAACCCTGCGCAAGGACGGGGGCGAGGTCTGGATCGAATGCCTCATCACCCCCCTGGTCGATGACCAGGGGGCGTTGACCGGATACATGGGCGTGTCCCGGGACATCACCAAGCGCCGCCGGGCCGAGGAGGCCCTGCGCAAAAGCGAGGAGCGCTTCCGGGCCATCGCGGACTACACCTATGACTGGGAAAGCTGGTTCGGCGCGGACGGACGGCTCATGTGGGTCAATCCGGCCGTGACCAGAGTCACGGGCTATTCCGTGGAGGAATGCCTGAACATGCCGGACTATCCCCTGCCCATGGTCCATCCCGCGGACAGGGAGATGACGGCCTCGTATCTGCGCTTCGCCGCCGAAGGCGGCACGGGCAACGACCGGGAGTTCGGCGTGGTGCGCAAAAACGGCGGGGTCCGCCAGGTGGCCATGTCCTGGCAGCCCATTTTCGACGCCTCGGGCGCCTCCCTGGGCGTGCGGGCCAGCATCCGGGACGTGACCGAGTCCAAGCGCGCGGAAAAAGCCCTGCGGGAAAGCGAAACCAAGTACCGCATGCTCCACGAACAGGCCTCGGAAGGCATCATGCTCATGGACGCGGGCGAGCGCATCCTGGACGCCAACCCCAGGGCCCTGGAGCTACTGGGGTATCCGGCCTGCGAACTGCGCAACCTGCGCTACCACGAGCTGCTTTCCCCGGACGACGTGGAGGCCGCGCCCGTGCGCATGCAAAGCGTCCTGGCCGGAGAGACCGTCCGCATCGAGCGCATGCTGCGCAAGAAGGATGGCGGCTACCTTCCCGTGGACGTGAGCGCCCGCCTCATCGGCGACGACCTCGTCCAGCTCATGTTCCGGGACATGGCCGAACGCAAGCGCATCGAGGAGGAGCTTCGCGCCTCCCGGGACATGGCCGAGGAGGCCAACCGGGCCAAGGGCGAATTCGTGGCCCGGGTGAGCCACGAGCTGCGCAATCCCTTGAGCGGCATCATCGGCATGACCGAGCTTGTGCTGAAAACCGCCCGGGAAGGGGACCAGCGCGAGTATCTGGGCATGATCCGGGACGCCGCCCTGTCGCTTTTGACCATCATCAACGATCTGCTGGATTTTTCCAAAATGGAGGCGGGCAAGCTCGACCTGCGGCCGGTGGGGTTCGACCTGCACGAGACCCTGTCCAGGATCATGAAGAGCTTCGCCGTGCGCGCCGACGCCAAGGGCGTCTCGCTCAACCTGCGCATCGCGGCCAGCGTCCCCGCCCTGGTCATGGGCGACCCCATACGGCTGACCCAGGTGGTCCGCAATTTCCTGGACAACGCCGTGAAATTCACGGACCAGGGCTCGGTTTCGCTCGACGTGAAGCGGGTGGAGCGGCCGGGCGAGGAGATCAAGCTCCTGTTCCATGTCAGGGACACGGGAACGGGCATCGCGGGCGAGGATCTGCCCCGGCTTTTCCAAAGTTTCAGCCAGGTGGGCCATTCCTACCAGAAACACAGCCAGGGAACCGGGCTTGGCCTGTCCATCTGCAAGCAACTGGTCGAAATGATGGGCGGCGCGGTCTGGGTGGAAAGCAAAACCGGCAAGGGGACGACGTTCTATTTCACGGCCGTGTTCGCGCCCGCGCCCCAGGTTCAGGCGGCGGATTCGGCGCTGGCGGCCGGAGAGGCCGAGGAAGCCGGCGGGCCGGATACGGGCGCCGGGACGGCGCGGCCGTCCGGGGCCGCCGATCCGGCCAATCAGGCAGGCCCGGCCGTCCGGGACGGCCTGAGACGGAAACCGCGCACGCTCAAGGTGCTCCTGGCCGAGGACAATCTGGTCAACCGCACCTTTCTCTCCCATTTCATCGCCGACGCGGGCCATGACGTAATCACGGCGGTCAATGGGCTGGACGTTCTCGAAAAGCTCGAAAAGGAACGCTTCGACGTGGTGGTCATGGACGTGCAGATGCCTGAGATGGACGGGGTGGAGGCTTCCCGGCGCATCCGAGCCTCCTCGCCGGATATCCTGGACCCCAATACGCCCATCATCGCGCTGACCGCCTACGCCATGAAGGAGGACCGCGAACGATTCCTTCAGGCGGGCATGAACGCCTGCGTGTCCAAGCCCGTGGACATGGAGACGCTTTTTCTGGAGATCCGCAAGGCCGCCGGGGAGACGGCGCCCGCCGGGCGGACCGGCCCGGAGAGCGCGACGCGCGCCGAAAGCGCCGCCGAACCTGGTGAGGAGCCGGAGAACATCCTGGACGAGGCCGCCCTGGCCCGGCGTTTCAAGGGCCGGGAGGCCCTGCTTGCCACCCTGGTGGGGGATTTCCTGGCCAGCGTGGAGGAAAGCCTTACGCGGATCGGACGGGCCATGGCCAGGGAGAACCTGGAAGAGACCGCCGCCCTGGCCCATTCCCTGGTCAACGCGGCCATCCCCATCGGCTCGCGGCTCATGGCCGCGCGCGGCCGCGATCTGGAGCACGCGGCCAGGAACTACGGGGTCAAGGGAGCCCAGGCCGCCCTGGATCGCCTGTTGCCCGTGGCCAGGGCCGTGCTGGAACGCCTGCGGAGGCTCAAGATAGACTGAGCCCTTCCCGGGGCGGGCGTTATTTTCCCGTCTTCACGCTCGGGAAGCGCCCGGCGTCCGTGTGGGGCAAAAACAGCGCCGCCACATAGCCGTCCATGTATTCCGGGCTGGACATGAGCTCCGCATAGGTCATGCTTTCGGCCAGCTCCAGCATGCGCCGCCGCTTCTTTTTATCGAACAGCGCCGCGCGCGCCCCCGTCAGGGAGGCGTTGCCCAGGTACAGGAATTTCTCCCGGCCGATGTCGGGCAAAAGTCCGATGGTCGTGGCGTCCGCGATATCGAGAAACCGGCCGAAGCCTCCGGCGATGTAAAAACGGGAGATGTCCTCGAATCCGAGGCCGATATGCGTCAGCAGAAGGTCGCAGGCGCAGTAGATGGCCGCCTTGGCCCGGATGCAGTTCTCCACGTCGGTCTCGGAAATGACGAGCTCTTCGCCCTCGCCTCCGGCGGCCGGGGCCGCTTCCTCCCGGCTCGCCAGAACGAACACGGCCCGGCGTCCCTCCCGGCGGATGCGCGTCCGCATGCCCGGCGGCGCGGCCGAAGCGTCGAATTTTCCGGCCGGATCCAATATCCCCGCCCGAAACAGCGCGGCCATGAGCGAAATCATGCCCGAACCGCAGATCCCGGCCGGTTTGCCGCCGCCGATCACGGACAGGACCAGCCCGCTTCCGTCCGGCGACAGGGCGGCCCGTTCGACGGCGCCCGCCCGGGCGGGCATGCCGCAGGAAATGCCGCCGCCTTCAAAGGCCGGACCGGCCGAACAGGCGCAGGTCATGATGAAATCCGTCCCGCCCACGGCCAGCTCGCCGTTGGTGCCGATGTCCAGAAACAGCTCCACCTCGCCTTCGGCCAGGCTTTTTCCCGGGGCCTTGCCCATGCCCGTGGACAGAAGCCCGGCCACGATGTCGCCGCCCACGTAGGATCCCACGCACGGCGCCAGGACGGCCTCGGCCTCGGGATGGGCCGCGAGACCGGCCTCCCGGGCGGTCAGCGCCGGGAAGACGCGGACCGTGGGCGTATACGGGGAAAGGCGGATATGCTCGGGCGCAAGACCGAGGAGCAGGTGGCTCATGACCGTGTTTCCGGCCAGGGAGACGGCGTAAACGTCGCGGACGTCGCGTCCGGCTTCGCGCGCGCAGTCCGTGATGAGCGCGTTGATGGTCCCGAGGGCCAGCTCGCGCAGCTCCTCCAGCCGCCTCGGCCTTGCGGCGTAGTTGATGCGGCTGATGACGTCCAGACCGCGCGAGATCTGCCCGTTGTAGGCGCTTTTTTCCGCCAGGATCCTGCCCTGGGTCAGGTCGGCCAGGCTGACCGCCACGGTGGTGGTGCCGAGGTCCACGGCCGCGCCCAGACAGGGACGGGGAGCATGGCCGGGGAGGACCGCCAGGATGCGGCCCGCGTTTTCCCTGAGACAGACCGCCGCCGTGACCCGGCCTTCGTCCTGGCGCAGGGCCGCGGCCAGACCGCGCAGGGCCTCCAGGGTGAAGACCGGCGACGATCCGGGCAGGGCGCGGGCCAGGGCGCGCAGCAGGCGGTCCGCGTCCGACAGCCCGTCCTCGATCCCGGGCTTGTCCACGCGCAGGGCGACGAGGGAAGCCAGGGGAAGAAGGCCGCCGGGCGCGCCTGTGGGCGGAGCCAGCACGTCCACCCCGGATGGGGGCGCCGTTTCCACGAATTGCCCCTCGCCGGAGAGGGAGACGTCGGTTTGAAGGACGAGATCATCGTGGCCGCAGACCGATTGACAGGCCAGGGCGTAGCCTTTTTCGCGCAGGGCCGGGGAGAGGGCGTCCCCGCCGTCTCCGGGCAGGCGCCCCGCGGCCACCTTGACGGCGCAGCGGCCGCAAACGCCCTGGCCGCCGCAATCGGCGGCCAGGAGGATTCCGGCCCTGGCGGCCGCGTCCAGCAGGGGAAGTCCCGGCTTCGCCGAGATGACGATGTCTTGGGGGAGAAAGCGGATGTTCGGCATGAGAGGGCGTTACCACGCGCCGCGCCGTCCGTACAGACCGGCGCCCGCCGGGACCGTCCCCCCCCGCCATCCGATCGCAACGCTCGCAGCCGCGCGGCTGGCGCCCGCCGGGACCGTCCCCCCCGCCATCCGATCGCAACGCT
>CALGYO010000161.1 GCA_937934715.1 uncultured Desulfovibrionaceae bacterium | reverse complement strand
ACCAGGGGGCCACCCTCAAGAATTGAGTGGCCCGAAGAAACCCGGCAGGTCACAGTCCCACTCTTTTTATTTCGAGCAAGTATAATGCATCGGACTATGCCCATGTCCTGAACAACTGAGCGCGCTATGTACCATTATTGGGGTAAATCCTCAAAAATAGACGGTTCCTGCCACTTACTCGTCTATCATTGCCTTGATGTGGCCGCCGTGGCGAGCCGCATTCTTGATGTGGACGCCCATCTGCGCGGGCGGCTTTGCGCCCTCGTCCCGGGCATGGCCCCAACGGACCTCGAAAAGCTGCTTCTTTTCTTCGCCTCCATCCATGATCTGGGCAAATTTTCCCCGGCTTTTCAGGGCGTACGGCCGGATATCGTGACCGCCCTTGGCGGCGGGCCCAAACCGAGGCGTTGCGTAGAAGAACACCACTCTCACCTTGGTCAAGCCGTATTTTTCGACAAAGCGCTCCGTAACGCCTGGCCCGGCGCGCTTCTCGCATTGCCGCAGGGCCAGGCGCGCGACATCCTGCGGCCCTTGGCCCAGGCCGCTTTCGGCCACCATGGCAGGCCGCCGCGACGACTGAACGCCAACCTGTGGTTCCCCGCCGCGACCATGGAGGCTCTCTCCAGCTTCCTGGACGAGGCGGGCAAACTGCTCCTGCCCTCGGCCCTGCGCCTGCCTGGCGGGGATGCGGCTGAGGACCTTTTCAAACCAGTATCGTGGCTTTTTGCCGGGTTGCTGACGCTGGCCGACTGGATCGGTTCGGGCAGAGGATTTCCTTACGTCGCCGATCCGATGCCCCTTGCAGACTACTACGCCGACTATGCGCTCCCCCGGGCCCGCGCCGCCGTGTCCCAAAGCGGCGTCCTGTGTCCGGCGGCGCGAAAAGAAGGCGGCTTTCACGACCTGTTGCCGCATATAGACAAGAAATTCGAGCCCACGCCGCTCCAATCCCACGCGCTGGCCGTCGCCGGGCTGGAGAGCGGACCGCGCCTTTTCATCTTCGAAGACGCGACCGGCGCGGGCAAAACCGAGGCCGCCTTGCTCGCCGCGCATGCCCTCATGGCCCGGGGCGAGGCCGAGGGCTTGTACATCGGCCTGCCCACCATGGCCACGGCCAACGGCATGTACGCCAGGCTGGCGGATTCATACCGGGCGCTTTTCGAGGAGACCGGAACCGGCGTCCCGTCGCTCATGCTGGCGCATGGCGCGCGCGGCGTATGCGACGCGTTTTTGGGCAGCATCGGCCTTGAGCAAGGCAGGCCCAGCGACAGTGACGAGGAAGACGCGGACGACGCCCTGGAGTCGGGCGCGTATTGTTCGGCCTGGCTGGCGGACAACCGCAAAAAGGCGCTTCTGGCTCCCTGCGGCGTGGGCACCCTCGACCAGGCCCTGCTCGCCGTCCTCCCGAGCAAGCACCAGTGCCTGCGGCTGCTCGGCCTTGGCCGCAGCGTTCTGATCGCCGACGAAGTCCATGCCTACGACGCCTATACGACGCTCCTTCTGGAGCGGCTGCTCGCCTTCCACGCCGGGCTCGGCGGCAGCGCCATCCTGCTTTCGGCCACGCTGCCCCGTCGCATCAAGCAAGGGCTGGCCAAGGCCTTTTGCGAAGGCGCCGGATATCCCCCGCCCGGTTTGACCGACAAACCGTTGCCGCTGGCCACGCGCATCGCCTCCGGCGCTTTCGAGGAAACGCCCTTGCCGCAAACGCGTACGCTCTTTGTCGCCGTGGAGATGACGGACGACCTTGAACGCGCGTTCGACGAGCTGGTCGCCGTCCATGCGGCCGGGGGCTGCGCCATCATGTTTTGCAACACCGTGGATCGGACCGTCGCCGCCCATGCCCGGCTGGCCGAACGCCTGCCGCCTGAAGACCTGATCCTTTTCCACGCCCGCTTCGCCTTGTGCGACCGGCTGGCCATCGAGGAACGCGTCCTTTCCATTTTCGGCAAGGGCGCGACGCGGGAGACGCGACGCGGGAAAATCCTCGTCGCAACGCAGGTCGCGGAGCAATCGCTCGATATCGATGGAGACTTCATCGTTACCGAGCTTGCGCCCATGGAACTCATCCTCCAGCGGCTGGGGCGCGGCCATCGCCATCGGCGGTCCTGGCGGCCCGAAGGGTTCGCCGCGCCCGCCGCCCTCGTCATCGCCCCCCGCGTGGATGCGCAGCCCGGCCCCGGCTGGGGCGAGGCGGAACTCGGCAAAGGCCTTTTCGTCTATCCGGCCCACGGCTTGTTGTGGCGTACGGCGAAACTTCTCGCCGGGCATGCGCGCATCGAGTTGCCCCGGGACGCCCGCGACCTCGTTGAAGGCGCCTATGACGAGGAACGGCTGCCCACGCCGAAGACGCTCGCCGACGCGCAGGACAGGGAATGGGGGAAGCGCTACGCCGAGATAAGCCAAGCCAGGGCCAACGCGCTGCATTTTGGGCAGGGGTACGGCGAGAGCGCGGCGGGCGGCGCCTGGTACGACGATCGCATCACGCCCACGCGCCTTGGCGAGCCCACGGCGACGTTGCGGCTGATCAAGGTCATCGGCGACAAGCTCGAACTGTGGGCGGGTTCGGCGATGACCGCCCAGAACTGCGCCCGCTCGGAAGTCTCCATCCCGGCTTGGCGGGTAAAGGACCTTGCGCCCGAGGGCGAATGGGAGGAGCGGCTGGCGGCGTTTACCGCGACCATGCCGGATTCCTGCCGCTGGTCCTTGCCCGTCCCCCTGGCCGAATCCGGGGAGCCGGGCGTCTGGCGCTGCGCGCTGCCGGAGTGGGGGCATTTGCGCTATACGCGGGGGGCAGGGTTGCATTATGGGGCCAATGGATAAAAACAACCTCTTGTCTTAGGATATAATTTAATATGCTGAGGAGTTGCCGCAGCATATCGCTTCTGGTTCACTTGACTTCCAACCATCCCCTTATTTACTGCGCGTCATAGCGTATTCCTGTTAATTCACAGCCATTTGTCCTGGCTTTCATTATTGTTATCGAGTATCCATATAGGTAAACTTAACCGATGGAGCGTAGGCAACATGCATCCATTCAATCTCCTATCCGAAAACTGGATTCCGATTCGTCGCCGGGATGGTTCGACGGACCGCATTGCGCCCTGGCGCATCACCGGCCCCGATCCGCCCGTGGACATCGACGCGGCCCGCCCGGACTTCAAGGGCGCGTTGCTCGAACTGCTCATCGGCCTCGCGCAGACCGCCTGGCCGCCCGTAAACGAAACGGCATGGAAACACGGCTTCAAAGAGCCGCCTTCGCCCGAAGCGCTCCAGGCCGCCTTCGCCCCCCTGCTCCCTTACTTCAACCTCTTCGGCGAGCGGCCGCGCTTCATGCAGGATCTGACGCTCACCGAAGCCGAAGCCAAAACGCCTTCGTCCATCGCGGCCCTGCTCATGGACACGCCAGGCGAGAACGCCGCCAAAAACAACAGCGACGTCTTCATCAAGCGCGGCCAGCCGCCGGAAAAACTCTGCCCGGCCTGCGCGGCGGCCGCCCTTGCGGCCATGCAGGCCTACGCGCCCTCCGGCGGGGTCGGCTACCGCGTCTCCATCCGGGGCGGCGGCCCGCTGACCACGCTCGTCATCGGCGACACGCTCTGGGAAACCGTCTGGAACAACGTCCTGCCGCTGAACGACAGAGGCGTAGACCCGTTGCCGAGCGATCCGAAAGCAATTCCGGGCAAGGTTTTCCCTTGGGCCGCGCCAACCCGCGACAGCCACAAAGCGGGCTCCGAAGTCCACCGCGATGGCATGTCCTTCCTGCACCATTACTGGGGCATGCCCCGGCGCATCCTGCTTGAACCGGAGGAGGAGCCCGAAGACCTGTGCCCGGTTTGCGGACAGGCGTACGCCGTTTTCGTGCGGCGCTTTTGGACCACCAACTACGGCGCCAACTACGGCGTTGGCTGGAGGCACCCCCTGACCCCGTACCGGGAGCAGGGACCGGGAAAGGAGCCGCTCAGCCTCAAAGGCGTCAGCGAAGGCCGGGGCTACAACCACTGGCTGGGGCTGGCAGTCGGCGACAGCGACAAGGAAAAGTTCCCCGTCAGTCCCGCCCAGGCCGTGGACCACTACCGGGAAGAGGCGCCAGGCGATGACGAAAGAAAAGGACGGCTCCGGGCCTTCGGCTACGACACGGACAACATGAAGGTCATTAACTGGTGCGAGGGCGAATACCCGCTCTATCTTTTCGATCCCGGCAAGGACGGGGAATTCCTCGGTGAAGTCACGCCGTTGGTCAAGGCTGCGGATCAGGTTCGCCGCAACCTCCTCACCGCCGTAAAAGAAGCCCTTTTTTCCGACGGCGGGCGCGACGTCAAACCCGGCGCGACGCTGCTTTCCATGGTTGAGACCATGTTCTGGGCCGAAACCGAAACCGCGTTTTACGGCCTTGTCCGCGAAACGATCGACCATCTCGGGGAGCTGGATACGCTCACCGCGGGCTCTGAAAGCTGGCGCGATACGCTTTTGGCCGCGGCCAACGCGATCTTCGCATCCGTGGCCGAGGACGGGGGCGCGCCGCCCCGCAAGGCCAAGCAGATCTATGCCGCGCTCAACCGCATGCGGGCGTTCAACGCCGCCGGTTGTGCGAAAATTCTGGGCATCCCGACGAAAAAGGAGGGGAAATCCTGATGGAACTGCGATCCCTGCTTTACGGCTCTTCCGAGCAAAGCGCCCGATTCTGGGGCGAACTTCGCAGGTGGTGGGAAGGCCTCAAGGAGAACCGGGGCGCTCGCGCCAGACTGCGCCGGGCCAAAACGCCCGACGAGGTCTTCGTCTCGCCCGACTACCAGCGCGGCCTGCTCGCCCTGCTGGCGGCTTCGGGCATCAGCCTGGACGCCGACAGCGCGTTGCGTCTCGCCCTGGGCGTGGGGGTATTGGTCCACGTGAAAGAGGCGCCGCCCGAAGGGCATTTCGCCCGGCAGCTCGCCCCGGCCGAGGAAAGCCAGGAATCCGTGCGCGACCCCAGGTTCCGCAAGCTCCTGGCAACGACCGATCCCGACGACCTGTTCCTCATGCTGCGCCGCCTCGTGGATTATCTGGGCGGAGTCGCCCATATCCAAAGCCTCGTGACCGGCGCGTCCGACTGGACCGACAAGACCCGCCGCGCCTGGGCCGTCGAATACTACGTCAACCGCAAGGCCAAAAAATAAGGAGAATCCGCCATGTCCCGATTCATCCAGCTCCATATCCTGACCAGCTACCCCGCCGCCAACCTCAACCGCGACGATCTGGGCGCGCCCAAGTCCATGCGCCTTGGCTCGGCCAACAGGCTGCGCGTATCCTCCCAGAGCCTCAAGCGCGCCTGGCGCACGTCCGACGCCTTCAAAACCGCTCTTGGCGGCGATCATCTCGGCGTGCGCACCAAGGAGCTTGGCCGCAAGGCGTTCCATGCCCTGACCCAGGGCGCCGATCTGGACGCGGTCTGGGAGGATTCGGACGCCGCAGGCTCGCTTCCCGCGCTCAAGGAAAAAACGGCCGTTGAAATCGCCAGGGCCATCGGCGGGGTTTTCGGCAAGCTCAAGCCCGAACCCAAAACCAAGGCGGACGCAAGCCCGGCCCAGAAACGCAAGGAACTCCTCGAATCCCTGGAAATCGAGCAGCTCGCCCATGTGAGCTTTGAGGAGCGGCAAGCCGTCGCCAAACTGACCGAAGCCTGCCGCCTGTCGGGGAAAGCGCCGGAAAAAGACGACCTCAACCTGCTTCGCGCCGACGCCAAGGCCGCCGACATCGCCATGTTCGGCCGGATGCTCGCCGCCAGCGCCCGGTTCAACGTCGAGGCCGCCGTTCAGGTGGCCCACGCCGTCACCGTGCACCGCGCCGTGGCCGAGGACGATTTCTTCACGGCCGTTGACGACCTCAACCGCGACGACGCCGGGGCCGGTCACATGGGCGTCGCCGAGTTCGGCGCGGGCGTCTACTACCTCTATGTCTGCATCGACCGCGACCTGCTGACCGAAAACCTCGGCGGCGACGAGGCGCTTGTGAAAAAATCCCTGGCCGCCCTGACGACCGCCGCCTGCACGGTCGCCCCGACCGGCAAACAGGCCAGCTACGCCTCGCGCGCCTACGCCTTTTTCGCCCTGGCCGAAAAAGGAGACGACGCCCCTCGCAACCTCTCCCTGGCCTTTCTTGAGCCCGTGGGGGAAAGAAGCGACGAACGGGACGGCGATGTCGGCGGGCTGGCGATTACCCGTCTGGATAAGAGCAAACAATCCATGGATGCGGTTTACGGCCAGCAGCCGTCCGCCATTGCCTTCAACGCGCTCAAGGGAACCGGAACCCTCAAAGACCTCGTGGCCTTTGTCACGGAGTAGGCCATGACGCATTATCTGACCTTTCAACTCCACGGCATGCTTTCGGCCTTCGGGCTGGTGGCATTGGGGGAGTCGCGCCTGAGCGCCCAATACCCCAGCCGGTCGGCCGTCCTTGGGCTTCTGGCCGGCTGCCTCGGCGTCCGGCGCGGCGAGGAGGAGCGGCTTCGCGCCCTGACCGGCGGCTACGGCGTAGCCGTTCGGGTGGACGATCCGGGAACGCCGCTGCTCGACTACCACACCATCCAGACGCCGCCGGAGCGAAGCAAGCGGACGTATCATACCCGCGCCGACGAATTGGGCGGCATGCTCGGGCCTGACGAGGAGCCGTACACGGTCTTGTCGCGGCGTGGCTATCTGTGCGGCGCGCACTTCACGGTCTGTGTCTGGGCCGCGAGCGAGGACCCGCCCCATCCGCTCGAAGCCCTGGCCGAGGCTCTTCGCCGGCCGGTTTTCGCGCCGTACCTGGGCCGCAAATGCTGTCCGCCGTCGCTGCCGTTCAAGCCCGAAATAGGGGAATTCGGCGGCGTGGAGGAAGCCCTGGCCGCCTATCCCCTGGACGCGCGAGCGTTCGCCCGGACCTGGAAACGACCTGCAGCCTGTCTGCTTGTGGCCGATGAAGCGGCGGAGCTTTCCAACGTGACGCAAAAGCCCCTCGTGCGCGACCTGACCACGGATCATGGGCGGCGACAGTTCGCCGAACGCCGGGCCGTCATGGCCGAGGTCGCTCCGGGACGCTTGGACAAGAAGGAGGCCGGCCATGTTCCTCAGTAAGCTCATCCTCCGGTCCAAGGAGGCCATCTTCAAAAACGTCTACGACGCGCATCAGGCCCTTTGGGACCTTTTCAGCGACGGGCCGGACCGCGAGCGCGATTTCCTGTTCCGGGAGATCGACCCCGTGACCTATCTGGCTTTGTCCGCCCGCGAGCCCGTGGACGGGAAGGGAGTCTGGCGCATGGCCGTCAAGTCCTATGCGCCAAAGCTCGCCGCCGGAGACCGGCTGTACCTGTCGCTTCGGGCCAATGCGGTCATCAAGCGCAAGGATAACGACGGGAAACAAAAGCGTTATGACGTGGTCCAGGATGCGCGCAAACCCTACAAGGACCGAGGCGAAACGCCGCCCTCCCGCGCTGAATTGTCCCAGCGGGAGGGGGTGAAATGGCTGCTCGCCCGCCAGGAGGCCATGGGGGTTTGCTTCGAGGACCAGAGTCTCGTGGTCGAAAGCTACATGGTGCGGCGGTATCGGCGCGGGGGAAGAGAGGCGAGTTTCGGAACCCTGGATTTTGCGGGATTCGCCGAAGTCTGCGACGCGGACAAGGCGCTTGCCGCCCTTCGCCATGGGGTTGGTCCGGCCAAAGGCTTCGGTTGCGGGCTTCTGCTCGCCAGGAGGGCCTAACCGTGCTGCCGCGCCTGACGCCGCTTGCGCTCAAGGAACGGGCCACCATGGTTTTTCTGGAAAAGGGAAACCTGGACGTACTGGACGGCTCCTTTGTCCTTGTGGATGCTTCGGGCGTGCGCACCCACATTCCTGTTGGCGGCGTCGCCTGCATCATGCTGGAGCCGGGCATACGGGTGAGCCATGCCGCGGTGACGCTGGCCGCGCGGGCCGGAACGCTTCTCACCTGGGTCGGGGAGGCCGGGGTGCGTCTGTACGCCTCCGGCCAACCCGGCGGGGCGAGAAGCGATAAGCTCCTTTACCAGGCCGCGCTGGCGCTTGATCCCGAGGCCAGAGGCAAGGTGGCGCGGAAGATGTTCGCCGTGCGTTTCGGCGAGGAACCGCCCTCGCGGCGCAGCGTGGACCAACTACGCGGCATCGAAGGCGCGCGCGTGCGGGAGATGTACAAGCTGCTGGCCCGACAGTATCGCGTTCCCTGGAAGGGCCGTAAATACGACCACCGGGAGTGGGGCAGCGGCGATGTGCCCAACCGCTGTTTAAGCGCGGGCACGGCCTGTCTGCACGGGCTTTGCGAAGCGGCTATCCTTGCGGCGGGATATGCGCCGGCGATAGGCTTTGTGCATACGGGCAAGCCGCGCAGTTTCGTTTATGACATTGCCGACCTGTACAAGTTCGAGACGGTTGTTCCCGCGGCGTTTCGCGTGGCGGCGCAAAATCCGGCCGAGCCGGAGAGGGCGGTACGGTTGTCCTGTCGGGACGGTTTCCGGGAATCGAAGCTGTTAAAACGTATGATTCCGGAGATAGAGGACGTCCTCTCGGCGGGAGGTCTTGCCGTACCGCAGGCGCCGTCGGACGCGGTCGGACCGGCTTTCGAGGATGAGGAGGGCATCGGCGATGATGGTCATCGTAGTTGAGAACGCGCCCCCCCGGCTTCGCGGTCGCCTTGCGGTCTGGCTTCTTGAGATCCGGGCCGGAGCGTATATTGGGAATTACTCGGTGAAGGTTCGCGACATGATTTGGAACACGGTGGAGAACGGGATTGAGGACGGCAATGCGGTCATGGCCTGGAGCGCCCGGAACGAATCTGGATTCGAGTTTCGCACGCTTGGGGCGAACCGCCGCATACCTTGTGATTTCGATGGGTTGAAGCTTGTTTCCTTTCTTCCGGAAAAGGGTCTTGCTGAATAGCTCTAACACATTAAGATCATTGACAATTAAATATGGTGTTTTTGGTGGATTTTGCCTTGGCGAAAAACGCGTGTAAAATAAGCATGCTATTGCAACAGTGTTCCCCGCGGGTGCGGGGATGATCCGACCGCCAGCGCGTCTTGCCGGGCATCGGCCTCGTGTTCCCCGCGGGTGCGGGGATGATCCGGGCGATTTGGCGTTGCCCGCGGCGGTCATGTAGTGTTCCCCGCGGGTGCGGGGATGATCCGCTGCACAAGCGGGCCTGGGCGCTCTGGCAGGAGTGTTCCCCGCGGGTGCGGGGATGATCCGATCACTTGGACAAAAGCTCGAGGAGCGATCAGGTGTTCCCCGCGGGTGCGGGGATGATCCGGTCGTCGTCGCCGAACGCCAACGGAAAATACTGTGTTCCCCGCGGGTGCGGGGATGATCCGGTGAATCAGGTCGTCAGCCTGTCTGGCGGCAAGTGTTCCCCGCGGGTGCGGGGATGATCCGGCTTATATCAAGGATGGTAAGCCCATCGCGATGTGTTCCCCGCGGGTGCGGGGATGATCCGACTACGCCGGGCGGGAGTATCAGGTAGGCGAAGTGTTCCCCGCGGGTGCGGGGATGATCCGAGACTGGCTTCGATCCTTCGACGGTTACGCGGGTGTTCCCCGCGGGTGCGGGGATGATCCGAGGGACGGCGACGTCTCGAACCGGGAGATTTTGTGTTCCCCGCGGGTGCGGGGATGATCCGCTTGCGGACTACATCCTGGCGCTGCGCGACGTGTGTTCCCCGCGGGTGCGGGGATGATCCGTGCGGAATAGATTTTCAAATTCACTTTCAACAGTGTTCCCCGCGGGTGCGGGGATGATCCGGAGGACGCCTAGATGGACTTCACCGACATGCTGTGTTCCCCGCGGGTGCGGGGATGATCCGTTTGAGGGACAGGGGCAGGGTGTTCGGCCAGGGTGTTCCCCGCGGGTGCGGGGATGATCCGAAATGAGCGGCAGGCCAACCCCGCAAGAAGCGGTGTTCCCCGCGGGTGCGGGGATGATCCGAGGTTAAAAGAAACGATCGCGTCGATAACCGAGTGTTCCCCGCGGGTGCGGGGATGATCCGGGAGGGAGGCAAACCCTAACCAGGAGACGAGCGTGTTCCCCGCGGGTGCGGGGATGATCCGGCCGCCGAACGGGTCGAAAACAAGGTCGCCCTGTGTTCCCCGCGGGTGCGGGGATGATCCGCGCGTAATGGCCATTTCCGGGATCATGACGACGTGTTCCCCGCGGGTGCGGGGATGATCCGACCATATGGGGGCTGATGGTCATGCTCTCGACGTGTTCCCCGCGGGTGCGGGGATGATCCGAGCATACGTAAGGCCAGGGGTGAGTACATGCGGTGTTCCCCGCGGGTGCGGGGATGATCCGACGTGCTCATCCGGCTGATGCTTGGGCCGTTCGTGTTCCCCGCGGGTGCGGGGATGATCCGGTCCACATCGCGATCAAGCAGCTTGGGATCGAGTGTTCCCCGCGGGTGCGGGGATGATCCGACGGCAAGCGCAAAAGCTTTTCTGGCCCGTTTGTGTTCCCCGCGGGTGCGGGGATGATCCGATCTTGGGGCCCTTGGCTATGTCGAGGATGGAGTGTTCCCCGCGGGTGCGGGGATGATCCAGTCGATGGACTTCTTTTCCCGGTTCATGATCTGTGTTCCCCGCGGGTGCGGGGATGATCCGCCGGATGCTACGAGCATGCCACAAGCATGCCAGTGTTCCCCGCGGGTGCGGGGATGATCCGGCCGAAGAGATCATGTCGAAGATCTCCGAGACGTGTTCCCCGCGGGTGCGGGGATGATCCGGAGTCGAACCCTCACCGTTTCCGGCGGCTCGGGTGTTCCCCGCGGGTGCGGGGATGATCCGGACCAATACGAACCCCTACGACCGGAACTTCGGTGTTCCCCGCGGGTGCGGGGATGATCCGAGACAAGGAGAGGGAAAATGGAAAGAGAGCTCGTGTTCCCCGCGGGTGCGGGGATGATCCGTTCATTGACGCCTTCAGCGATCTTCCGTGCTTGTGTTCCCCGCGGGTGCGGGGATGATCCGGTCCATCGTTCGCTTAGGAATCAGGCCGATGCGTGTTCCCCGCGGGTGCGGGGATGATCCGGGAGAGGTGGCGGCATGAAAATTTACCTCGCAGTGTTCCCCGCGGGTGCGGGGATGATCCGGACCCGGCCGCGTTCGCCGCCTTTGTGGACAAGTGTTCCCCGCGGGTGCGGGGATGATCCGTGCATGCATGTGGGGAGCGGTCTGGCGTAGTAGTGTTCCCCGCGGGTGCGGGGATGATCCGGCCTCCAGTGCCAGAGCGCAGGCCATGTGCCGGTGTTCCCCGCGGGTGCGGGGATGATCCGTGCATGGGTACAGTGGGCATGCCGTAGGGTGTGTGTTCCCCGCGGGTGCGGGGATGATCCGGCATTCGGGTTGGGCTCTCGCTCAAATTTGGCGTGTTCCCCGCGGGTGCGGGGATGATCCGGGATATGCAGAGCAGCTTGGCGTGCATCAGCCGTGTTCCCCGCGGGTGCGGGGATGATCCGCCGTCGCGCTCTCCCGGCCTGCCTTTTTGATTGTGTTCCCCGCGGGTGCGGGGATGATCCGGTTTCTGAGGACGCAAGCACCGGTGTACACACGTGTTCCCCGCGGGTGCGGGGATGATCCGGCCGAAGCCGCTAGCCGGGATGAGCATCCGAGGTGTTCCCCGCGGGTGCGGGGATGATCCGGAAATCGACGACCTGGACGCCTCCATCGAGCGGTGTTCCCCGCGGGTGCGGGGATGATCCGGCCAACGGAGCAACCTGTCTAAACTTAAAGATGTGTTCCCCGCGGGTGCGGGGATGATCCGCTCGATGAGCACGGCGCGCATGCGGGCGTAGAGTGTTCCCCGCGGGTGCGGGGATGATCCGCCGAGAGCGTTGACGCGCGTACCGGGAGTCGAGTGTTCCCCGCGGGTGCGGGGATGATCCGGCGGCGTCCTCAGGGTCAACCCACAGGCCCGAGTGTTCCCCGCGGGTGCGGGGATGATCCGCTGACGCCTGAAGAGGTCCGTGCGCGCGACATGTGTTCCCCGCGGGTGCGGGGATGATCCGATCCGGGCCCGGAACGAGCCCAGCCGCCGCCAGTGTTCCCCGCGGGTGCGGGGATGATCCGGTCGATTTCAACCATGGGCGACTCCCAGGGCGGTGTTCCCCGCGGGTGCGGGGATGATCCGCCCGTTGACCGTGCTCCAGAGGTCGTTGATATGTGTTCCCCGCGGGTGCGGGGATGATCCGCGGCCCCTTTTCGGAGCATTTGCGCAGCAAAAGTGTTCCCCGCGGGTGCGGGG
>CALGYO010000160.1 GCA_937934715.1 uncultured Desulfovibrionaceae bacterium | reverse complement strand
TCGGCGGCAACGCCGCCACCGACGCGGGCGGCCCGGCCTGCGTCAAGTACGGCGTGACCAAGGACTACGTCCTCGGCCTCACCGCCGTCCTGCCCACCGGCGACATCATCGAGACGGGCGTCTCCACCCGCAAGGGCGTGGTCGGCTACGACCTGACCCGGCTCATCGTCGGTTCCGAAGGCACCCTAGGGGTCATCACCAAACTCATCCTGAAGCTCATCCCCCGCCCCAAGACCGTGAAAAGCATGGCCGCGCTCTTTCCCGACGCCCGGGCCGCCGTGTCCGCCGTGGGCGGGGTCATGACCCAGGGCCTCTCCCCGTGCGCCGTGGAATTCATGGACCACAAATGCCTGGGACTCGTGGAGAGCCTGCTGCCCTTCCCCCTGCCCCAGGGCGCGCCCGCCATGCTGCTCCTCGAAACCGACGGCGACCCGGAACAGACCGCCAAGGACATCGCGGCCATCCAGGAAACCTGTCTCGCCTACGGCGCGACGGAAATCATTCCGGCGCAAAGCGAGGAAGGACGTGAACGGCTGTGGAACGTACGCCGCCAAATCTCCCTGCGCATCAACGAGTCGGCGCCGGTCTACCTGCCCGAGGACGTGGCCGTGCCCATCGCCCGCATCCCGGACCTCATCGCCGCCCTGCCCGCCATCGGACAGGAATTCGATCTCGACATCTACGCCTTCGGCCACGCGGGCGACGGCAACATCCACCTGAACCTCACCGCGAGCGCGCTCGAAAAACGCGACCGGGCCGAAGCCTCCCTGCGCCCGCTCATCCGGAAAGTCCTGGACCTCGGCGGCACCATGTCCGGCGAACACGGGGTGGGCATCGCCAAACAACCCTTCATCACCATGGAACTGTCCGCCAGAAGCATCGAACTCCAGCGTGGCGTCAAGGCGCTGTTCGACCCCAACGGCGTGCTGAACCCTGGCAAGATTTTTTAAGAAACGCCTCCGGCGCCCCCTTTTCCTTATTTACCGATCCCCTTCATCTAAAACTCGTGCGAAGCGCGACGGCGACTTGGCTTGGGAATTTCGGGGGGCCGGGGGAGGAAAGCGGCGCGTAGCGCGCTTCCTCCCCCGGCCCCCCGAAATTCCCAAGCCTGGGCTCGAACCCGCCCGCCACCCCCGACGCTCCCGACAGTTCCGGCAATTCCGATAATCCAGTCCTTCGCCAACGCGACCGCCTCTCCCCCCTCGCCTTACGCGCTAACGTCCACGCGCCTCATCCCCGCCTGACCGCCCAGCCGATGGGGGTTCAGGGGGATCATCCCCCTGGCGGGGAGTCCAGAGGGGCGGCGCCCCTCTGGCCGCCGGAGGCGCCTCCCGACGCGGCAGGCGCGGCCACGGGCGGATCGGCGATGGGCACGGCGTAGGCATGCACGTCGGCCCCGGCGCGGATGACGACGTTGAGGATGGCCGGGGAAGCCGGAGCTTGGAAGTAGAAGTAGCCGTTTACGGTGGCGTGCGGCGGCACGGGCAGGGGTTTCCAGGAGTAGGCGTAGAGATCCTCGTCCACGAGCAATTGGAATTCGGCCAGCGTGGCGGGCGCGGCGGTGGCGGCTCCGGCGACGGCGCCCATGCCCCCGGCGAAGAGGGCGCTTTGCCAGACGGCGTTGCCGCCGATGGGCGCGGCGAAGAGGGCGCCGAGTCCCGCGCCGATGACGGCTCCGGCGGCGGCGCCTTTGATAGCGGCTCTGGCGGCCTCGGCTCCGGCTTCGGTGGAGACGACGATTTGGGCGGCTTGTTGCGCGTTCAGGGGGAGGTATTGGTTTGCGCTCAGAGTTCCGTTGACTTCGCCGGGCCAGATGAGGGGGTAGCGGTCGCCTTTGTTCCTGACGATGAGGAGAACGGGCGTGAGTCCGGCGTTTTCGAGATTGATGCCGGTTCCGGGGAACTGGTAGCGCACGGCGGCGAGTTCCCATTCATCGTCGGCCACGACGGTCGGGTAGGAGGACGGCGCGACGGGGTCCGGCGGGGGGGCGGCCCTGTAGGGGGCGCATCCCGGGACGAGGAGCATGAGGGCGGCGAGCAGCGGGACGAGGATCGTGGAGAGATGGCGGCGAGCGGGGAATAGCGGCTGCGACATGGGGCGCGCGCTCCTTGGCGCGGTTCCGGCCTACTCCCGGCTTGCGGCGGAAAAAGGCCGGAACCGTATCCGGTTACTTGCAGAACTTGATGGACTTCATGATTTTTTCCAGGACCGGCCTTGCGGCGGCGAACTCGTCGTTGTCGCTGTAGGCATTGAAATTCATGTAATAGTTTTCTCCATCATAGCATTGCCAGATGATGCGTTCAAAGCTGTTTTTTTGGGGCGCCTCGACGATCTGCCAGCCGATGACCCCGCATTTCTTCTTGGGGTTGCCGTCGTCGCGGCGTTCGGCGCTTAAGAGCTTTTTGATGGTGACGCGTTCCTTGTCCTGTTTGAGTCCGGCGGACACGGCGGACTTGGCGGGAAAGCTCGGGACCATTTGTTCGATGTGGAAGAGGAAGCCTTGGGAGTTTGCCATGTTGCGGAAGCCGCAGCTTTCCGAGGCCGGATCGCCTTCGATCATTTCCCAACCGGCGGGGATGGTGAATTCAAAATTGCGGGCGGGATTTTTGAAGGTCGTTTCCTGTTTCAGGGCGTTGGCGCTGACGGCCGGATTGGCGCCCGGAGCGGCCGGGGCGCCCTGGGAGGATTTGCCTTTTGTCATGGCGTCGATGCCGCTTTGGATGAGTCCGAACTGCGCAAAGGCGGTCGCGGCGAAAAGGGAGCATGCAGCAACGAGGGAAATGACGAGCGCTGCGCGTCGCATGGCGTTTCTCCTTGTTGACGACGTCGCCGGGAGCTCCGCAAAAGGGTCAAAGAAACCCGGCGTCCTGAGAGGACCCTGCTATTGTCATACTCCATTCCCGGATTTTGTCGAGGCCAGGGCATGCATGCGCCTCTTTTGCGTCTTGGCCGCGCCGTGGCGTTGCAGGAAGGACCGGAGAGCCGTTTTATGAACCAGCACGGAACGCCTGAGCGTATCCGTCACACATCCGTCGCATTTTTCGAAACAGCGCGTCAGGAAACGATGGCGCCCGCGTAGCCCACCACCTGGCGGTAATCGCCGGTGGCGTCTCCCGAGGTGGCGTAGGCGGCGATGCGGGCCTTGGAGGCGCCCAGGCGGTTGGCCATGGCAAGGCCCAGGGTCATGGGCAGGACGCCGCACATGGTGACGCCGTTTTGCCGGACGGTCCGGTAGAGCCCTTCGGGGTCCAGGGCCTCCACGCGTTCCAGGGCCAGAGCGTCGAGGGTTTCGGCTTCCTCCCGGCTCACATAGTGGCTCATGTCGGAGCTGACCACGATGGAGACGGGATGATCCAGCCCGGCCAGAACATCCGCCATGTTTTCGGCCGCGCCGAGCAGGCGTTGCGGGTTGTGCTCGCTGACGCACAGGGGAATGATCGAGACGTCCGGGTTGAGGGCGCGCAGGAAAGGCAGGATGACCTCCAGGGAATGTTCGCCCAGGTGGGCGTCCCTGTCCGGGGTGAGGGCCGGTTCGGCGGCCAGAAGGGCGGACGCGGTCCGTTCGTCCACGGGCACGGCGCCGCCGGGGATGTTCCAGGCGCCGTCAGGCCACAGGGAGAGCCGGGCGCCGCGCCCCGTATGGTTGGGGCCCAGGAGAAGGATGCGATCGGCCAGATTGGCCTGGGCCAGGACCGCGCCGCAGACCGGCCCGGAATAGGGATATCCGGCGTGGGGGACCATGGCCAGGATGGTGGGCTCGGCGTCCTTTTTCACGGCCGCGCCCAGGTATTTGGCCACAAGGCCCGCCAATGCGGCGGGTTGTCCGGGATAGAACTGTCCGGCGACAATGGGCGATCTGTTCATGCTCCGCTCCTCTTGGGACGAGGTCGATAGGGGGGAACCGAAAAAAGGATAACGCCGCGGGACGGTCCGGGCAAGGAGGCGCCGCCCTCAATTGACGTTGGTCAGGGCTTCGGCCCGCTGTTCCAGGACCTTGCTGGAAAGCGCCGAGGCGGCCATCTTGCCGTAGAGGGAGTCGGGCATGTCGTCGCGCATTTTTTCCAGGGTGGCTTTCCAGGCGGCCTCGTCGCCAAGATCGCGCTGGATTTTGGCCATGCGGAACTGGTTGGCCGCCCAGTCCGGGCCGCCCTGCTCCACGCGCTTGGCGTATTCCTCGGACCATTTGAGGGCGTCCGGGAACAGACCGAGCTGGACCTGGGCTTCGATGAGCATGTTCATGGAATCGAGGAGCTTGCCGGGGTCCTTGCCGCTTTCCTGGAACAGTTCCACGGCCTGGGAGGCGTACATCTGGACTTTCTCCGCGTCCTTGTCCGCCGCCGCCTGCTTGGTCTGGTAGTACATGGCATAGGCGAGCTTGCCGGGATCGAGGCTGGGGTCGGCGGCCAGTTTGGCCCAAAGGGGGCGGCTGCGCTTGTAGTCGCCGAGATTCTCCAAAGCCAGGGCCGCGGCGAATTCCACCCGCTGGCGCTGGTCCGTGGTGAAACTCCAGTCCCGGGCGCGGCCGATGAGGCGCAAAAGATCGTTCCAGGCGTTGCCCTGCTGGTAGATGCTCATGGCCAGCATGAGGGCCATGGTTCCGGGCTGGGTCTGCTTGGGGGTGATGAGCGGCAGGGCCATGGCCAGGCTTTCGCGGGGGCTGCCGGTGCGCAGCATGGCAAGGGCCAGGGAGAGCCGGGCCTGTTCGCCGATTTTTCCTTCGGCGCCGGCCAGCACGGGGTTGTCCCGCCACAGGGACATGACCCGCTGGTAGTTGCGCTCGTTCATGAGGGTGATGGCCACTTTGTCGAATGCCTGGGCGGCCGTCTCCTCGACCTTGGCCAGGAGAGGATTGTCCGGAAAGAGTTTCTTGAATTGGCTCCCGGCTTCGATGCAATCCAGGTAATCGCCCTTGTAGAGCTTCCAGATGGTCAGCTTGAGCTGGGCGATGGGCGCGAGGGGACTGTCCGGGTGTTCCTTGACGATGTCGGCGTAGATCCGGTCCGGGCCCGAGGGACCGGGCTGGGCGAAGGCCCGGAACATCTGCTGGATGGTGGGATCGTCATACACGCCGTGCTCGACCAGACGCATCTTGGCCAGCAGGCCGCCCTCCTTGTCCGGGAATTCCCTGGCGGCCTTGTCGTAGAATTGAAGGGCCGGAACGCGCTCGTTCAGTTTGGAATACACGTCTCCGAGCCGGGCAAGGATCAGGTCGGTCTCCGGGGACTCGGGCACGATGTTGTAGAAGGCCAGATACAGCTCCTTGGCCTTTTCGTATTTGCCGAGCTTGTAATAAATATCTCCCGTAATGCGCAGGATGGGCGGGTATTCCACATAGTAGCGCGGCCAGCGTTTGTCGATGTAGTCCGCGATCTGGGCGGCGGCGTCGTAGTGTCCGAGCTTGACGAAGGATTTCGCCAGCCCCATGGACCCCTCGCGCACGAACTTGCTTTCCGGGTACTGTTCAACAAGGGTCTGGAACTCGTTGGCCGCCTTCTGGTATTCCTTTTTATCGTAATAATGTTCGCCCCAATAGTAATTGATAAGCGGCACGTTCTCGTCATTGGGGAATTTCTTTTTCAGGATGGTGAAGTACGCGCTGGCCTCGGGGATGTTTCCGGCTTTCAGGTTGATCAGTCCGAGCTGCAAAAGGGCGTTCGGCGCGCGCAAGGATTTGGTGTTGAAATTGATGGCCTCTTGCAGGGCCATCTCGATCTTGTCGTAGTTGGCCGGCAGATCGCTCTTGTACTTGTCGAAATACAATTCCGCGATGCTGTAGAGCAGCTCCTCGCGGATATCCCTGGCCAAATCCGGCCGGGCCTTCAGGGTCTCCATCTGCTGGAGGGCCTTGTCGTACTCGCCGTTGATCTTCTCGGCCTGGGCGGCCACCAAAGCGTTGTACTGGGCGGTTTCGTCCGCCAAGGGGTCCTTGGCCTCCCCTTCCGGAGCGGCCCCTTCGGCCTCGGCCACGACCTGCTCCCCTTGCGGCGCGGGAGCGGCCTCTTGGGGAGCGGCGCCTTCCGCAGGGCCTCCCGTGGACGCGGGCGCCTGGACGGCGCCCTGCACGGCGCCCTGGGCCGAAGCGTCCGGGACGGCGGCGGTCTGACTCGCGACGCCCCCGGCCGCCGGTCCGGCGGTTCCGCCCGCTTCCTGGGCCGGAGGCGGCGTAACGGCCTGCGCGGTCTTCCCGGCGGACCCGGGACGGCTGATCTTGCCCGAGGCCCTGGCGCTTTCCGGGCTGACGGCGATGTCGGCGGGCAGGGGTTGCGGCGCGGCGGACTCCGCCACAGGGGCAGCGCCTTGTTTCGCCACGCCCTGCCTGACCGCGCCTTGTTTCGCCACGCCGGATTTGACCTCGCCCTCTCCGTCGATTTCCTTGGGAATGGGCGGCAGCTTGACCACGGGTTCGGCCGAAACGCGCCCGCCCACGGCGCCCCCGGCTTCGGACGTTCCCGGCGCCGTGGCCGTGACGCCCGAGGGAGCGCCTGTAGCGGTTTCCGGCGCGCCGTTGGGACGCAGGACAACAGCGGCGTCGGGTCCGGCTTTCGAAATCTTGGAGCGCACGGCGTAGTTGGCGGCGTAGAAGGGTTCCCTGGCGGGCTCGGTCAGCTTGGGCAGGTCGGGCAAGGCGGCCGGTCCGGAGCCGGAGGAAGGCGGCGCGGCCACGGCGCCCGAAGCGGCGGGGCCATCGCCGGAACCGTCCGCGGGCGGCGGCAAATCAAGCTCGGTCACGGTGGGAATGTCCGCGTTCGGCGCTGGTCCGGCGGCCTCGGGCTTTGGCGTCTGGGGCTGCGGTTCTCCGGTTTTTTTCTCCGTCGGCGGCGTCCAGTTGGCGCCCATGGGATCGCGGTAGATTTGCAGCTTGAGCTCTTCCTCGCCCGCAGGCCAGCCCACGAAGCCGAACTGGTTGGTGTTGCAGGTGATGAGGATCCTGTTCCCGGCCACGACCACGCTTTCGATGAAGCGCGACTGTTTGAAATTGATGGCTTCCTCCATCTTGGGAGGCGAGACGGCGCCAGGGGGGAATTGCAGGGCGATCTGGCGCGGCCCGGTCCTGACGATGGTCGGGAAAACGCCCGGCGCGTCGAAAACCACGTTCAGGGTATCCTGGTCGGCCTTGGTGGTGAAGGAATAGCTTACCGCCCAAAGCGTCTTGGGCGTTGCGGCCGCCAGGAAGGCGGCGAGAAGAAGCCAGGTCGCCCTGGTCGCGGCGCGTGTGATCACATCGTAATGGTATGCAAGGTCCGTGCTCAGGCGCTTTGTCCCGGGGCGCTCCGTCCGGCCGCCATGTTCGCGGCCGGCGCGCGCCGGCGTCGCCGTCTGTGCGGGTTACGCGTTCAGATTCTTCTTTTTGAGCTTTTCGATCAGGGTCGTGCGCTTGATGCCGAGGATCTCCGCCGCCTGGTTCTTGACCCCCTCGGCCCGTTCCAGGGCTTCCAGGAGCAGGTTTTCCTCGATCCTGTCGATGAATTCCTTGAGCCCCATATTCCGCTCCAGCATGTCCTCGATCCTCGGCCAGGCGAATCCCTGGAGCTGGGCGGCGGTTTCGGCGATGACCGGCGCGAACCCGGCGTGCTCCAGGATTTTCGCGGGCAAGTCCTCGGCCTCGATGCATTCCCCATCGCACAGGATGCTCATGCGCTCCATGAAATTTTCGAGTTCGCGCACGTTGCCAGGCCAGGGGTAGCGGATGAAAAGACCTTTAGCGGAATCGGAGATCTCGAGTTTTTTCCGGTTCTTGGTTTTACAGAACCTGGAGAGGAAATACTCGGCCAGGAGCATGACGTCGCCGCCGCGCTCGCGCAAAGGGGGCAGATGCAGGGGGATGACGTTGAGCCGGTAATAGAGGTCTTCCCGGAATCGTCCAGCCTTGACCTCTTCTTCCAGGTCGCGGTTGGTGGCGGCGACGATGCGCACGTCGGCCTTGAAAGTCTTGACGCCGCCCACCCGCTCGAACTCCTTTTCCTGAAGCACGCGCAGGATCTTGACCTGCAGGCTCAAGTCCATTTCGCCGATTTCATCGAGAAAAATGGTGCCGCCCTCGGCCAGTTCAAACCGACCGGCCCGGGAACGGATGGCCGAGGTGAAAGCGCCTTTCTCATGGCCGAAGAGTTCGGATTCCAGAAGTTCCTTGGGAATGGCCCCGCAGTTGACGGGCACGAAGGGCTTTCCGGCGCGCCTGCTGTTGCAGTGCAGGGCGCGCACCAGGAGTTCCTTGCCCGTGCCGGACTCGCCCGTCACCAGGACGGTGCTGTCCGTGGGCGCCACCTTGGCGAGTATCTTGTAGACGTCCTTGAGGGCCGGACTGTCGCCGACGATGCCTGAGAGATTGAGTTCCATTCCCCCTCCGGGAAGACGGTCCGCCGTCTGTCCGAGGGACAGGGAGGACCTGGATGGGAAATTCCTGTCAATTTACTGACGCGAAGTCAAGGAAAGTTGAAAAAAACGCGTTCTGGCGGGCGATAGCGGCTTCGGGACCGGCGGGGAGGAGTCCGGTCAGCGTTTGTTCTTGATCCAGTTGGCGGCCATCTCCTTGACGCTTTCGATCTGCCGGGGGGTGAGCGTCCCCTCGATGCGGGCGCACAGGGCGTCGGCCTGGGTCCGCTGGACCTCGGTGGCGTTTTGCCGGGCCATGACGGCCCAGAAATAGGCCTTCATCTCGTTTTTCTGCACGCCCCGGCCGTCGAGGTAGATCTGGGCGGCCAGGAGCCTGGCCGGACTCTTGCCCCCCAGGGCGGCCTCGGTGATCCATTTGGCGGCGAGCTCCAGGTCCTGGGGAACGCCCTGGCCGCTCAGGTAGAGCTTGCCCAGCAGATATTGGGCGTCCACGGAGCCGTGATCGGCGGCCCTGGCGAACCATTCCGCCGCCTTGGCGTAGTCCTGGGGAACGCCCTGGCCCCTGTAGTACATGGCGGCGATCTGGTTTTGCACCATGGGATCTCCGGCTTCGGCCAGGGGCATGAACTCCTGGAAGGCCCGGACGAAATCCCCTTGCAGATAGGCCTGCTTGCCCTCCTCCAGCCCGGCCATGCCGGGCGCGGGGGCGAGGATCGTGAGCGAAAGGAGAGCCAGGAAGACCGCCATCGCGAAAAAACGCCGCTTCACCATCGTTTCAGCACCATTCAGGGTTCGCCTCGCGAAACGCCCGTTCAGGCCGCGTCGCCAGGCCCAGGGTTTTTCCGCTCGAGGATCACGTACCGGAAGATGAAGACGGACACGGGCACGCCAAGCAGCATGCCCCACAAGCCGAAGAGCGCGTGGCCGATGTACAGGATGACCAGGGTGATGAGCGGCCGGATCTTGAACATGGCCGACACGATCCTGGGATTGAGGATATAGGTTTCGATGGTGTGCACGATCAAAATCATGACAATGGCCCAGACCGACAGGGAAAACCCGCCGATATTGAAGGCCAGAAGCACGATGGGCGTGGAGGAGATGAAGGTGCCGAGCACCGGAATGAGCCCGCAGAAAAAGACCACCGTGCCGAGAAGCACGATGGGCGAGACGCCGAGGATCAAAAGCCCCACGCAGGTCAAGGCGGTGTTCAGGGCGGCGATCATCATCTGGGCCTGGAAGGCCGTTCCCACCACTTTGCCGAAGGCGGCCACGCTTTCGGCGGTCTCGTCGTAGAATCCCCGCATCCTGGTGTCGCGCAAGGCCCTGGTCTGCTCGGTCAGGCGCGGCAGGTCGAAGAGAATCAGAAAGGAAAACAGCGTGCCCAGCAGGAAATACGAGACATAGTTGGTGATCTGGTTGAGCCAGCTCATGACCAGGCCGAAGAACGCCTCCACGTCCACGCCCACGATGCTCTCCAGCGACAGAAGCTTTTTCGCCCGCATGATGAGGTTTTCCATGTCGGGGTTGCCCATGGCCGCCTTGTCCAGATAGCTCTGAATCCTGGCGATGGTTTCCGGCAGCTTCTTGATGAAGATGGCGGACTCCGAACCGAGCTTGGGCAGGACGATGGACAGGATGAGGAAAAGCGCCGCCAGAAAAAGAACGTAGATGATCGTGATGAGCAGACGCCGGGGAATCTTGAAACGCGCGCCCAGACTCTTGGCCAGGTTGCTGAAAATGAAGCACAAAATATAGGTGATGAAGACCAGTCCGAACAGTCCGTAGGACTTGATCAGATAGATCAGCGCGAAAAACAGGCCCCAGATGAAGATTTTCCTGTTGGCCCGGATGAAAGCGAGAATATCACAGGACATGGAGGGCGGGTTTATCACAAAAGGTCAGGAGTAACAATCGAATCCCATCAAGAGAAAATCCAATATTTCAGGAGGTAACTCCACATCTATTTTCTGAGGAGCGCGAGTATCAGGCTGAGAACCACGCTGATGACGCCCCCCGTGGCCAAGGGGAAATACAGCGAGTAGCCCGGGCGTTTGACGAAAATGTCGCCGGGCAGGCGGCCCAAGGGGATTTTACGGATGAAATCCCCGACGGGACCGGGTGTTCCCGCAAGGATCAGGATGCATCCGGCAATCGCGGCCGCCGCGCCCACGACAAGCAGCAGCTTTCCCAGTTGCGCCATGGTTCCTCCCGTTGTTACATCCCTTCTAGCCCAAAAAGCCCCCGGGAAAAAGAAGCCCGCGGCCGCCCCTTTGGCCCCGGACAGACTGCTTCGCGAATTTCCGGCAAAAAAAAACCCTTTCCGGCGACGGTTTTCCCAAAAAACCAGGGAAGGACCATGAATTTCAGCATTTACGTCTTGAACTTTTAGACGAAGTGCGCCAAAACATGTTGGTTCGGACGACGCGTAACGGAATTTTACCAAAAACGTCATATTTCACGAGGAGGGATCGCACATGCTGAAGAAAGCCGTATTGTTGGTCATCGCCCTGACTTTCCTGACCGGAACCGCCTGGGCCAAAAAGATCATCATCGCCTCGGACGCCACCTGGCCGCCCATGGAATTCGTCGATGCGAACAAACAGATCGTGGGCTTCGACATCGACTACATGAAAGCCGCCGCCGAGCTTGGCGGATACGAGATCGAGATCAAGAACGTGGCCTGGGACGGCATCTTCGCCGGTCTGGACGCGGGCAAGTACGACGCGGTCTGCTCCTCGGTCTCCATCACCGACGAGCGCAAGAAGACCATGGACTTCTCCACGCCCTATTTCAAAGTCCGCCAGGCCCTGATCGTGCCCAAGGACTCTCCCGAGGGCTGCCTGGAAACGCTGAAGGGCAAGACCGTGGGCGCCCAGATCGGCACCACCGGCTATTTCATGGCCAAAAAGGCCGACGGCGTCGAATCCAAGTCCTACGACGAAGTGGGCCTGGCCGTCGAAGACCTGTACAACGGCCGCATCGCGGGCGTGCTGTGCGACGACCCCACCGCCGCCAACTACGCGTTGCAGGATGACAAGTACAAGGAAAAGCTGAAGATCGCCTGCATCGTCGAGACCTCCGAGGAAGAATATTACGGCGTGGCCGTGAAAAAGGGCAACAAGGAAGTCCTGGACCAGCTCAACAAGGGCATCAAGATGGTGCAGGAAAAGGGTCTGGACAAGGAATTCATCAAGAAGTGGATCGGCCAGTAAGCCGCAGAGCGACCGCATCAACCCTTTTCAAACCGGCTCCCCCGTCCGCGCGGCGCGGGAGCCGGTCCTTTGGAAGCCATGAAAGACGAAACCCATTCGGATAAAAAAACGGGCCACGTCATTATCGACGTGGGCGACGGCGCCGCCATCCCCAAAAAGTCGGACAAAGGGCTTTTCACGGCCTGGCGGATATCCTTTTTCGGCGCCATCGGCGTGCTGTTGTGCCTGATCATCTTCCAGCCCGACCCCTATCAGCGCATCCTGGCCTTTTTGCCCGACGGCATCCTGGTCACCTTCCAGGTGACCATCTACTCCATCCTGATGGCCCTGGTCATCGGGCTCGTCACCGGACTGGGCCGCATCTCGCGCAACAAGTACATCAATCTCGTCGCCTCCACCTACGTGGAAATCGTGCGCGGCGTGCCGCTCCTGGTACAGCTTTTCTACATCTACTACGCTCTGGGCAAATTCGTGCAGGTGCCGGACATGATGGCCGCGGTCATCGCCATGAGCTTCTGCTACGGCGCCTACATGGGCGAAGTCTTCCGCGCGGGCATCTCCTCCATCCACAAGGGCCAGACCGAGGCCGCCCGCTCGCTCGGCTTCAACCGGGCGCAGACCATGTTCTACGTCATCCTGCCCCAGGCCTGGCGCACCATCCTGCCGCCCGTGGGCAACGAATTCATCGCCCT
>CALGYO010000159.1 GCA_937934715.1 uncultured Desulfovibrionaceae bacterium | reverse complement strand
CCATGGCGTAGGGCGAGGAGCAGTCCATGCGGATCTTGCCGTCCTTGTCCACGGTCATGAAGGAAAAGGTCGGGTCCACGACCGGGTTGACCACTTCGATATCGAGCCCGTGGATTTCGGCGATGGGCGCCCAGAATCCCACCCCGGAACCGCCCATGGGGTCCACGCCGAGCTTGAGGCCGGAGGAGCGGATGCGCTCCATGTCCACCATGTTGGCCAGATCTTTCACGTAGGGCATCACGAAATCGTAGTGATGGGTGGACGGCGCGGCCAGGGCCTTGGCGTAGTCCATGCGTTTGACGCTTTTGAGGCCGTCCTTGAGGGAGGCGTTGGCCATGTCCTGGATGACGGCGGTGATGGCGGCGTCGGCCGGTCCGCCCGAGGGCGGGTTGTATTTGAAGCCGCCGTCGCAGGGGGGATTGTGCGAGGGAGTGATGACCACGCCGTCGGCCTTCACGGGCGCGTTGTCCCGATTGAAGGTCAGGATGGCGTGGGAGATCACCGGGGTGGGGGTATAGCCCCGGCCTTCCTGGATCATGGCGGTTACGCCGTTGGCGGCCAGGACTTCCAGAGCGGTCATGAAGGCGGGTTCGGACAGGGCATGGGTGTCCATGCCCATGAAAAGCGGCCCCGTGATCCCCTCTTTTTTCCGGTAATCGCAGATTGCCTGGGTGATGGCCAGGATATGATCCTCGTTGAAGGAGGCGTCGAACGAGGAGCCGCGATGTCCCGAGGTGCCGAAGGCCACTTTCTGGGTCGCGACGCCGGCGTCGGGATGCAGGCTGTAGTAGGCGGCCACGAGCCGGGGAACGTTGACCAAAAGGGAACGCGGCGCGGGCTTTCCCGCCAATGGGCTGAGCGGCATGTGAGCTCCTTTGTTCCGTGAACGCGATTTGAACGCGGCAACACGCTCAATTTAGCCGCTCGATCACGGCCTTACAAGGAAAAAAGCGGTTCTGAAAGCCGTCCGCCCCCGCAGACCGGGCATTTTCCGGGCTTGGTGGTCCGGTCGCGTTTGGCGAAGACGAATCCGCACGAATGACAGGTGGATGGAACGATGCGCAGCCGTTCACCCCTGGCGCGCAGGGATTTGGCGATGTGTTCCAGATGGGCGCGGACGTCTTTTTCGGCGATTCCGGCCAGCGCCGAGATCTCGAGAGCGGAAAGGGGCGCTTCGGCTTCGCGCAGCGCGGCCAGAATGCGCCGCCTGGGGGAGGATTCGCGGACCGGGGGGATTGTTTCGCGTTTTTCCATGACGGCCCGGGCGTTGGAGAGTCCGCCCTACTCCTTGTAATGCGGCTGCAGGAGCCGGGTGAGGCTTCTGTCCATGAGGGCGTATTCGTCCTCGCAGCTCTCCTTGCGCTCGGGGTCAAGGATCTTGTCGATGTTCTCGCCCAGAATATCCTCGGTCATTTTAGGGTTGTAGCCGTAGGTCCAGCAGACGATGTTGTAGTAGCGCTGGTAGTCCAGGGAATGGGAATCCCAGAACGGAAGGTCCTTGGCGTCCTTGAGGTCCTCGGTCTCGTAGTCCCCGGTCAGGGCGAAGAAATCCGCGGCGTCCAGGGCGCAAGCCACCCCGTCCTCTTCCTCCTCCCAGACGCCGTTCAGGATGATCCACACGGCGGCCTGGTCGGCGGCGTCCTCCTCCCGGCCGGTGATGGGCAGGTCGTAGACGTCCACGGCGGCGTGGCCGAATTCGTGATAGAGAGTAAAAAGCACGGCGTCCTCGTACAGGCTGTCCACGAATTCCTTGTCGTTCCCGCCCATTTCCTTGGCCTGGTCGTAGAGATCGGAAAGCAGCTCCTGGCAAAAGAGGAGTTCCTTGTTTTCCGGGCTGTAGTAGGCGTTGGACTCGCCGCAGACGCGCGCGGACAGGGTCAGGTTCACGGGCAGGGTGAAGGAGGCGTTGATGTTGTCAACGAACTCCTCGAACAAATTGTCTTTTTTCAAGACGGTGAGCCAAGGCGCGTTGCGCGTGGCCGCGAGCTTCATGGAAAGCGAAAGCGCGGCCTCGGCGCGCGCCTGCTTTTTCATGATCTTGGCCAGGGCGGGGGCAGGAGCAAGGGCCAGCGTCAGGACAAGCGCTAGCGCCGGTACGATGCGTCTCATGGCGAACCTCTTCGTCGTGGCGTAACGGGCGCTCAAAGTAAGCGTATTCGACGGGCCTTGCAACCAGGACCAGCGAATGCGGCCCGAGTCATCGCCCGTCGCCTTGCGGCATGTCATTCTTGCAATATGTCAACATTGACACGAATGCTAAAAATCGTGACAAGAAGGTTCAATCATATCCTTCAACCAAGGGAGAACCAATGGCCGTAAAACGAATCCTTTTGGCTCTGGCCCTGTTCCTTTTCCTCGCCTCCCCCCTGCGCGCCCAGACGGAAGCGGTCTGCGAGGCGGTCTACGGCGACGGCGCCACGCAATTCACTCTGGCCACCGGCAGTCCAGGCGAGTTGGGGCTTCTGGAAGCGCTGGCGAGCGCCTTCAACGCGAAAAACGGGACGAAACTGTGCTGGATCAAGGCCGGTTCCGGAGATTCGCTCAAGATGCTCAAGGAGAAAAAGGCCGACATGATCATGGTCCACGCTCCGGCGGCGGAGAAAAAGGCGGTGGAGGACGGCTGGGCGTCGAAACGCACGCTCATCGGCTCCAACGAATTCTACATCGTGGGCCCCAAATCCGATCCGGCGGGCATCGCAAGCGCGTTGAACGCGGCGGACTCCTACACCAAGATCGCCCAGGGCAAGGCGCTGTTTTTCTCGCGCGGCGACAACTCCGGCACGCATAAAAAGGAACAGGCCGTCTGGGAAAAGGCCGGGATCAAGCCGGAGGGAGACTGGTACAAGGTCACCAAGGATTTCATGATGGCTACGCTCAAAAAAGCCAACGACGAAAACGGCTATTTCATGACCGACAGCAGCACCTGGGTCCAGGCCAAAAAGGACATGCCGAACCTGACGATCCTTTATAAGGGCGACCCCATGCTCATCAACACCTACCACGCCCTGGCCGCCGGCTCGCCGGAAACGCCGGGACAGAAGGCGGGCGCGGCCTTCATCGATTTCGTGGCTTCCCCGGACGGCCAGAAGATCATCACCGAATACGGCGCGGCCGAGTACGGCGAAGCGCTCTACAACGACGCCGCCTACGCCAAGCAGTACGACCACTAGAAAGCGCCGGGCGAACGGCTCCTCGCGGCCGTTCGCCCTTGCCCCGCCCCCCTATTCGGGCCGCGCCTTGACTTCCCGCCACGCTTGATCCAAGAAGTCTGTTTGTCTTTCAGCGGCATTCGCCGCGATTACCTCATTATCAAAGGCGCGAGCATGAGCGATTACAAAAAGAGCCTTCAGCTTCCCAAGACCGCTTTTCCCATGAAGGCCAATCTCAAGCAGAAAGAGCCTGAAATTCTGAAATTCTGGGAAGATAACGACGTATACGGCAAGATGGTCGCCGCCCGCGAGGGCAATCCCCGCTATGTGCTGCACGACGGCCCCCCCTACGCCAACGGCAGCCTGCACATGGGCCACGCCCTCAATAAGATTCTGAAGGACATGATCGTCAAGTCCAAGGCCATGGCGGGCTATCAGGCGCCCTACGTGCCCGGCTGGGACTGCCACGGGCTGCCCATCGAGCACAAGGTGGCCACCAGCCTCAAGGAAAAAGGCAAGACCGATCTGCCCGCCCTGGTCATCCGCAAGCTGTGCCGGGAGTACGCCGCGAAGTTCGTGGACATCCAGCGCAAGGAATTCAAGCGCCTCGGGGTGTTCGGGGAATGGGACAACCCCTATCTGACCATGAATCCGGCCTATGAGGCGGCCACCGCCTCGGTGTTGTGCGATTTCGTGGAAAAGGGCTCGGTGGTGCGCGGCAAGAAGCCCATCCACTGGTGCATGTCCTGCAAGACCGCCCTGGCCGAGGCCGAGGTGGAGTACGCGGACGAGACCTCGCCCTCCATCTATGTGCGCTTCCCGGTCAGCGACCGGGAGAGGCTGGCGGAAATCTTTCCCCAGGCCGATCCGGAAAAGACCTTCGTGGTCATCTGGACCACCACCCCCTGGACCATCCCGGACAACATGGCCGTGGCCGCCCACGCCGAGTTCGAGTACGCGCTCATCCGCGAGGCGGGTTCCTTCTACATCATGGCCAAGGAGCTGCTTCCCGCGCGCAAGGACGCCTTCGGCTGGACAGAAGCCGAGGTCTTGGCCACGGTCTTCGGGGCGGCCCTGGAGGGCCTCAAGGCCCGCCATCCCATCTATGACCGGGAGTCCCCCCTGGTGACCGCCGATTACGTCACCCTGGACGCGGGCACGGGTCTGGTGCACACCGCTCCGGGACACGGCCGCGAGGACTTCGAGACCGGACTTCGCTACGGCCTGGAGATCCTCTCCCCCATGAACGACGAGGGCCGGTTCCTGGATTCGGTGGAATTTTTCGCCGGCAAGAACGTCTGGGAGGCCAATCCGCTGGTCATCGAAAAGCTTAAGGAAAACGGCAATCTTTTGGCCGTGGAAAAGATGCGCCACTCCTACCCGCACTGCTGGCGCTGCAAGGAGCCCGTCATCTTCCGGGCCACCACCCAGTGGTTCATCTCCATGGAGAAAAACGGCCTGCGCGAAAAGGCGCTTTCCGCCATCGAAAACGACGTGGCCTGGATTCCGGGCTGGGGCAAGGAACGCATCTACGGCATGATCGCCCAGCGCCCGGACTGGTGCATCTCCCGCCAGCGCAACTGGGGCGTGCCCATTCTGGCGCTTATTTGCAAATCCTGCGGCAAGGAATACAACGATCCCACATGGATGCGCGGCGTGGCCGCCAAGTTCGCCACCCACAAGACCGGGTGCGACTACTGGTTCGAGGCGCCCATGGAGGAGGTCGTCCCCGAGGGCCTGACCTGCCCCGCCTGCGGCGGAAGCCATTGGGAAAAGGAAGACGACATCCTGGACGTGTGGTTCGACTCGGGCACGAGCTTCGCGGCGGTCACGGAACAGCGCCCGGAATGTCAGTTCCCGGCCAACATGTATCTGGAAGGCTCGGACCAGCATCGCGGCTGGTTCCACAGCTCGCTTCTGGCTTCCATCGGAACGCGGGGCGTGGCGCCCTACCGCGAGGTGCTTACCCACGGCTACGTGGTGGACGGCGAAGGACGCAAGATGTCGAAATCCCTGGGCAACGGCATGCTGCCCCAGGAGATCATCGACAAATACGGCGCGGAAATCCTGCGCATCTGGGTGTCCGCCGTCAACTACCAGGACGACGTGCGCATCTCCGAGGAAATCCTCTCCAGGCAGGTGGAAGCCTACCGCCGCATCCGCAACACCTGCCGCTTCATCCTGGGCAACGTCAGCGATTTCGACCCGGCAAAGCACGCGCTGGCTCCGGCGGACATGCTGCCCCTCGACCGCTACGCCCTGGACGTGGCCGTGCGCGAGCACAAAAAAATGCAGCTGGCCGCCGGGCGCTACGAATTCCACCGGGTGTTCCACGGGCTGCACAACCTGTGCGTCACGGAGCTCTCGGCCTTCTATCTCGACATCTTGAAGGACAGACTCTACGTCTCGGGCGAGGACAGCCGCGAGCGCCGCTCCGCCCAGACCGCCCTGTGGCGCATCCTCGTCATGCTCATGACCGACATGGCCCCCATTCTGTCGTTCACGGCCGAGGAGGTCTTCCAGCACGCCCCGGTCTCCCAGCGAGGCCCGGGCATGACCGTGTTCGAGCTGTCCTTCGACCCCGATCCGGCTTGGAACCTGAGCGAATCCGAGCGCCAGACCTTCGAGTTCATCGTCGCGCTTCGGGCGGAGATCGCCAAGGCCTCGGAGCCCCTGCGCAAGGCCGGAACCATCGGGCATTCCCTGGACGCCAAGATCGTCCTGTACCTGCCCGACGCGCTGCGCGAGGAGCTTAGCGCCCTGAAGGATCTGGATCTTCGCGAAATCTGCATCGTCTCCGCCCTGGAGCTGGCTCCTGCCGGTGACGCCCCGGCGGACGCCTACGTCTCCGACGCGGTGGATGGGCTGAAGATAGCGGTTCTGAGCGCGCCCGGCGAGAAATGCCAGCGCTGCTGGATCTACTCCGAGGAATTGGGCGCCGACGCCGCCTATCCGGACATCTGCCCCCGATGCGCCGCGGTCATGCGCGGCATCGAAGGCTAACCGCGGCTCACCGCAACGCGCGGCACGGAGCGAGGAATCAGGGCGCAATGAGACGCAGTTATACAATCGCCGGGATATTGACCGTGGTCATTGTCCTTTTGGATCAGGCGACCAAGGTCTGGATTCAAAATCACATTCCCCTGATGCGGACCGTGGAGGTCATCCCGGGGTATTTCAACATCGTCCATGTCCTGAACAGGGGCTCGGCCTTCGGTTTTCTGAACCGGCCGGACCTGCCCTGGGTGGTGTATTTCTTTTTCTGCGCCACCGCGTTGGCCGTGCTTCTCATCTGGCATCTCTTGAAGACCGTGCCCGACGACGACACCCTTTTGATCGTGGGGCTGGGCTGTATCCTGGGCGGCGCCGTCGGCAATCTCATCGACCGCATCCGGCTGGGGGAGGTCGTGGATTTTCTCGACGTCTTCTACAAACAGTACCACTGGCCCGCCTTCAACGTGGCCGACATCGCCATCACCATCGGCTCCATGACGCTCGTTTTCGCCTTCATCTTCATGCGGCGGGGCGATCCGAAATGACGGAAGCCGCCAGGATATCCGCATCGATCCGGGATTTGCCAAGGGTTTCGCGAATGACTACTATCGCCGCGCGAGGAACGCATGTTTGAAACGTTGTCCCAGCTAACCGGCTCCCAGCTCGCCCTTTTCGTGGCCGTGCTGACGCTGCCCATC